>NZ_JBEYVV010000030.1:0-85099 GCF_040644155.1 Streptomyces sp. NPDC047022 | reverse complement strand
GCAGTCACTGCGCGACACCGTCGGCGTGGTCACCCAGGACGCCCACCTCTTCCACGACACCCTGCGCGCCAACCTGGACTACGCCCGCCCGGGCGCGAGCGAGCAGGAGATCATCGAAGCCTGCCGGGCCGCACTGATCTGGGACGCCGTCAACGCCCTGCCCGACGGACTCGACACCGTCGTCGGCGACCGCGGCTACCGCCTCTCCGGCGGTGAGAAGCAACGGATAGCCCTCGCCCGGCTGCTGCTCAAGGCCCCGCCGATCGTCGTACTCGACGAGGCCACGGCCCACCTGGACTCCGAGTCGGAGGCAGCCATCCAGCGCGCCCTGAAGACCGCGCTCGCCGGCCGCACCTCCCTGGTGATCGCCCACCGGCTCTCCACCATCCGCGAGGCCGACCAGATCCTGGTCGTCGAGGCCGGACGCATCCGCGAACACGGCACCCACGACGAACTCCTGACCGCCAACGGCCTCTACGCCGACCTCTACCACACCCAGTTCCAGACGCAGGGCACGTCGGCACGTGAAGCGGAGCTCCGCTGAGGTCAGGGCAGTCCGACGAGCCGCTCGGCGCCGAGGAGGACTCGGGCCCGAGACGCCGGACGCCGGGCTCAGAACACGGCAGCCGCGTTACACCTGCCACGCCGCCGCTGTCCAACCGCGCCCTCGCGCCGGTTGAACAGCGGCGGCGGCTCAGGCCGCGATCGGTGCCACGGTGGGCCGGGCCAGCGCCACGTAGTCGGCGACGCAGAGCGCGACCGACAGGTCCAGCCGGCCGGCGTTGAAGTAGATCTCGTCATGGACCAACAGGCCCTCGTCGACCAGCAGGTCCAGCTCGGGTGAGAACGCGAAGGGCGTGATCGAGCCGCTGATGCTGCCAGCCAGCCGTTCGGCGACCTCGCGGGCGGCGAAGGAGGCCTCCCGGCCGCCGTACCGCTGCGCCAGCGCGTCCAGGTCGACCCGATGGTCACCGGGAACCACCGCGAGCACATAGCGCCGGGAGCGCTTGCCGGTGGCGACCCGCACCACGATGGACTTGGCAGCCTGCTCCAGCGGGTGCCGCCGCAACCGGCTGGCCACGTCGGTCCGCCCCTCGGGAGGGTGCGGAATCATCCGGTAGGACGCGGCGGCGGCCTCGAACAAGTCGGTCAGTTTCTGCAGGACATCGCGATTGTCAATCACCGGGGATCACCTGCCGGTGAACGGGTATGCATCGGACGGACAGAGCAAGGCAATGCATGAGGTCTCCGCAACGAGAAAAAGGTTCACGGGCGGATGAGTGCCGCCCATCGGTGTTTTGGTCCAGCGGGATCTGGCCGCCTGCTCACCATTCGTGCGCGACTCGTGGGGCGCGCGAATCCACGGGATCGCCATCGTATTGACCGCACCCCGCACGTCATCTCGACCGAACGGTGAACAGGTGCCGTATAAATCGCCGTCGCGCCGCTATTTCGGCGAGTTCCCCCGGCTTGCGGTAGGTTTTTCGGAGAACCGCTCCCGCGGCACACGCCGAACCACTCAAGATGGAGGCAGAGTTGACGGGGGGCCTTCGAGACCGGCCTTCGAGAGTGGGGGAGCCACCGATGACGGAGTCGGACCGGATAGAGCAGATGTTCTGCCTGCCCTATGCGGGCGGTACGAGCATGATCTTCAGCAAGTGGCCGCGGCCGGCCGGCGCCCCGCGCCTGTCCGGCCTCGACTACCCGGGGCACCTGCTGACCATGGGCCAGGCTCCGGCGGCCGACCTTCCTGAGCTGGCGGCGCGGTTGCTCCCAGAGCTGCTCGGCGCGGGGGAGCGGCCGTACGCGCTGTTCGGGGTGAGCATGGGCGCGCTGGTCGCCTACGAACTGACGCTGGCCGCCGAGGCGGCGGGCCGCCCGCCTGCGCTGCTGGTGCTGGCTGCCTGCCCGGCGCCGTCACAGTTGCCCTGGGAGCCCGAGTGGTTCGGCGGACTGGACGACGACGCTTTCCTCGGGACCTTCGCGGACCTCTACCGGGGCCTGGACCTGGAGATGCTCACCAACCGGGCGATCCGCGAGCTGGTGATGCCGGTCCTGCGGCACGACGTGGGGCTCTACGGCCGTTACGCCGAGGCCAACCGGAACCGTACCCCGGTGCCGGTCTCCACCGACCTGCTGGTGCTCTCGGGAGTGGAGGACATCACCGCCACCGCGGCCCGGGCGGAATCCTGGCGCGACTACTCCACTGGCGTGGTGGAGTGCCTGGAGGTGCCCGGCGACCACTTCTTCGTCGACGAGCGGGCGGCCGAGCTGGTGGCCCTGCTGACCGACCGTCTCGGCGCCCACCGCCTTCCGGCCTGGTGACGGTGGCGGACCGGGAGCCCGACGGCCCCCGGCCCGCAACGCGTACGGGCGGCACCCTCCGCTTTGCAGGGAGGGATCTTCGTCGGAAAGACTTGGCCGTCCTCGCGGGCGTGAGGCGGCCGTGGACGACCGGTCGCGGTGGCCGAAAACAGATCCGCTCCCGGGCGGCGTCGGGCTGCAGATGTCAGCCCAGGGGTTGACAGGTTCCGTCGGTCGTTGCCGCCCAAGGTCCGATGCGGTGCGGGCCCGGCCCTCTTCACCATGGTGATCATGATCGAGATCAGAGAACTGACGAAACGTCACGGCAGAGCCACGGTCGTCGACCGTCTGAGCTTCACGGCCGAGGCCGGACGCGTCACCGGACTGCTCGGGCCGGAAGGCGCGGGCAAAAGCACGACATTGCGGCTGCTGCTGGGCCTGAGCACTCCGACCGACGGCAGCGCCTCGATCGCCGGCCGGGAGTTCCGCGACGGCCCGCCCGGGCCGCGCGAGGTCGGCGTACTTCTGGAAACCAGCGGCGTGTACTGCCGCCATGCCGGCAACACCGCCCGGGAGTCCCTCACCGGGCTGGTCCGCCGGTACGGGCTGCCCCGCGGCCGGGTGGACCAGGTGCTGGACGAGGCCGGCCTGGCCGAGGTGGAGGACCGCCGGATCGGCACCTTCTCGCTGGGCATGCGCCAACGCCTCGGCGTCGCTTGTGCGCTGCTCGGCGACCCGCCGGTCCTGGTCTTCGACGAGCCGCTCAACGGGCTGGACCACTGCGGGCTGGCCTGGGCGGGCAACCTGTTCCGGCGGCTGGCCGGTGAGGGCCGCACCGTGCTCGTCTCCGGCCAGCCCCCGATACAACTCACCGGCCTGGCCGAGGACCTGGTGGTCGTCTCGGACGGCCGCAGGGTCGAGGGGCGGCGGGCAACGCTGCTCCTCGGCCGTGAGGCCAGGCCTCGGGTGCTGGTACGCACCCCCGACGTCGCGGTGCTGACCGCGCTCCTGGCCGACGAGGGTGCCTCGGTGGTATTGAACGACGACCAGTCGCTCACGGTGACGGGCCTGACCGCGCAGCGCATCGGGGACGTCGCTTTCCTCAACGTCGTACCGGTGCACGAGCTCGTCCCGGAGAAACCCGGGCGCTGACGCACGCCCGTCAGTCTTTCCCGGCGCCGCCCCTCTGCCCACCCGACGGGCCGGCTGTTCAACCGGCGCGCCGACGCAGTTGCACAGGGGGAGCGGACGTCCTGGGCCTTTTCGGGCCACCCGGCGTCCGGCTTCCTGTTCAAGGACCGTGCGCGGCGGGCGAGTATTGATCCACTGCGCCGCCCCGGGCCATCCTGATTCCGGAGAGCGCGCTGCGTGCGGCAATCCGTGTATGGCGAGGCGGATGTGGTTTCGTCGGCTTTCCGGGCTCCGGCCCGAGCTGATTCTCTCTGGTCGTCATTCCGTCAACGTGCGGCCGAGCACCCGTGATTCCGGTTACCTCCCGGCCGCTTGGTCAATTCCTTCTGGTTTATTTCTGGAGAGAGGGAGCAGATGCCCGACGAGAAGCTTTTCCTGCGGTCGAAGGCCATCATCGAGCCGCTGGTGGACAGGTTCTTCGCCTGGCCGTACACCATCGCGCCGGTGCAGGCGGCGATGAACCTCGCGTTCCTGCAGGTGCCGCTGCTGGAGTCGTACCTGCAGTCGCCCCAGGTGCACGTCACGGCGAGCAACAACCTGGAGCTGCGCGGGGGTTACTTCATCAACATCCCCGAGTCGCGCGCCGACGAGGTCCGCGACCTGCTCGCCACGATCAAGCGTGACCGGGCGGACATGCTGCGCTTCGCCGAGGCGATCGCCGCCGGCCAGGAGATCCTGCGCGCGAACGCCACCGGCTACGACCTCACCCCGCTCTACTCCAAGATGCCCGAGGAACTGGGCGGCCTCGTCGAGCTCGTGTACGACACCGACAACCAGGCACAGATCCGCTTCATGGAGCCTCTGGTCTACAAGAGCAAGGTCTACGACGAGTCTCGCCAGTCGGTGCAGCTCTCCCTGGAGACCGGGATCGAGCGCCCGTTCATTCTGAGCACCCCGCGTCTGCCCTCGCCGGACGTCCTGGAGCTGGACATCCCGTTCCGTCACGAGGGCCTCGCCGAGCTGTTCAAGGCCCGTGTGCACGGCGCCACGCTCGCCCACCTCCGCGAGGCGCTGGGTCTGGACGATGCCCAGGCCACCCAGCTCACCAAACTGCTGACCGACCGTCCGGAGCTGTCCGAGGACCGCCACATCGACAGCGGCGGCCGGATCCGCTACTTCGGGCACGCCTGCCTGGTCCTGCAGACGCCCGAGGCCGCGATCGTCACCGACCCCTTCATCAGCGCCGACAGCACCGCCGGCGACCGGTACACGCTGGACGACCTGCCGGACTTCATCGACCTGGTGCTGATCACCCACGGCCACCAGGACCACATCGTCCTGGAGACCCTGCTCCAGCTGCGCGGCCGCCTCGGCGCGATCGTCGTCCCGCGCTCCTCGCGCGGCAATCTCGCCGACCCGTCGATGGCGCTGATGCTCCGGAACCAGGGCTTCAACGTCATCGAGGTCGACGACTTCGACGAGGTCGAGTTCCCCGGCGGCAAGATCACCGCAACGCCGTTCCTCGGCGAGCACTGCGACCTGGACATCCGCGCCAAGTCCACCTACTGGGCCGAGCTGGCCGGCAAGAAGGTCTTCATCGGCGCCGACTCCTCCGGCATCGAGCCCTCGCTCTACCGCTACGTGAAGGACCATCTGGGCACCGCCGACATCGCGTTCCTCGGCATGGAATGCGACGGCGCGTCGCTGATCTGGCTCTACCAGGCGCTGCTGACCGTCCCCATGCCCAAGAAGATGACCAGCACGCGCAAGCTCTCCGGATCCAACGCCGAGCAGGCCGCCGCCATCATGACCGAGCTCGGCGCCCGCGAGGCGTACGTCTACGCCATGGGCGAGGAGGAGTGGCTCGGCCATGTGATGGCCACCACCTACAACGAGGACACCTACCAGCTCAAGCAGATCGACGAGTTCCTCGCCTGGTGCAAGGACCGCAACATCAAGGCCGGCCACCTCTTCAAGCAGCAGGAGTGGCGCTGGTAGCACCGCGGCACCGGCAGGGCCCGTCGGGGCAGGGCACCAGGCCTTCGTGAGCCGCGAAGACCCGGCGGCCCTGCCCCGTCCGTCTGCCCGGATCCGCGAAGCCACGTCCCCCACGAAACGCCATCGGCAATCGGCCCGTTCAGGAGGTAGCCAGCACATGGCTGTGCAGGACATCGTCTACTGCGAACTGTTCACCTCGGACAAAGTCTCCGCCGTCGACTACTTCGTCTCGGCCCTGGGCTTCAGCAAGGTCGCGGACTCGGTGGAGACCGACCGCAGCTCCGTGCTGCTGTGCCAGGGGGACGTGAAGCTGGTGGTCACCTCGGGCCGGGGCATCTGGCGCTTCCTCGACAGCCACGGCGACGGCATCGCCGACCTCGCCTTCAGCTGCGACGACCCGGCGGCAGCCGGCGAGCGGGCGGTGGGGGCCGGCGTCATGCGGCTCGACTCGGCCCGCGGCAACCTCGTGGTCTCGGGCTTCGGCGGTGTCGTCCACACCCTGCTCCCGGCCGCCGTCCCGCAGGGCGAACTGCTCGCCGACGGCCGCCGATGGATGCCCTGCCTGCCCATGCCGACGGTCACGCCCGCCCGGATCCGGCTGCTCGACCACGTCGCGGTCTGTCTCGCGGGCGGCACCCTCGACTGGTACGCCGACTACTACCGGGACGCTTTCGGCTTCTCCCGGTACTCCTGCGAATACGTCTCCGTCGGCGGCCAGGCGATGGACTCCATCGTGGTGCGCAGCGCCTCCGGCCGTGCCACCTTCACCCTCGTCGCGCCGGATCCGGCGAAGGAGCGCGGACAGCTCGACACCTACCTGGAGCGCAACAGCGGACCGGGCCTGCAGCACCTGGCGTTCCTCGTCGACGACATCATCGCCGCGGTCGGCGAAGCCCGGGACCGTGGCGTCGAGTTCCTCAACACCCCCGACGCGTACTACGACTTGCCGGCCGAGCGCTTCGAAGGGGACGCCCAGCGGATATCCGAGCTGCGCAAGGCCCAGGTGCTGGCCGACCGGGACGAGTGGGGCCACCTCCTCCAGGTGTTCAGCCGCTCGCCCTACGAGCGCAACACCCTCTTCTTCGAGCTCATCCAGCGCCAAGGCTCCCGGGGCTTCGGCAGCGCCAACATCCGGGCCCTCTACGAAGCCGTCGAGCGCGACCGGCTGACCTCCTGACGGGCTCAGCGACGCACGCGTGCGCCGGTCCGAGGCTGAGGAGCCGCAGGGCCCACGACCCAGCCGCCGGCCCGGTGGCTGTGTGCCGTGGCCCTGTACCGGACCGTCCCCTTGCTGGTCCGCCCGCCCGTCAGTTCTTGTCAAGGAACTCGATGATCGCCGTGTTGACCGCGTCCGGGTTCTCCAGGTTCCCCAGGTGGCCGCACCGGGGAATCTCCAGGTAGTCGCAGTCCGGAATGGCGTCAGCGACCTCTGCGACCAGATGCGGCGGGCAGATGAGGTCGTCGGAGAAGGCGATCGCGCGGCAGGGTACGGCTACCTGGCGCAGGGCCTCGCGGCGGTCACCGGTGGCGTCCACGCTCTGCTGGCCGGGCGCGCTCTGGCCGGCCGTCAGCTCGAATATCTCCAGCCAGCCCGCGGCGACGTCGTCGTCGTTGAGCGTGGTGGGGGAGAGCATCTCGAGAACCGTGCGCACCGCCTCGTACTTGGGCGGCAGCGTGATGCCGGAAGCGGTCAGTGAGCGCTCCGCGGCCTGCATCATCCGGCGGGTGGCGTCCGAGCGGGCCCGGGTGGCCAGAAGGACGGCGCACTGCACCAGGTCCGGCCGGGCGAGCGCGATCTCCTGGGCGATCATGGAGCCCATCGAGGTTCCGACGATCCGGCACGGCCCGATCTCCAGCGCCTCGATCAGGCCGAGGGTGTCGGCGGTCATGTCGGCGAGCGTGTACTCCCCCAAGGGCGCGTCGGAGGGGGCGATGCCCCGGTTGTCGAAGACGATCGTCTCGTAGCCGGCCTTGTTCAGGGCCGGGGTCTGGTGCATGGTCCAGACCCGGCCGGCGGCTCCTGAACCCATGATGAGGAGCACCGGCTCCCCATGGCCGGACCGCTGGTAGGACAGCCGGATGCCGTTGGAGTTCACGAAGGGCATGACGGTGCTCCCCCGCCGGCGACGGGTGTGGGCATGACGGCCTCCTGGATGTCGAACGGGTGGTGAGTCCGGGCCGGCTGTCCGCGGCCGGAGGGGAGGTGACCCCCCGGGCGCCGAGGAGTCAGTGATCGCCGGTGCGGAGGGGCTCGGGCCCCTCGCCGCGGTGTGGCAGCATGTCACGATGACACCGGGCCGTCGTGTCGATCAAGGTGCGGCCCGGCGCGGCCGAGTTCACGCTCTCGTTTGCTGTTCAACCGAAGCGCGGGGCCAGTTGAACAGTCGGCCCGACGGGCTCGCGGTGCCGGTTGACCCGGCGGAGTGGCTCCGGTACTCGGCATCGGAATCGTCGATCGGATTCGCGAGGCCGATGGCGCGCTTTCGCCTAGGAGATGTTCAACCGACGCAACGCTGCAGCTGAACTCCTCCCTCTTCAGCCGCGGTTGAGGGTCGGTCGTCGGCGGATTGGATCTCGCCTGTGGCTCGACACTGCTGCGCTTGAGAGCGAACATGGGTACGGGTGTTCGGAAGTTGCTCATGTGACTCACGGGACAGGAAAGCGTTGCCTTACCTAATTTGCGATCGGCTCCATCGGCAGTGGTTGTCGAGCGCTGTCCGGCTTCTGAGGGCTCAGCTCCTGAACCCCGGACGGCGCCCGGAGGTGCCGTCCTGGGAACTCCGGCCCTGATCAGTCGTGATCGACGACTGACGGGTTGATCCGTCCATCAATGGGGGAAAACAGAATGAGTCGCGACGACAGTGATGTGGTGGATTCGGTGGGGTTCGATCCTGTAAGAGGTTCGGATCACCTTGCCAGAAGCAAGGCAATTCATGGACGAGGTGTCGTCTCCGTCCCGATCGCCTTACTCATCCCCGGAGATTCGCCCCGCCTCGACGGGCAGGACACGGAGCACGTGGCCCGGCTCGCCGAACTCAACGATCAGCTTCCTCCCATTCTCGTGGACCGCAGCACCATGCGCGTGATCGACGGGATGCACCGCCTCCTGGCCGCCTGCCTCAGGGGACAGGAGACCATCGAGGCGGAATTCTTCGACGGCACCCCCGACGAGGCGTTCCTGCGGGCCGTCGAGGCGAACGTGACGCACGGGCTTCCGCTCTCCCAGGAGGACCGGCGGGCCGCGGCCGCGCGGATCGTCGAGGCCCACCCACAGATGTCCGACCGGGCCATCGCCAAGGCGTCGGGCCTCGGGACGAAGTCGGTGGCCGCGATCCGGCGCAGTCTGGCCCTGTCGCAGGAACAGCCGACGGCCAGGATCGGACGGGACGGCAAACTACGGCCGCTGAACAGCGCCGAAGGCCGCCGAAGAGCCGCCGAGCTGATCGCCGAGAACCCGCATGCCTCGCTGCGCGAGGTCGCGCGGCGCGCCGGGATCTCGCCCGCCACCGTCAGTGACGTGCGCAAGCGGCTGCTGTCCGGGGAACTCCCGGTCGCCGAGCGCCGGCGGGCCGTCGCCGACGAGTCGTCCGCCGATGCAGGCCTGCCGGCGGTCCCCGGGCGCATTCCCGCCCAGCGGACCGTCCGCAAGGTGCGACGGGTCGAGCAGCCGGACCCGGTCGAGCTCCTGGACAAACTGCTCAGGGACCCGTCCCTGCGCCACAAGGAGGACGGGCGCCACCTGCTGCGCCTGCTCCAGCAGAATGCGCTCGGCAACCAGATGTGGCACAAACTGGTCGCCGTCGTGCCGACGCACTGCTGCGACCTCGTCGTCGACCTCGCGCGCCAGTACGCCGAGACCTGGATGGAGTTCGCGCAGGAACTGGACGAGAGCATCCGGGCCATGAGCGTGGAGGCCCAGGTGTCGCAGCAGCAGGTCGGCATGGGCGCATAGGAACAGGCGCGCGCCGAGGATCGGCAGGACCATGGTGGCCGGCCAAGCCGACATGGCCGGACGCCCCGCTCCTGCCGACCTCGGCGAACCCCCGCACACCGTGCGGGCTCGAGCCGGGTGCGGTGGGCCAGGGCCGGGACGCAGACCGCCACCGCGAACAGGACGACCGAGCCCAGTGGCCGAGGCCGACAGCGGACGCGGACGGGCCCTGCCGCTCCCTGAGGAAGTAGCAGGGCCCGGGCTAGCCAGGGGTGTCACCGGACTGCGCTGACCCCGGAGGTGGAGGGTTCGACCTCACACGTAGACGGTGGCCAAGGTTGCGCCGGTCACCGGAGAGGTCGGCTTGAAACTGTAGTTCAGCGTCACCTTGTTGCTCGTCTGGTTGTAGACCGGGCAGGCATCGGGGGTGAACGAGTAGTCGCTCCCGGTGAGGTTGATCATCCATGCCACGCAGGGGTCTTCGTCCCAAGGCTTCCACGGCTGCAGGTTTTCGACGTAGCCGGTCACATGAGCGGTGCCGTCGCTCTGCGGACACACAGTGATCTGGCCGTCGCCCCAGGACTTGGCGTCGCTCACGGAGACGCACGACGCGGACTGGGGTGTGGCCGCCGCGTGCGAAACGGGTACGGCCAGCAGCATGAGTGCCCCGGTGACGCCTGCTAAGGCAGTCGAACGGAGAATGTTCTTCATGGTCTCAATTCATCCTCTCTCGAAAGACTGGGGGGATGAGCAGCGAGCCGGACACCTCTCGAGCAAAACGTCCATGAGGCTCGCTCCGGCGAATCGGTGATTCATCATCCGATGCGCATGCGAGGAAACCATGAGCACGAACAAAAACACCAGTGTGTGTAACGTCCAGCGGACGCGGACGATGGAATGCACCCGTCCGAAGCTGGATGTCCTGAAGTTTCTGATCGCATTCCTTCCGGCGCGTGTGGTGGGTGCGGAATGCCATCTGCCAGCCAGGTCCGTCAGTGCCGCCGCCAGCCCAGTGGTTGAAGGGCCTCGGAGAGTTGTGCCGCCAGTCCGGCGGCGACGCTGAGGTGGACGAGGCCGGTGGGCCGGCCGGTGGCGTGCTCGATGCGCAGATCCTCGATATTGACGCCCGCCTTGTCGACATCGTTGAACAGCCGTGCCAGCTCGCCCGGCTGGTCCCCGATCGTCACGGTCACCACCTCGAAGTGCTCGGGCTGGTTGCCGTGTTTGCCGGAGATCCGGCCACGGCCCCGCTGCCCCTTCCGCAGCATCCTCTCGACGGTCTCCGCACCGGCGCGGCGCTTGGCTTCGTCCGTCGTCGCGATGGAGCGGAGACCCTCGATCATCTGGTCCAGGTCGGCGCCCAGCTCCTCCAGCAGGTCGGCCACCGCCAGGGCGTTGGCGCTCAGGATGCCGATCCACAGCCGGGGGTCGGCCTCCGCCACCCGCGTGAGGTCTCTGAGACCCGGCCCCGCCAGGCTCACCGAGCGTTCTCCGGCGTTTTCCAGGCGCATGGCCACCAGACTCGCCACGACATGGGGTGCGTGGGAAACCAGCGCCACCGCACGGTCGTGGGCGGAGGCCTCCATCACGACCGGCACGGCACCGCACAGCGCCACCAGACGCAGCGCCATATTGAGTGTCTCCGTGTCGGTGTCGGCCGTGGGGGTGAGGGCCCAGGTACGTCCCTCGAACAGATCGGCCCGGGCAGTGAGCGGGCCGCTGCGGGAGGCGCCGGCCATCGGATGACCCCCGATGTAGCAGGACGTGTCACAGCCGAGAGCAAGGGCATCGTGCCGTGGCTCCGCCTTCACGCTCGCCACATCCGTGTAGTGCCGCGCCGTCCCCGCCGCCTGTGCTTCCGCCAGTACGCGGCCCACCAGCGGTGGCGGCACGGCCACCACCGCCAGGTCCACGGCCTCCGCCGGGTCGTGCGGATCGCCCGCCCCCAGGGCAGCGGCGGTCCGCACCGCTGTGGAGTCCACATCCCGGAGATGCACGCTCACCCCACGCGCTCGCAGAGCCAACGCCACCGAAGTGCCCATCAGCCCCGTACCGATCACCAATGCGGAGTGCATGGCGGCACGCTCCATCCCGTCGGTTGCTCGGTCTGCCGGGACCATAGACGGCCGGTACCAGCCAATTGAAGGCGCACGAAGGCTGAACACGCACGGGCCGCACTACAGACGCAGTCACCCCGCACAGGGCTGGACCGGGTGCTCGCTGCCCAGAATTCGCTTGGTGCTGATAGAATCCCTGCGAATTCTTTCGGGCAATGGGTCCGGATTGTTTGGGGGTTGGTGTGGTCGCTGGTCGTGTGGTGAGGTTCGACAGTGCGCGGGGTTTTGGGTTCATTGCCCCGGACGACGGTGATGGGGACGTCTTCCTCCATGTGAATGACCTCGTCATTCCAGAATCCATGGTGCGTACCGGTCTGATGGTCGAGTTTGAGGTCGAGGAGGGCGATCGAGGGCCCAAGGCCTCGAACATCCGACTCGCGCCGGGTGCCACGGTGCAGTTCGCGTCGTCGGCGGGGTCGGGTGACGACTCCCTATGTGATGTCCTGCCGACCGTTGAGTACATGAGCGAGGTCACCGAGCTCTTGCTGCAGGCCGCCCCGACATTGACGGCACAGCAGATTCTGCAGATCCGCAATGACCTCGTGATCCTCGCGAAGAAGCACAACTGGACCGAGGACTGAGCCGCCTTTGGCGGTGACGGTATTCACCGAGCGGCCGGGCGATGCCGCCCACCGCCTGCACCATACGGAAGACGACGAGCCAGCCCGTCGTGGGCGCCAGACTGCACAGGGCCGATCCTGTGCCGTTCGGAAACTCGTCGCCGCTGGTCAGGCTACATATCTGTACTCGTTGATGACGCCGCCGAGTACTCGGGTGCGGAGGAGTCGGCGCGCGGTCAGGTTAGTCACGGTTGCAGGGTGCACCTGGGTGAGGGGAGCAAGCTGTCCCCGGCCCTGATGTGGGCGATGGTGGTTGTAGTGCCGGGCGTAGCTGTCCAGGACCTGCCGGGCGTGGGCCTTGTTCCAGATCAGCAGGTGGTCGAGGGCTTCGCGCCGCAGGGTTCCGATGGCCCGTTCGCAGTGCGCGTTCATCCGAGGAGCTCGCGGTGCGGTCCTCAGGGTCTCGATGTGGTCGGCTGCGAAGACCGCGTCGAAGGACTCGGTGAACTTCGCGTCTCGGTCGCGGATCAGGAGGCGGAGACAGTCGACCCGGACACCCAACTCGAGGGCGAGGTTTCTCGCCTGCTGCACCGTCCACGGCCCGGTCGGATGCGCAGTAACTCCTGCAATGTGTAGTCGGCGCGTGCCGTGCTCGAGGAAGACCAATGCGTACACGCGGCGCAGGTCGATCAGGTCGATGTGCACGAAGTCGCAGGCGATGATGCCCTCGGCTTGCGCGGTCAGGAATTCACGCCATGTCGGTCCGCTGCGACGCGGGGCCGGATCGATGCCGGAAGCCGTCAGGATCTCCCAGACCGTCGTGGTGCCGATCGGATGCCCCAGACGAACGAGTTCGCCCTGAATCCGACGACAGCCCCAACGCGGATTCTCCTGGGCCAGCCGCACCACCAACGCCCTTACCGCGCTCATGGTCGGTGGCCTGCACGGCCTTCTGCGGCGCTTGCTGTAGTCCCACTTGCGTGCGATGAGTCTTCGGTGCCACGCCAGAAGGGTCGCGGGCGTGACCGGGAAAGCGCGCGACCACCGACGTCGCGGGATCAGCCCGGACAGTGCCGCGAACCACAGTCGGTCCGCCAGCTCATACCGCACCGGGCCCGTGAGCTGCCTGCGCAGCACCGCGTTCTCATGCTGCAGCACCAGCAACTCGGCGTCCTTCGCCGCGCGCTGGCGCACCAGTACCGCCGGGACCGACAGCAGCTTCCGGGTCACCTGGTACATGAGTGAGACGAACATCCAGCCAGGGTTCCAGGAGGCCATCGCGGCGCGCCAGACATACTCCGAGCAGCAACGATGAGTTTCTGAACGGCACAGGCCGAGTTGTTCACGCCCGATGGTGTCTGGCACTGGCCTTTCGGGGACCGGCGCGTCGAGGGGCGCGAGGCCCTGCGGGCCTACTTCGCCTCTCGTCCGGCGGACAGGTTGTCGCGCCGTCTGATGACGAACATCCTGGTGACCGTGGATCCCGAGGCGGCAGCGCGGGCGGTCTCGTATCTGACGACATACCGCGTCGATGGCTACTTAGGTGGAATGATCGAGCCCAGGCTCCCGGCGAACGTCGGCCACTACGAGGACATCTTCCGCAAGATCGACGGCGCCTGGTTCCTCGCCAGCCGCACTGTCTTCCTACCCTTCGGCGGCGGAACGGAAGGATTCCCCGCCGCGGATGCATCACACGCCTGACGACACCCGGGCCGGCAGCGCGGGTGGTGCCTGGCCGAGGCGGCGGGCCCAGTCCTCGCCCAGGGCCCTGTCCCGGCGGTGCTCGGCTTCGCGGCGGCAGACCGCCGAGCAGTAGCCGGTGCGGACCCTACGCCTCGCTTCGAAGGAGTTCTCGCAGACCGGGCAGGTCCGGCTCTCCGTCTGGGCCTGGCGGCAGGCGGTGCGACGCTCACCCGAGCAGACCAGGCGCTTCGGGCTGAGGATCGTGGTGAACTCCCGCTCGCATTGGGGGCAGGTCCGCCGCGTGGGCACGTGCGAGCAGGCCTTCTCGCGGCAGGGGCGATCGGTATCACCGGGCGATTATGCCTTGTGTTAAGGTCATGCATTTGCGTGGTCGTCGCGGTGGGCGATTCTGCTTGTTCGGTTCCGTTTGTGCGTGGGCTGTTCGATCCTGCCGGGCCTTCCTCGGTACGTTCCCCTGCGGAAGGCGCTTCATGAAGCATCCCGATGACTCCGGCAGCACTCACGCCGGTCCCGCCCAGCCCGGGGCCACGACCCCGGCGCCGCCCCCGACCGTCTCCTTCGCCGGTCTGGAACTGCCGGTGGAGGTGCTGCGGACACTGAGCGGACTCGGGGTGCGAGAACCCTTTCCGATCCAGGCCGCCACACTGCCCGATGGCCTGGCGGGGCGCGATGTCCTGGGGCGCGGGCGCACCGGATCGGGCAAGACGCTCGCCTTCGGCCTGCCACTGCTGACACGTACGGCTGGGCGGCGCGCCGAACCGAAGCAGCCCCTCGCGCTGATCCTTGTGCCCACCCGGGAGCTGGCCCAACAGGTCACTGAGGCGCTGGCGCCGTTCGCCGAGGCACTGCGGCTGCGGATGGCCACGGTCGTCGGCGGTATGTCGATCGGCAGGCAGGTCGCCGCGCTGCGCCATGGAGCCGAGGTGGTCGTCGCCACGCCCGGACGCCTGCACGACCTGATCGAGCGCAACGCCTGCCACCTGGGAAGGGTGCGGATCACCGTGCTCGACGAGGCCGACCAGATGTGTGACTTGGGATTCCTGCCGCAGGTTGTCGACGTCCTCGACCAGGTGCACCCCGACGGTCAGCGGATGCTCTTCTCGGCCACTCTGGATCGCGACGTCGATCAGCTGGTCCGCCGCTACCTCCACGACCCCGTCGTCCACTCGGTCGACCCGTCCGCGAGCATGGTCACGACGATGGAGCACCACGTTCTGGTCATCCACGGCCCTGACCGCTACGCCGTCACCACGGAGATCGCCGCCCGCGACGGCCGCGTACTGCTGTTCCTCGACACCAAGCACGCCGTCGACCAGCTCACCAGGCATCTGCGGGCCAGCGGGGTGCACGCCGGGGCCCTGCACAGCGGCAAGTCCCAGCCACAGCGCACACGGACCCTGGCGCAGTTCAAGAACGGTCAGATCACCGTTCTGGTGGCGACCAATGTCGCGGCCCGTGGCCTGCACGTCGACGACCTCGATCTCGTAGTCAACGTCGACCCGCCCACCGACCCCAAGGACTATGTGCACCGGGCGGGTCGCACCGCCCGCGCGGGTGAGTCCGGCAGTGTGGTGACGCTCGTGCTCGCGGGCCAGCGCCGCGAGACGACCCGAATGATGGCCGGGGCCGGCATCGAGGCAACCGTCACCAAGGTGCGCTCGGGCGAGGCGGAGCTGAGCCGGATCACCGGCGCCAAGGCTCCCTCCGGGACCCCGCTCGACGGCGGTGCCGCCGTCCCCCGGCCCAAGAACACCAACGCTCCCTTCCGTGGCATCGGCACCAGCAAGGGCACCTCCCGCGGCGCCGGCGGCAAGTCCCGAAAGGTCGGCGAGGCCCGCAAGCTTGCCGAGGCCCGCAAGGCCGCCCTCGTGCGTCGCAACGGCTGAGAGCCGTTGCCCTGGCCGTGAACGTCCTGGCAACCGGGTCGACGGCCCTCGGCCCGGCCCGAAGCCGTCCCGTGCGCTTCACCTACGAAGCGAACGTTCTCGGCCGCGAGAGGGATACCCGCCGAAACGGAGCAGGACGATGTTGCCGGCGCCCCGCACCGTGCCCGGCATGACAAGCTGTGCTTGCCCACCCCCGAACCCAGGAGGTCACCATGACCGCAGAGCCCGTATCTACGGAAGGTTCGGAGCCGGCTGCCCCCGAGACGTCCCCTCTGGCGCCGGACAGCGACGGCCACTACGACCTCAAGCGCAAGTTCCGCGAAGCCCTGGCGCGCAAGCGCGGTGCGCAGGCGGACGCCGCCGATGTTGCCGCCAACCCCGATGCGTCGAAGGTGCGTGCGGCGCACGGCCCGGCTGCGAGCCAGCGGTCGTTCAGGCGTAAGAGCGGCGGCTGAGTCGATCGGTCACGCGATCTGGCCGCTCGACCAGCACTCTGAGCGCCACCCACTCGTGCGCCCCGTGCAGTGGCCCGCAACGTGCACGTACCCCTTGTGCGCGTTGCGGATGAGGCGTAGTCGGCGGTCTCGCCTGTGGGAAGGGCCCAGCTGTGGGTGGCGCGGGCCGGTGGCGCCGCCGCGCTGGAATTCCGGCCAGGACGTCCGACCGGCGACGTCGCACGGTGGCCAGGACGTAGCTGACGGCCCGGCGCGACGCCGGCGCGTCTAGCCGGCGCTGCCACCGAGGCCTGTGCCGCTCGAAAATGCGATTCGGTGCTCTGCACTGTGGTGATGCCGTGCGGTCAGGCAGCGTGGCGGTACTCATTGATCAGGCCGCAGGCAGCTGTGGGGGCGCGGGCAGTGGGAGGCACCAACGGTTCCGTGAGGTGCTTCATGGCTACGACCAGCACCTTCCGCATCTCAGGCGGGCCTCGACCAGGCCGCAGACCAGCTGATCAAGACACTCCTGCCGGACATGGCCAGGCGTGACGACGATGTGACACTGCTCTTGATCGGGCTGCCCATGCTGAAGGGAGAGGACTTCCGTGCCTGATTGCCGCGACCTCGGTCTTCTTCGACTTCGGCGTGGCGCAGTGCCCGCGTCGGCAACGACGCGGGCGGCACCGGCCGCCGACCACGGCCGGAATCTATACATTTGTGCAGTAGGGATCACGGCTGTCGGTCGTGTGGCCGTAGGCCCGTGCTCATGAACCTCGCAGGCGAGGCATTATGTCCGATTTGAGTGCCCCGATCGTGGCCACGTTCCTCGTGTACGTGGCCGTCATGATCGGAACTGGTGTCTGGGCCTATCGCCGTACGCACACCTTCGCCGACTTCGCCCTGGGAGGCCGCAGGCTCCCCGCGTTCGTCGCTGCCTTGTCCGCAGGGGCCAGCGACATGTCCGGTTGGCTGTTCCTGGCGTTCCCGGGAGCGGTGTACGCGGCCGGTGTCGGGGCCAGTTGGATCGCGGTCGGTCTGGTGCTCGGTACGTACCTCAACTGGTTGTTCGTGGCGCCGAGGCTGCGCACCTACACGGAGCGCGCCGGGAACGCGGTGAGCCTGTCGGCCTACCTGGAGGAGCGGTTCGAGGACCGCACCAGGATGCTCCGGATGGTCTCGGCGGCGGTGACCCTTGTGTTCTTCACCGTGTACGTCGCCAGTGGGCTGGTGGCCGGCGGGCTGCTGTTCGGGCACATCTTCGGTGCCGGGTTCCGGCTCGGGGTGGCCCTGACCGCCCTGGTGATCGTCGTTTACTCATGTCTGGGCGGCTTCCTGGCCGTGAGTCTGACGCACGTCATGCAGGCCACGCTGATGTTCCTCGCCCTGCTCGTGCTGCCCGTCGTAGGTATCGCGACGTTCGGTGGCTTCGCAGCGCTTCGTGACTCCCTCGACAGCAAGACGCCCAGCCTGTTGGACATGGGTGCCAAGGTCGACTTCGTGAACGGACGGTGGTCGGGAGGGAGCGGGTCGCTCGGTGCTGTCGCGATCATCTCGTTGCTCTCCTGGGGCCTCGGTTATTTCGGTCAGCCGCACATCCTGGCCCGCTTCATGGGCATCCGCAGTACCGGTGCCGTCCCCGCGGCCCGTCGTATCGAGACCGGGTGGGTGGTCGTGGTGCTGGCCGGTGCCACGTTCGTGGGCCTGCTGGGCATCGCGCAGTTCGGCACGCCGCTCCATGACCCGCAGACGGTGTACATCGCTCTGAGCCGGACCCTGTTCAGTCCGTGGGGCGCCGGTGTGATGCTGATCGCGGTGCTCGCCGCGATCATCTCGACGGCGGACAGCCAGCTCCTCGTGTCGTCCGTCGCACTCACGGAGGACTTCTACCACGCGTTCCTCAAACGGCGCGCCTCGGACGAGGCACTGGTGTGGGTGGGTCGCGCCGCCGTCGTCCTCGTGACCCTCGTGGCCTCCGTGATCGCGCTCAGGGGCGGTGGGCTGCTGGGGATCGTGGGGTATGCCTGGGCCGGCTTCGGGGCCGCTTTCGGCCCGGTGGTCCTGCTCTCCCTGTACTGGCCGCGCATGACCTGGGCGGGGGCGATGGCCGGGATCGTGTCCGGCGCAGTCACGGTGCTCCTGTGGCGTGTGGTCATGCCGCTGCACGGCCCCTTCTGGTCGGGCATCTACGAGATGATTCCGGGCGTCCTGGTCGCCACCGGCGCGGCACTGATCTTCGGCAGGTTCGTCGGCCGGCCTCCGAAACGGGCCTTCTGGCGGATGCCGGGCGGTGGGGTGAGCCAGCTGATGCTCACCCCCTTCCTCAGCCACGCACCGGTCGGCATCGCAGTCCTCGACACGGATCTGCGGTACGTCTGGGTGAACGAGCCACTGGACCGCCAGATCCCCCTCGAACGACGGCTGGGCCGGCGGATGGCGGAGATCCTGCCGCAAGCCGAGGCCGACGCCTTCGAGGAGAAGATGTACGAAGTCCTTCGGACCGGCGCGCCAGTGATGGACTACGAGTACCGCGGTGCCGGCTACACGGTCCACGACCGAAGCCGCGCGATCTCCGCCTCCTTCTTCGCGATGAAGGACCGCCACGACCGGAACGTCGGCATCTGGTACATGATCATCGACGTCACCGAGCGCTGGCGGGCCCAGGAACGCCTGGCCCTGCTCAACGACGCCGCCGCGCGCATCGGCAGCACCCTGGACGTCACCCGGACCGCGCAGGAACTGGCCGACGACGCGGTGCCGGCCGTCGCCGACTTCGTCGCCGTCGACCTGCTGGACTCGGTCATGAGAGGCGAGGAGCCGACCCCCGGGCCGGTCGGCATGGCGCCCGTCATCCGCCGTGCGGCCCAGCAGTCGGTCCGCGAGGGCTGCCCCGAGGCGTCACTGGCCGTGGGGGAGACAGTCCGACGTGCGCCCGCCACGCCCGTGACCCGCTGTCTGCTCGAGAGCAAGACCCTGGTCGAACGGGTCCTCGACCGCACCAACAGTCCGTGGGTGACCGAGGACGAGACGCTGGGCGCTTCGCTCCTGGACTACGACTTCCGCTCGGTCATGGTGGTCCCCGTGCGGGCGCGCGGCGTCACCCTGGGAGTCGCGACGTTCGCACGGTCCCGGCGGCTCGGCCCCTTCGAGGACGACGACGTCCGCCTCGCCGAGGAACTCGTCTCCCGTGCGGCGGTGTGCATCGACAACGCACGCCGTTTCACCCGTGAGCGCACGGCGGCCCGCTCCATGCAGCGTTACCTGTTGCCGCAAGACCTGACGGGAGGATCCGCTCTCGCCGTGGCCTCGTGGTACCTGCCGGCGGATGCCCCCAGCGGCGTGGGCGGCGACTGGTTCGACGTGATCCCGCTCTCCGGGGCAAGGGTCGCGCTGGTCGTCGGGGACGTGGCCGGGCACGGCATCAACGCGGCGGCGACCATGGGGCGCCTGCGCGTCGCGGTACGCACGCTCGCCAACCTCGACCTCTCTCCGGACGAACTGCTGGCCCATCTGGACGATCTGGTCATCGGCCTCATGGGGGCGCACGACATTGATGCTCCGTTTGCGGCCGAGGGCGAGGCGACGGGCACCGCGTTCCTGGGCGCCACCTGCCTGTACGCCGTCTACGACCCGGTCAGCAGGCTGTGCACCATGGCCCGGGCCGGTCACCTCCCCCCGATGATCGTCGCTCCCGACGGTACCGCCGGCATTCTGGACCTGCCCGCCGGGCCCCCACTCGGCCTCGGCTACCTCCCCTTCGAGTCCATCGAGACCGAGCTGGAAGACGGCAGCCTCATCGCCCTCTACACCGACGGCCTCATCGAGTCCGTCGGCCGGGACATCGACGTCGGGCTCTCCCGACTGGGCAATGCCCTCGCGGCGCCCCTGCCGACCCTGGCGGAGACCGGCAAACGAGTGATCGACAGCCTACTGACGGGTCCGCCTGCCGACGACGCGGCCCTACTCCTCGCCCGTACCCGTGTCCTGGCCCCGGACCGCGTCGCCACCTGGGACCTGTCCACCGATCCGGCCGCCGTCGCGCACGCCCGCGACCTCGCGGCTCGGAAGTTGACGGAATGGGGCATCCCCGATCTGACGTTCACCACGGAACTCATCGTCAGTGAACTGGTGACCAACGCGATCCGCCATGCGACCGGACCGGTCTGCCTGCGTCTTATCCTGGACCGCGGCCTGATCTGTGAGGTCTCCGACGCAAGCAGCACCGCGCCCCGGCTGCGTCACGCGCGGACCACCGACGAGGGGGGACGGGGACTGCTGATCGTTGCCCAGATGGCCCGCCGGTGGGGCACTCGGTACACGAAGACCGGCAAGATCATCTGGACGGAGCAGGCCATCGCGGCTGACGCGATCGGCTAGGGCGGGACCGCAAGGTGGGAGCGTCCTCGCGTAACTACCGGTTCTCGGCGAACGTGCAGGTCGTCGAGGACGCTGAGACCCGCCTGGTAGTGGCCGTGGCCCGGCCGGTGCCCGGCAGCACAGCGGACGCGAAAGCCTGGCGTGACTCCGGCCTGGCCGAGCACTGTGAGGGCGTGACGGTCCTCGGTGACGGCGCCTATATCAACACCGGCCTGATCGTCCCGCACGGCAAACGGCCCGGACGGCCGCTGCTGAAGGGCGAGGAAGAGGACGACGCCGCCCATCGCAAGGTCCGTGCGCGTGTCGAGTACTTCTTCTCCCGGATGAAGAACTACAAGAGCCTCCGCGACCGCCGACAACGGGGCGACGGCCTCCACCTCGCCGTCCAGGCCGTCGCCCGCAGGCACAACCTCGCTTGTCATCTGTTGCCGCCGCGCTCCTCAGCTTGAGGACACCTCCAGGCGGATGTGGTGGTGCGCCCAGTGCTACGGCGAGGTGGGCAGGTGCGGGGAGCGGAGTACGAGCAGGGTGATCTCGCTGGGGGCGAAGACACGGAACGGCGGGCCCCAGAAGCCGGTGCCGCGGCTGGTGTAGAGGAGAGTGCGGGTGCCGTGGCGGCTGAGGCCGGCGAGGGCGGGCTGGTCGATGCGGACCAGGTGGTGGAAGGGCCAGATCTGGCCGCCGTGGGTGTGGCCGGAAAGTTGGAGGTCGACGCCTGCGGCTGCCGCCCGGTCGACGAACTTGGGCTGGTGTGCCAGGAGCAGGACCGGCAGGTCGGGGTCGGTGCCGTTCAAGGCTTCGGCGAGGTCGGTGCGGTGGCCCGCCAGGCCGGAGGACTCGGCGGTGACGTCGTCCACGCCGGCGACCACGAGGGTGTCGCCGCCGCGTTCGAGCAGCAGATGGCGGTTGCGCAGCGGTTCCCAGCCCAGCTCGTCCATCAGATCGACCCAGCCCTGGGCCTCGCTGTAGTACTCGTGGTTGCCGGTGACGTATACACGGGCCCGGGTGGCCCGCACGGTACCGAGTGGGACGGCTTGGGCGCGGCGGCGTTCGGCCGTGCCGTCCGCGATGTCGCCGGTGTGGCAGACCAGGTCGGCTTCCAAAGTGTTCACGGTCTCGCATACCCGTGCCGACCAGCGGGCGCGATCGAGTGGGCCGTAGTGGGTGTCGGTGATGAGGGCGACGCGGGTACCGTCCAACCCGGCACCCAGTCGCGGGAGTTGCACGTCGAGTCGGCGTACGCGCGGCACGCGGCGGGCCTCGGCGTACCCCCAGCCGAGCAGTACGGTGGTCACGCCGAGGACGGCCCAGGTGACGATTCGGGCCCGGTCCTGGCTCTCGCCGACGCCGGCCACGGTCAGGGCGAGCCGCAGGAGGACGCCGAGCAGAACGGACCAGGTGAACAGAATCCAGCTGGTGCCCAGCAGTGTGTCACCGAGGATGGCCGCCCGGTCCTGCTGGCGCCTGCCGTGGCCGCGCATCATCGCGAGCGGCATACCGATGAGGCCGAGGGCGAACAGGGCGGTGCCGACCAGTGTGACGGGCAGCGGCCAGTGCTGGCCGGTGTGCAGGAGCACCCAGCAGGGCACGGCCCACAGCAGGACGGGGGCGATCAGGGGGATGTAGCGCATCAGGCGGTGCAGTCGGCTCCGCCGCGGCGCTTGCGTTTCACCTTCGGCGCGCCGGGTGTTGCTGGTGTGGGTCACGCTTCCCCTCCCTGACCACGCTGCCGTCTCGCGCACTGTATCCGGTCGCCGTTGGGCCGGCCGGACCGGCGTTCATGGGTGCGGCCTTGGGGCGAAGGGTTCTCTGCGGGATGGCAAGACTCCGCCGCATACGGGAGTCCTTCGACTTGCCGTGCGTGCGGAGGCTGTGGTGTCGGCGTTGGCTCTATTCTCACCCTCCGCTGAACCTCCTCTTTCGTACCGCGGCTACCTTCTCAGCAGAGTCAAGGTCGGCATTGCAGTCAGGAGACCGGTACGGTGAAGCGGCGCAACCAGGCGGCAGGTTCTACGCCCCACCCGCCAGCGTGCTCCTGGCCCCGTCCCGCGGCGGCTGCCGCATGAGCAGTGGCAACGCGACCGGTGGCCCTGCGGAGTTCAAGGGCGCCATGACGGAGATGTTCGCGAATCTGCTCGAACTCATCCGGGAACAGGGCTTCGCGATGGTCCGCCTGGAGGACGCCATCCAGCCGCCGACCGGACACTGACCGACCAGAAATGAGTGTGCTTCGCCGCCGTGGCACTGTTTCGGCCTCGAGACACGGGCCGCGCAGTATGCGCCGCGCCCGATCGGATCGGGCCGGAATCTCGCCGGCATTTGCCCATCTATCCCGACAGACATCGCATCCCGCAGTCCTGCGAGAGACCTTGAACCGAGCCCGACCGGGCATCCCGCGACGTTGCGCCCTCTAGGGCGGCGTCCGGGGGGAGAGAAGGTTCACTCCCTACCGGAAAAGCGGGTCAAGGCCAGGGAAAGCCCCGGGGCGAGCCTTCGCAATAAAGCGTGGCGGCGCCGGGCGGAAAGCGCAGGTAGGTAACAGCCCATGGGTCTCACGAGCAGCATAGTGCTGGCGCTGGCGATCTTCATCGCCGTCCTGCTGTTCCTCGCCACGATGTGGTTGTGGCCGAGGCTCGCCCGGCAGAGCTGGAGGGCGATCAGCGGACGGTTCGGGCTGCTGCTCGGCACCCAGCTGGCGGTCTTCGCCTGCACGTGTCTCGCGGCCAACCAGACGTTCGGGTTCTACGCCAGCTGGTCCGACCTGTTCGGTCAGGAGACCGACCAGGGTGTCGTCGTCGATCACATAGCGGGCGGCGACAGCCGCATCCAGGCGGTCTCCACATCCCGCGTCATCGGCGTGAGCAGTACGCTGCCGCAGGTGGCAGGGCAGGTCCAGCAGGTCGACATCATCGGCCGTACGACACACATCGCCACCCCGGCGTTCGTGTACCTGCCCCCGGAGTACTTCCAGACGCAGAACCGTTCGCGCAAGTTTCCGGTGTCCGTCGTCCTCACCGGTTACCCGGGTACGGCCGAAGCGCTGGTGAACAAGCTGCACTATCCCAGCACTGCGCAGCAGCTGGCCAAGAGCGGCAAGATGCAGCCGATGATCCTGGTGATGCTGAGGCCCACCGTGGCGCCGCCGCGGGACACCGAGTGCGTCGACATCCCCGGCGGCCCGCAAACCGAGACCTTCTTCGCCAAGGACCTGCGTGACGCGGTGATGGCCCAGTACCGGGTCGACAAGACACCGGCCAGCTGGGGCATCGCCGGCGACTCGACCGGCGGTTACTGCGCACTGAAGATCGCCCTGCACAACCCGAAGTCGTACGCCGCCGCCGCAGGCCTGTCGCCGTACTACAGGGCGCCGCTCGACCCGACCACCGGGGACCTCTTCCACGGCAACAAGAACCTGCAGAACCGTGCCGACCTCTTCTGGACGATCAAGCATCTGCCCGCGCCCGAGACGTCGCTGCTCGTCACCAGCAGCAAGGTCGGTGAGCACAACTACAAGGACACGCTCAAGTTCATCAAGAGCGTGCAGGACACGAACGTGACCAGGATCTCGTCGGTCATCCTGCCGAGCGGCGGGCACAACTTCAACACCTGGCGGCGGGAGATCCCGGGAGTGCTCGAGTGGCTCAGCACGCGCCTGGTGGCCCACTGAACCCACTGCGCCGGCTTCCCATGAAGGTGAGCTTCCTCCCTAGATGCGGAAGGTGCTGGCAGCTCGCGTAGCGATCCCAGCAGGCAAGGCGCGGGTGCGTGATTCCGCTGCCTGTGCGGACGCCCGCAGTCGAGCCGCGGCGATCGACGCCTTCGTTCTCGGCGTCTCGACCCGCCGCCGGGTCCTGCGTTCCGAACTCGGCGACCCCGCTGATCTCCAGGCCTGGCTGAGCGCCACCATCCAACGCCTCGCCGACGGGTGAGGCGCGGTAGTAAGAAGCACTGAAGTCCGCTTCGGCTCGGAGTCTTCGGGCCCGTCATCGATATGGACGCCGTCAACGCCCGGCAATATGCTGTGACTTGGTCTAGACCTGCATGGCTCGAAGAGTGTCCCCCCACGTTCTCCAGGAGCGGCAGCATGCACACAAAGACCAAGGTTTCCGCAGTCGTGCTGGTCCTCGCCACCGCAGGAGCCTTCATGCTCTCGACCGGCAGCGCCAGCAGTCACGGCTACACCGACCTCCCTGTCAGCCGACAGAAGCTGTGCGCGATCGGTACCG
The DNA here is from genome assembly GCF_040644155.1 of Streptomyces sp. NPDC047022. Classification (NCBI taxonomy): domain Bacteria; kingdom Bacillati; phylum Actinomycetota; class Actinomycetes; order Kitasatosporales; family Streptomycetaceae; genus Streptomyces; species Streptomyces sp. NPDC047022. The sequence goes on along the minus strand of NZ_JBEYVV010000030.1, from coordinate 60,431 downwards.
TGACGAACTGCGGCGACATACAGTACGAGCCGCAGAGCGTCGAGGGTCCGAAGGGCTTCCCGGCGGCAGGTCCGGCCGACGGGCAAATCTGCAACGGCGGTCTCAGCCGTTTCACCCAGCTCAGTTCGCCGACGACTCCGTCCGGCGTTGCCTGGCCCACGACCAAGGTGACAGGAGGCCAGGCATATGTGTTCCGGTGGCAGTTCACTGCCGTGCATGCCACCACCGACTTCCGGTACTACATCACCAAGCAGGGCTGGAACCAGAACCACCCCCTGTCCCGCTCGGACCTCACCACCACCCCATTCCTGATCGTCCCCTACAACGGCCGGCGTCCCCCGGGCACCCTCAGTCACTCGGGTACGCTGCCCAGCGGCTTGTCCGGACGCCACGTCATCCTCGCGGTCTGGACAATCGCCGACACGGGCAACGCGTTCTACGCCTGCTCCGACATCACCTTCTGAGATGGGTGCGGCTCTCTTGGAGTGACCGGGTAGTCAAGTCCCACTCCGCTGGTGACGTGTGCGGCATGCTGCGGGGCTTCGCACGCCCCGTGAAAACGGCGACTCGAAACTTCAGGACGCAGGGGTTCCCACAGGTAGCCCTGATGGAATTGTCCGGGCTGTCTACGACGGCCTGCGGTTTCCGCATTGCTGACTGCGCCGTTCCCATCCTTGCGCTGCTCGCAGAACGCGATTACGAGGACGATGGTCCCGCGGGCGATGCACCCGACGTCCCCTGACGCCTCCGTCCGCCCGGACCGACCGTCGACTCGCGGTCCTCTAATGGCTACCGCCGTTTGCCGAGACCGCTGTCGGACCGCGCCCTGCGCCTCCGCCGGTGCTGCAGCCGGGTGGGGAGGAGCAGTGGGAGGTAGTCGGCTCAGGCACCGTGCGACGCTCGGTTGGCAGTGCAGAAGAGATCTTGCAGCCGTAGCCGCCCTTGCGCGATCACGACCGTATCGTCAGCCGTCAACTCGCCCCTCGGACACTTGACTCGCCATAACGATACGGAATCGAGGGGCTCGACCTTACGGTCGCGGTCCTCGTCGCGTTGTCGTAGGTGATGGAGACGCCCAGGGCGTCGTAGAGCGGGCCCTTCTCGTCGGCGTCGGCGGCTCGGGAGGGCATGGCGAACCCGATCCGGTCAGCAGGCTCATGGTGGACCCGAGCGATCTGACGACGCAGCACCGCTTTCTCGTGCCGCAGTGCCAGGACCTCTGCTTCCTTGGCTGCGCAACTGCGCAGCACGGCAGCGGGCACGGTGATCGGATTCCGGGCCAACGCGGTGACCATGGACTGCGGCACCGAAGGATCGTCCCAGACGCCGTGCGAGCCCCGGCTTTGGCTGAGGAACCTGCAGTTCAGACCCGGAATCGTGTCTCCGAGCGGCGCAGGTCAGGGGTCGTGGATCGTCGGCGAGTCACCGTCGGCCGGTGCCGCATCGAGCCGAAAACGTGACCCTCGTCAGCCTTATCAGGCATTCCAACCAGTCGGTATCGTGCGCCGCCACAGCGATTCTTCACCGCCCCCCCACGGATCCGAGCCGCACCGGAAGGCCACGCGATGACAGACCCCGACGACAACCGGTACCCGCCGCCGGGATGGCCGCAGCCGCGAACCGAGCCCCATGGCCACGGTCCTCGGCGCGCGTCGTACGGACGGGATCCATGGCAGGAGTCGTACGGACACGACGTCCCGCAGGACAACACGTATGGATACGGAGTCCCTTCGTACGGCTCGTACGGCTCGTACGGGCAGCCCCCCCGGCGCCCGTCGTACGCGCCCGAGTCCGACCCGCGCGGTGACCAGCTCGCCGCCCTCCGCTCGGCCTACCGAGTGCTCCGCCGGGTGTCCACGCTCACGGCGCTCGGCTCTTTCGTCGTGTATGTGGTGCTGTCCTGCTCCGCTCCGGACCTGATGGGTTCCAAAATCGCGGGGGAGTTGAGCCTGGGAATGGGCCTGGGGGTCCTCCAGCTCGTCGTCACCTTCGCGGCCGTCCTCTGGTACGGACGCAGCGCTCGGCACTCCGTGGACCCACTGGCGCAGGCCGTCAGGAATACGGTCCGGCCGCGCCGGGACGCCGGGGTGGCGGGATGAACGACTTCGGCTCAGGGACACAGGCGATCGTCCTGGTCCTGTTCAGCACCCTGGTGACCCTCACGCTGCTGATGTGTGTGATGGCGGGACCGGACCGCGACGACCTGACCAACTTCTACACCGGCTACCTCTCGCTCACCCCCCTCAAGAACGGTCTGGCGATCGCGGGCGACTACATCTCCGCCGCGACGGTGCTGAGCACCACCGGCATCATCGCCCTCGCCGGATACGACGGTTACGTCCTGGCGGTCAGCACCGCGCTGTCGCTGGTGCTGCTGATGTTCCTGCTGGCCGAGCCGCTGCGTAACTCCGGCAGCTTCACGATGGGCGACGTCCTGGCCCGCAACATGCCCGGGCGGGCCGTCCGCATCGCCTCCTGCGTGGTGACGCTTTCGGCGACCCTCCCCTTCCTGGTCGTCCAGCTCTCCGGAGCCGGGTCGCTGCTCACCTTCATCCTGGGCATACCGCACGTGGCCGGCGCCAGGACGACGTGCATCGTCCTGGTCGGCAGTCTGATGATCATCTACGCGGCCCTCGGCGGCATGCGGGGCACCGCGCTCATCCAGATGATCAAGATCGTGTTCCTGCTCGGAACCAGCGTCACCGTCGCCGCCCTGGTCCTCCACCGCTTCGACTGGAGCCCCGGCGCGGTGCTCCGGGCCGCTGAGCGCGGCAGCGGAACGGGCCCGGGCTTCCTCGAGCAGGGCCTCCAGCTGGGCACCTCGGCAGCTCAACGGCTTGACTTCGCCAGTCTCCAGATCACCGTGATCCTCGGCGCGGCCTGCCTGCCGCACATCACGATGCGCCTGTACTCCGCCCGGGACGTGCCCGCCGTGCGCCGCTCCATGTCATGGGCGGTAGGTACGGTCACCACGTTCTGCCTGACGGTGATCATCATGGGTACGGGCGCGGCGGCCCTGGTGGGATCGCGGTACATCACCGCGGCCGACCCTCACGGCAGGACGTCGGTGCTCATGTTGTCCCGGGCGCTCGGCGGCGGCGCCGGCTCCGCGGGCACGACGATCCTCTACGCGGCGATGGCGGGCGCGGTGTTCATCACCCTGTTGTCCTCGGTCGCAGGGATGACCCTGGCCGCTGCCTCGTCGCTCGCCCACGACCTGTTCGCACATGCGCTGCGGCAGGAACGGACGGCGCCGCGTACGGAGATGACCGTGGCGGGGTGGACGAGCGTGGCGGTGGGGGCCGTTGCCATCCTGCTCTCCGCCCTGGTCCAGAACTGGGACGTCGCCGTACTGACCACGCTGGCGATCTGTATCGGGGCATCGGCCGTTGCCCCCGCGTTGACCTACTCCCTTTTCTGGCGAGGATTCACGCGCACCGGCCTGCTCGCCAGCCTCTACGGGGGCACGGCCTGCGCGCTGGTGCTGATGGTCTTCTCCAGGGCCGTTTCGGGCACGCCGTCCGCCGTCTTCCCGCACGCGGACTTCGCCTGGTTCCCCATGCAGTCCACCGGCCTGGTCTCCATCCCGTTCGGCTATCTCGCGGGCTGGCTGGGCAGCGGTCTGGACCACCGACGCCGTGCCGACCAGAGCCGCGAGAACCGGCGGCTGTACGAGGAGAGCGAGGCACGACTGCTTGCCGCGGCCGAATGAGCACGGCCATTCACGGCAGTAGCGTTTTGACGCCAGATGCCCTGATGACATCGACCCGGGCCGGATGCGGCTCCTGGATGGTCGAGAAGGCTGAAGAATTTCACCGGGCCGCCCGAGTAGTGCCTCGTTAGGTTCTGGCTCTCGCTGAGGTGAGGAGCCGGCCGCAGGTGGTGCAGGTGCCGGTCCAGCACCTCAACAGGTCCTGGAGCTCGTCCAGGACCTGGTAGAGGGCCAGGCCGGCGTGTGTGCCTTTGGGTCGAGCCGCCGGAGGGTGAGGAATGCCTGGGCGGCGGTGACGAGGGTGACGTGGTGGTGCCGGCCGCGCCAGGTACGCCCTTCGAAGTGGTCCAGGCCCAGGCCGTGTTTGAGTTCGCGGTAGTCGTGCTACCGTTCGTCGGGCCGGCACCCGGTGTTCCCCGCGGTTCCCCGCACGATCTGGCAGGGTCCGGCACGTCTGCGTCCCATGGACCGCTGTGCCGGAACCGCCAGCATCTTCCACGGCGAAGGGCAGGCATGGCACTGGGGCGTAAGGGCGCACGGCGCATCGTCGTTGGCGGTACGGTGTATCGCTGGCGACTGCGACGTAGGCCGACCTACTTCCAGGGCCTGGCTTGGACACCATGCACGTTCGCGGTCGAGCATGCGGACGTTCCGGGGACAACGCTCGTGGTTACCACCGGACAGCCGCACCTGAGCAACTGGATCGGACACAAGGGCAAGCCGGTACTGCCGTCCGACGTCGCCGAAGCCATCGAACTCGCTCTGCGCGAGGGCTGGACCCCGACGGCTCCAGGCTCTCCCTTCTGCCTCGACTTGTCTGCTGGCTTCACGCCCTCACCCTGAGCACAGCGGAAGGAGAGCACCGCTTCAGGAGCTCGATCTCCACTCGGCCTGGCCGGGGGCGCCTCGTGCACCGATGCCGTACGTGGCTGCTGTGTGTCGCCGTAGTCCGGGGTCGTTGATGTGAGCGGATCAGCTCCGGCACCGGGCAGGCTTCCAGAAGCTTCACAGCCGGCGTGGGGAGCGGATTCCACTGGCCGTGGTCAACGCCTGCTCAGCAGCTTGCGTGTCCGCCCTTCCCGCAACGCCCAGGAGTTTCGCGTCGTCACATCACCCCGCTGACCTGCACTTTCACCCCGCAGGCACAAGAGGTGAACGGCTCAGCGATCCGTATTCTGACCCTTCTCGCGGTCCGAACGACCATCGATGATGTCCAGGACGGCCATCATGCCCCTGTCCTCGTGGTTCAGGAGGTGGCAGTGCAGCAAGGTTCGGCCGGTGAAGTCCGTGAAGCGGATCCGCAGGACGAGTTTCTGCCCGCGAAGGACATTGACCGTCTCGTGCCAGGAGTAGGCAGGATCCACGAGCTTTCCGTTCAGGGACATCACCTGGAACTGGTTGGTGTGGACATGGAAGGAGTGGTCTTCCTGCGTGTCATTACGAACCGTCCACTCCTCGACGGTGTTGAGCCGGGAAACGAAGTCGACGCGGTTCGGGTTGTACGCCTTGCCGTTGATGTAGAACCTGTCGGGGTTCGTCTTTTCGGTGTACACCAAGGTCTTGCGGGCGCTGATTTCGGCGTGGCTGAGGTCGTCAAGAGGCCCGAAGAGGGACGGGACGCGGGCTCGAACCATGGAAGGGCCGCTGGTGATGACCGTAGCCAGGTTCGCCTGCGGGAATTTGTTGCCGGCCGGCCCGGTGTAGAACGGCTGCGTCTCCAACCGGGCGATGCCCCCTGTCCCGCCTTGGACCAGTACGTCGTACCGACCGCCGGCCGGGATGATCAACGTGTCTGCGGAGTAGATCCGGTGAACGGGGAAGCCGTCCTGGGCAATCACGTAGAACGTGGAGTTTTTGAGGCGCAGCTTGTAGTAGATGTTGGCGCCGATGTTGGCGAGCCGCCACAGCTGGGTCTCTCCCGGGCGAATGTGGATCACCGGATTCTGCTGACCGTTGACCGTGCGATTGGTCTTCGCCTGGATGGACAGCGGATAGATCTTGATTGCGTCGCCCAGGACCTGGTCGTCCTTGAGGGCGATCACGTGCTCGGTGATGGTGCGCAGGGAGGTCGGCAGGTATTTTCGCAGGCCGTCGACGATGATGATTCCCGACTCGCCACCGGCCACTTGAGCGGCCGAGTACATGTCGATGTGCGAGTGGTACCAGTACGTGCCCGGCGTGATGTCCCGCGGCAGCTGGTATGAGTAGTGGTAGGTCGTACCGGGCTTGATGGAAATGAAGGGGTCGTCGGCGGGCTGACGGGGTGAGACGTGCAGCCCGTGCGTGTGCAGGTTGGTGTCGGTCGTGACCCCCTGCAACTTGGCCCCGACACGGTTCACCATGGCCAGCTCGATGCGGTCGCCCGGTTGGACGCGGAGCGTCGGCGGCATGTAGCGGTCGTTGTAGGTCAGCGCCCACAGTTGACGGTCACCAACCCACACCTTGCGCCGGTCTACCACGAGGGTGGTCCGCAGCACCCCGTTGTGGCTCACCAACTCTGGGGGGTCCTGCAGATCGGCGCCCGTGGCCAGCCGCCCGGCGGGAGAGGTCCCGGGTGCAGCCCGCTCGGACGGCGGCTCGTCGCAGGCGGACAGCCAGATCCCGGCGAGGGCCAAGCCGGTAAGGAGCCGGGCAGCTCTGGAAGATGTGCGCATGACCGTCTCTCCCGGTGGGGCTCGTACTCAGGTAGCCAGGTCTGGACAAGTCGGAGAAGGCCGCCTTGGTCGGTCTTCATGCGGCGTCGGCAGGCCCGGAGCAGGTGTCGGGCAGTCACTGTGTGAGGCTGGGGCGGGGTCTGCGGATGGTGACGACCATGGTGAAAGTGTCGGTGACCAGCTGAGATCTCATGTGGCCGGCCATCGCCCAGCCGAGGATACGGCGGGAGACACGGATCCAGAGAAAGCGACACCGTGGGTGGATTCCGGCGAGGGTCCATTGACCGCCAATGGCCCAGGCATGACGATGCGCTTCCATCGGCGCACGTTCATCTTCTGGTACACCAGGACGCGCTGGTGCCCTGCCCTTGCCGAATATCGCATCCGGGCTGGTGGGAGCCGGTGTACGCCACCTGGCCAATCCCGCTTGCTGAGCGGCTGAGGGGCCGATAGTTGGAATTCGTCAACCAAGTCCGCGCAGCATCCTGAGGAGGATTCCAGCAACGCCGGCGGGTAGCGCACGCAGCAACTCTTCGAGGAAACCGGTGAGTTGGATGGTGTACGGCTCGCTGCCCAGTAGGACGGCGCTCAAGTGGATCAATGCCTGTGCGGTGCGTAGGGACCCGGGATTTCCCCTGACCCTCGTGGGATCAGTTTGGTAGGCATGACGACGGTGCGGGGCGGGGAGGTGTCCCCGTGGATGCGGGCGAACAGCAGGTGGGCGGCGCTCGTCGCGAGCGCGGCCGGGTCCTGGGCGATCACGGTAACCGGTGGTGTCATCTGTGCGGCCAGGGCGAAGTCGTCGAAGCTGAGAAATGCGATACCGGTAGGCAGGACGGCCAGCACCCCGGAGGCGACGATGTCATTGCTGGCCAGAACAGCAGTGGGTGGCTGGGGTGAGGAGAGGATTTCGCTGACGGCCTTTGCGGCGTCCGGGCTCGACCTCAGTCCGTGCCGGACGAGTGCCGGATCGGCTTCGATGTCCGAGTCCTTCAAAGCCGCGAGGTAGCCACGATAGCGTTCGCCGACGGTCCAGATCTTCTGCTTGTCGCCAAGGTAGCCGATGCGGCGGTGGCCGTGCGCAATCAGGTGCTGGACGGCCTCCTTGACCGCACGGAAGTTGTCCACGACCACGCTGTCGACCTTCAGGCCGGCCGCCGCCCTGTCCACGCACACGATCTTGGTCCCCTGTGCCTGAGCCGCGCGCAGGAACCGGTGGCTGCCTGCGACGGGGGTGAGGATCAGTCCATCGACGCGGCGCGCGGTGAAGGCCGCGATGACTTCCTGTTCTCGGCGCAGGTCGTCGCGGCTGGAGCCGATCAGCACGATGCTGCCGCGCTGGCGGGCGACGTCCTCCGCCGCTGACGCGACGGCGGCCATGAAGGGGTCGGCGACGTTGTCGACCACCAGCCCGATGGTCTGGCTCAGCTGATCCACGCGGCGTAGTTGGCGAGCCACGTCGTCGCGTTGGTAGCCCAGCCTTCGGACCGCAGCCTCTACGCGTGCAGCGGTTTGGTGTGCGACGCCCGAGTCACCGTTGACGACCCGGGACACCGTCATCGTGCTGACGCCTGCTTCTGCGGCTACGTCCTTCATCGTGGGCCGGGTGGCCACGCTGCATCCTCCAGGCAGGTAACGTTCGGCATTCGTTTGGTTAACGTTACCATTTCCCCGCCTCCGGATGGCGTCGCGCCGCCGCAGGTTCGCCCCGCGAACCTGCGGCGGCAGGTGTTTCAGAAGCGTCGCGGATGATCGGTGGCGCACCGACTGGGATGCCTGTGCCGGGTAGGGAAGGGTCCGCAAGCCCGGCGCCAAAGACGCGGCCTCTGTGCGTAGTCATCAAGTGGCTTGGACGCCACGCCGTCTCCACTGGCCACGATGGTCCGTTCGCAGCAGCCCCCCGCTGGGGCGTGAGCGGCGAGACATGTTCCCGAAGGCTCCGGGGATGGCATGTGGTCGAGTGCGTGGCGAACGTATGTGATGGCGCCTCACCGCACTGGCGTAGAACAAGACCTGGTTTGCGCCGACCCTTGACACTGCTCCGGAGGGACCCCAGAATCGGCCCACTGTTAACGATACCAACCCGAAGGCGCAACATGGTCTCTGCCAAAGAACCACTTCTCGCCGCACAGGGCCTGGTCAAGCGATTCGGTCATGTCCAGGCCCTCCAGGGCGCCGATTTCACGGCGTATCCCGGTGAGGTCGTCGCACTGATCGGTGACAATGGCGCCGGCAAATCGACTCTGGTGAACGTGCTGTCGGGCGTGATCACCCCGGATGGGGGCGAGGTCCGCCTGGAAGGAGTGCCGGTACGGTTCGGCGGGCCGGTGGACGCGCAGCGTCATGGCGTGGAGACCGTTTACCAGGATCTGTCGTTGGCGCCCGATCTGGATGCGGCGGCCAATCTGTATCTCGGCCGAGAACTCCTTCGTGGTGGCTTGTTGGGCCGCCTGGGTGTTCTGGACCGACCCGCGATGCGGGAGCAGGCGGTCAAGGCGTTCGCCGAACTCGGCGTCGAACTGAAAGACGTGACAGCCGCTGTGACAACGTTGTCTGGAGGGCAGCGGCAGTCCGTCGCCGTGGCTCGTGCGGTCGCGTTCGCCAACAAGGTCATTTTCATGGACGAGCCGACCGCAGCGTTGGGTGTCGTACAGCGCGCCCGGGTACTGGACACCGTCCGGCGGGTCGCCGACCGGGGCATCTGTGTCGTCCTGATCAGTCACAACATGCCCGAAGTGCTGTCGGTGGCGGACCGGGTCGAGGTGCTGCGGCTGGGCCGGCGGGTCGCCTCGTTCACGGCGGCCGACACCACGATCGAGGAACTCGTCGGGGCCATGACCGGATCGTTGGACGGCCCCGCGCAGAAGGATCCGGCCCTCGGCTCGGCCGGTGAGACGGAAGCGGAGGAAGGGCGATGACCGCCGACAGCCAGGAGATCCAGCAAACCGCGCAGTCGCAGGATCCGCCTCGGTCCGGCAACGGGGGGATCGCGGTACCCGGCTGGCTGAGGCGGGCCGCCTCCGTCAGCGAGTTGTGGACTTTCACGATCCTCGTCGCGCTGGTCGCGTTCTTCACCATAGCCGCGCCCGGCAAGTTCTTCACCGCGTACGACCTCACGCAGATCGCCGTCAACGCGGCGATCTACCTGGTGCTCGGTGTCGGCATGACATACGTGATCATCACTGCCGGCATAGACCTGTCGATCGGCTCGGTCCTTGTTCTGGCCGCGGTGGCGGCGGGCGAGTACAACATTCACCACGGCGGGGCGACCGCCGGCTGGGGCACGGTCGCGGTCGGTGCGCTCATCGCACTGGCCGTCGGCCTCGCTTGGGGCGCACTCCAGGGATTGGTGGTGGCAACCCAGAAGGTGCCCCCGCTGATCGTCACGCTCGGCGGCCTGGGTGCAGCGTTGGGACTGGCCGAACTAGCAACCGGTGGCCAGGATCCAGCCGGTGCGGCAGCCGCACACCTGCAGAACAGCCTCGGTTTCGGCAAGGTGCTCGGCATTCCCTGGTTGGTGATCCTCGCCGCTGTCGTCACTGTCGTCTTCGGCGCGGTGCTGGGCGGTACGAAGTTCGGCAACCACACGCTGGCGATCGGTTCCAACCCGGCCGCCGTACGCCGCGCGGGGATACCGGTGGGGCGGCACCTGGTCAAGGTGTACGGGTTGATGGGGCTGCTGGCCGGGCTGGGAGCGGTGATGTGGCTGGCTTCGTACGGCACGACATCCATCGCCGGACACTCCACCGACAATCTGAAGGTGATCACTGCAGTGGTCCTCGGCGGTACCAGCCTCTTCGGCGGCCGCGGATCGGTGCTGGGCACCGTGATCGGCGTGTTCATCCCCGCGGTACTCACCACCGGACTGATCGTCATCGGCGTTCAGCAGTACTGGCAGGACGTGGCAGTAGGCGTCGTGCTGGTCGCAGCTGTCTACATCGACCAGGTGCGCAGGAAGACCCGAGAGCGCGCATAGCCGCATCGCACCCGCTCAGCCCCCTACATCTTCGGGCGGCAAACCCACCACAGGTCTGGTCGCCCTGACTCGGCAGTCAGGGCGGGACAACCACCCACGGCGCCCAGCGCGCAGCTAAGGAGAACACCGTATGTCGAGAATCCGCAGCAAGGGCAGCCTGCTGGTCGCCACAGGCGTTGTGCTGACTCTGGCCACCGCCGCCGGATGCACGTCGTCGAGCGGCAAGGCAGGTTCGGGGGCGGCTGGAGGCGCTGCCCACAAGAAGGTCAGACTGATCACCGGTGTAAAGAGTGACCCCTTCTACATCACCATGACCTGCGCCGCGCAGAGTGAGGCCCAGGCCAAGGACATGGACTTCCAAGCCGACGGTTCCGCGCAGTGGGACGTGTCGATCCAGCGTCCGCTCCTCGACTCCGTCGCGGCCGCCCGGCCCGACGGGCTGATGATCTCCCCGGTCGACACCAGTGCCCTCACCCCCTCGCTCAAGCAGATCCAGTCGTCCGGAACCAAGGTCGCGCTCGTGGACACCACGGTCAGCGACCCCTCCGTCGGCATCACCCGTATCTCGTCCGACAACGAAAAGGGCGGCCGGGTCGCGGCCGACGCGCTCGCCAAACTGATGAACCGGAAGGGCTCGGTGGTCGTGATCAGCGTGAAGCCCGGCGTGTCGACCACTGACGCGCGGATCAAGGGCTTCACCGAGGAAATGGCCAAGTACCCCGACATCAAGGTACTGCCGACCCTCTACGACAATGACCTGCCGGCCACAGCGGCCTCCCAGATCCAGTCGACGCTGGCTGCCCACCCGGACCTGGGCGGTGTCTTCGCAGGGAACACCAACACCGGCCAGGGCATCTCCTCCGGCCTCCAGCACGCCGGGAAGCAAGGCACCGTGAAGGTCGCCGCGTTCGATGCGGAACCCGACGAGGTAGCCGCGCTCAAGGCCGGCACCCTGCAGGTTCTGGTCGCACAGGACCCGGCAGCAATCGGCAAGGACGCAGTCGACCAACTCGCCGCCTCCTTTGACGGCAAGTCCGTCACCAAGTCGGCCGGTACCAGCATGGTGGCCATCACCAAGGCCAACATGAACGACCCGGCCGTCAGCAAGTACTTCTACAAGTCGCACTGCTGAATGGCCCTCAACAACCTGGTGGACCCACCTCACATGCATCGGAAGAGGGTCCGCCAGGTTGGCCCGCGTGAAACTTGCCCGGGACAACGGGGACGACCGGGTCGGCACCGACTCCATACCCCACGGGCTCCATCAGAGAATCTCGACGCGTAGATGCTGACAGCGGCCAGAAGGAGGCGCTGGAACCACCCTGGTCTCAGGTCGACGGTGGCTCGCGCCCGGCGCGACAGCACCGAGTGCGAAGTGCGTCTCTACTTCGGGATGCCGACACGACTCCGCAGGAAGCCGGACTCCCGGTACGGAGCCGGTCGCTCCCGTCATTCCGACGATCAGACGCACTTCAGCCTCCCCATGCTTTCTTCAGTCAACGGATGGTCCGCGGACAGGGACCCGTCAGGATGTCGGGTCATCAGCCCCTTCACACGGCCGGCTTGAGGGTGTCGTCGAGCCAGTCGTAGATGCGGGCCTGGGACAGACGCATGGCGCCGGGGTGGCAGTGGGCGCCGGCTCCCTCTTCGGTGGTGAAGACCATGAGGGTCTTGGGGCAGGTGAGGTGGTCGTAGAGCTGTTCGGGCTGCCCCTTGAAGAACATGTCCTCGGCGGCGTCGCAGACGAGGGTGGGGCACTGAATCTGTTCGGCGATGCCGTCGGCGAGGGTGTAGTCGAGGTAGGAGGCGTTGAAGGCGCGGGGGGTGTCGACGCCCATGACGTACATGCCGTGGTTCATGGCCCAGCGGGCGATCGGGTCCTTGGCCATGATCTGCTCGAGGGCTGCGTCGAGTTCCGGGGCGGCCTTCGCGCGCAGGAGCTGTTCAGCTTCCTGCCGGGTGCCGGGGATGTTGCGGACGGAGGTCTGGCCGAGGTCGTAGAGGCCGTCGACGGCTATCAGCGCGGCCAGGCGGTGCTCGAAGGCAGCGGCCCTCGGGGCGAGGATGCCGCCCATGCTGATGCCCAGGAGCGCTATGCGGTTGTCGTCGATCTCGGGGAGGGTTTCGGCGAAGTCGACGACGGGGGTGATGACGTTCTCCCAGTCGGGGCGGAAGACCAGGTTCTGGTGGTGTCGTGGTCCGGGCATACCCGGACCGTCGAAGACCAGCACGTTGTAGCCACGCTCGACGCCCGCCATCGCCCCGAAGAAGTGCAGCTCTTCGGCGGTGCCGTCGAAACCGTTGTGCATGATCAGCGTCGGCCGCGGCGTCCCGGAGTCGTCGACGCGGTAGAGGTAGCCCGGCAGGGTGGTGTCTTCGTACGGGATGCTGACCGGCTCGATGCGCGGTGTGGTGTAGAGGGCCGCGGCGGCCTTGAAGCACTCCACGGAGCGGTCGTAGGCGTGGTCGTGGCGGGGGTCGCAGGGGTGACCGTGGAGGAAGAACTCCGCCGAGCGGTAGTAGTTCGACGCCCGCAGGAACCCGTCCCGGGCACTCACCCCGTGGCCGGCCGCCAGCGCCTTGTCGGCCTGGCCGGACACACGGTCGGCGGTGGCCAGCCACTCGGTGTACCAGCTGTCGTAGTCGCCCTCGACGATGCGTTCGCCCGTGGAGACGACCTCACCGAAGTCCGCGCCGCCGTAGGCGATGTGGCTCATCGACCGCAGGGTCTCGTACCAGAACTGGATGTTGTTCGGGAACAGCAGCTGCTTCATCGCACACTCTCCTTGAGGAGCAAGCACAGATTTGTGCTTGTGGGAGGAACCGTAGACCCTCGGGACCCTCGGAAGCAAATATTTGTGCTTACGATGGGGGTGTGACTCAGAAACAAGCGTCTGCACGCATCCGCAAGAGCCCCGAACAGGTCCGCGAGGCCGTCCACCAGGCAGTCGTCGACCTGCTGTCCGACCCGGAGGGCGAGGACCTCAACATCCCCGCGATCGCGCAACGCGCCGGCGTCAACCACACCAGCGTCTACCGGCGCTGGGGCAGCCTCGACGCACTCCTGGCCGACATGGTCACCACCCGCCTCGAACGCGATTCACCGCTGAACGACACCGGCACCCTGCGCGGCGACCTCCTCGCCTGGGCCGAAGCCAGCGTCGCGAGCATCCGCACACCCGAAGGACGCGCCCTCGTGCGCGCCGTCGTCCTGTCCATGCCGAACAGCGCCCAGGCCCAGGCCGAGCGTGCACAGCACTTCCGGCGCCGGATGCGCTCCATCGAGCAGATCCGCGAGCGGGCCACGGCCCGAGGTGAGGACCCACCACCCCTGGAGCAGATCCTCGACCAGCTCATCGCACCGTTCTACATGCGGGCGATCTTCGGCATCGACCCGCCGGCCAATGGCTACCCAGAACTCCTCGTCGACAGACTGCTCGGCAACGGGAGTGAGCCGGCCACAGCCTGAGCAATGCCCCTCTGGACCACTGGTTCACGTGTCCGCCGTGGTGTCGGGTCCGGTGGGTGAAGGCGGACTGTCGGCCGCCTGGCTTTGTCGGCGAGTTGCGAGAGTGCTGCGCCTGTTGCTCAGCGGCGAAAGCACCCTCGTTCACGGGAGAGTGACGGCGCTGGGTTTTGAGAGCACCTGGATGCTTGCTTCGGGACCATGGTCGTGCACTGCACGACGAGGGGGCCCGGGTGCTGCGCGAGTCCGAGCACTTCCTCGGTTTCGTCGGAATCGCTGCCGTCTTCATTTGCTACCGGCGTCTTGCCGCAGTCTGACTACGACTCCGTCGTGGACAGCAGGGAGATGCAGCAGTGAGCCAGTACTTCGCCCTCGGCGAGCAGACCCTCTGGAATCCATCCAACGGTGCGGCGAGGCTGTTCCTGCGGCAGGTCTCTGTCTTCGAGGCTGAACTCGGCCTGCCCTCCGGCATCGGTCAGATGCGCGATGACGAGTGCCAGATCGACGCCGCCGTCCTGAAGACGTTCGTTGAAGCTCTGCTTGAGCAGCACCTTCGAACGAGCCATGCGGTCATGATCGCCCTCTCTGAAAGCTTCGTTGCGATCATGCTGATCCTGGCCGAACGGGCCGGCATTGATCTCGCCTGGCTGGCTGGCAGTCCAGTGGCCTACGACAACAGCAAGGACGTCCAGGTGCCCAGCGCTGCATCGGGCACCATCAGCGCGTGCACGCGACCGGACCGGCTCCGAGCTGAGGCCCGCGAACTGAGTCGCTTCATGGCTCGCTGAACGGTCACGCCACCGGTCAGCGAGCCAGAAGAAACCGCCGCTTACGAGCTCGCTAGTGCGTGAGGCAGTCCAGGAGAGCGTTGTCAGCGCTCGTGGTGTGCGGGACGGTCGCCGGGGCCGGGGCCGGGGCCGGGGCCGGGGGCTCCTCGGGGGCGGGGGCGGTCTGGGTGCCCGTCGTGGTGCAACCGCAGTCCGCCGCCGGAACGCTCTGGGTACCCGTCGTGGTGCCACGACCGGGGAGGCCACCGCCGTTGGAGCAGGCGTTGCCGGACGCCGGGTTGAGCAGGCCGACCACGTTCACGGTGTTGCCGCAGACGTTTACCGGGATGTCGATGGGGACCTGGACCGCGTTCCCGCTCAGGACTCCGGGGGAGCCGGCAGCCCTGCCCGAGGCACCGGAGTCAGCCATGGCCGGAGCAGCAGCAGCCCCGAGAGCAACGAACATGCCTGCGGCCACGGCCGCCGTTTTCCTGAGCTTCATCGGATTCCCTTCGGCAATGCGCCGTAAGACGGAGTGATCGTGAGCACAACTTGATCCCAGGAGTGCCGACGTAGTAACGACCACAGCGCCTTCTCGGCCACTGCGAACGGGACAGTTTCCGGCATATGTACCCAGATAGCTCAACACGTCCTAGTGGGAGCCCCCTGGCCGTCCCTGGGCTCTCGCAGGTGTGCGGCTCTTCGAATGTGCTGCGGGGGCGGCCGATGTCACGACCGGTCGGCTGCGGCCTGGGCGCTGTCGGGGCTCCGATGGTCTCTTCTTCCGCGTCGGTGTCGGCGGCTGCCGGGGGCGGGCGCAGGTCCCTGCCCGCTGCGACGGCGATACGAAGCCGTGCCATGCGCTCCCGGTGGGTGAGCAAGTCCCGCCAGGCGTCACGTCGGTGCTCCGACGCCTGCGGCAGAAGTGCTGGCAGGACATTCGCCATGGTGCTGACACCGCTGCCGATCGCGATGCCGAGCCAGACGACCCACGCGGGGGAGTCCAGAGAGGAGTTGGCGGTCAGTGCCAGGCCACCGAAGCCGACGGTTGGGACGGTCCAGGCGATGAGGCGGCGTGCGGGCAGGCGGATGGTCATGCCAGGGTCCTTCGGTCTCGGGGCGGGCATGGCGGAAGCGTGTGCGGGGCGGAGCGTGCAGAAGTCCCAGCCGTTGGTTCGCGGGCAACGGTGCCGAAGGCTGTCGGCGCGGACGGACAGCGGTGCGACTGCTCTCACCCTCACCGTTGGTTCGCCGCATCCCAAGCGTTAAAGGGGTGCAGTTCCGCTGGCTGGTTCCTTGGCGCACGCCAGGGATCTGTGCCCCTGCGCCCGCTGCGAGCGCTTCACCGACTATGCGTGTCGGCCCCCGGCCTTCGGCGGCGCCCTGCGGAGTGAGGCGCGATAAAGCGCTGATATCGCCCACCCGGTACGTGGGAACACATGCTGAAGATGTCCGGACAGGGCCGGGTTCCGCAGGGAAGGCAGCGTGTCGTGAGTGAAGCCGAGGATGTCATCACCGAGCTGACCGCGGACCACCGTGAGGTCAGGAGGCTTTTCGAGCAACTCGCCGGTGCTATGCCCGGCAGCCATGACCGTAAGCATCTGGTCGAGGAACTGACGATTGAGCTGGTGCGGCACTCCGTGGCCGAGGAGCAGCACCTTTACCCGGCTGTCCGCGAGCACCTGGAGGACGGCGGTGCTCTGGCAGACAAGGAACTCGCCGACCACGACAGGGTCGAGCAACTCCTGAAAGACCTCGAGTCGCGTGAGCCTGACGACCTCGAATTCGACCGGCTCCTCGTCAAACTCAGGACCGAGGTGACCGCGCACATCGAGGACGAGGAGACCAACCTTTTCCCCCGACTGCGCGACGGAGTACATCCCTACGTGCTGGAGAGCCTTGGCAAGAAGGTCCAGGAAGCGAAGAAAACCGCCCCGACGCGGCCCCACCCCGCGGCTCCCACCACGCCGCCGCTCAACAAACTACTCGCCCCGGGCCTCGGCTTGGTGGACCGCGTTCGTGACTATGTCACCGGCCGCGGACGGTGACGGCTTCGGGGACGGGCTGTCGATCCGCTTCACATCCCCGACCAGGCGATCAAGGGCGGCAGCCATCTGACCCCAGCCCGGGTACGCGGATGCGGCGGAGTGACCGGAAGCGAAGCCGCAGGCCGGCATGGGCGGGGCCCGAGGGCCCCGGCTGCGGGATGGTGTGTCAGACCACGGCGAGCCGGTCCACCAGCAGTTCCACCCTCGGCTCGGTGTCCTCCGGCGGCAGCCGTCCCGACCGGGTCAGGGTCGCCACCCCGTGCAGGGACGCCCAGAACACCTCGGTGAACAGCGCCGGGTCGACGCCGTCCCCGGCGACCTCGCCGAGGCACTCCAGCAGCGCGGCGAATGCGTCCTTGAGAGGTTCGGGGGTGTCCTCCTGTGCGTACGCGAGACCGCCGTCGAGCTGGAAGAGGGCGTCGTAGACCGCCGGGTTGCGTGCGGCGAAGTCGAGGTAGGCGCGGGCGAGGGCGTACACCCGGGCGCGCGGGCCGTCCGCGGCGGCGGTCGCGGCCCGCACCGCCGCGGCCATCTCGGTGGCGCCCTGGAGGGCGACGGCGCCGATGATCTCCCGCTTGCCGCGGAAGTGGCTGTAGAGGACGGGCTGGCTGTATTCGATGCTCTCGGCAAGCCGACGGGTGGTGACCGCGTCCCAGCCCTGCTCCTCGGCGAGTTCACGGGCCGTCGCCAAGATGAGGCGCTCGCGCTCCGCCCGTTCGCGCTCCTTGCGTTCCTGTACCGACATGATTCGATCCTAGCATTGCTAGACAATCGAGCGGCAGTAGTACTAGCGTTGCCACATCAGCTAGCAATGCTAGATGCCGGGAGGGGTCATCATGCTCAACGCACTCGAGGTCGTCACCACAGTGGTCGTCGGCGTGATGGTGGGGGTGGAGTTCTCCGTCGCCTTCGTCATCAACCCGATCCTCAACGCCCTCCCGGAGGACAGCGGCCAACTCGGCCGCGCCCACGGGGGCCGGATGCTCGGCGCCGTGATGCCGGTCTGGTACATCGGCTCGCTCGTCCTCGTCGGCATCTGGGCTGTCGCCGGGTGGCACCACCGCGGCACCGGCCTGGTCGTCACTGCCGGCGCGCTGCTGATCCTCAGCGTGATCATGTCGCTTCTGCTGCTCGTCCCGATCAACAACCGGAGCAAGTCGTGGACCCCTGACAACCGGCCCGCCGACTGGAAGCAGCAGATGAACCGCTGGGACCGCTACCACTACGTCCGCGTCGCCGTCATCATCGCCGCCTTCGCCCTGCTGGCCGCCGCCCTCACCTGAGTCCACGGGCTCACCCGCCCGGTCGTCAGCCGTAACCGCTCGACCGTGCGCCCGCAGCGCGGCAGCGTCAACATCCAGGACCCGGACATCAACACCCTCGACCTCCGCCGGCATCCCCAGGACGCGGGCCCCTGCGACACCCACTGACCGATAGCGAGAGGAACTACCGAAAATGGCCAAGCTGCAGAGTCTCGACCCGCACACGCCGATGTTCGCGCAGTTCAGGGAGAAGACCGGGCCCATCGTCCTGGCGAACACCTTCTTCGTCCCGAAGGAGAGGACCGAATCGTTCCTGGCCCTCTTTCGGAGGCAGGCCGAGTTCATGGAGACCCAGCCGGGATTCGTCTCCCTGCAGATGCACAAGGGAACGGCGGACAGTCAGCTTCTGATGAACGTCGCGGTCTGGGAGTCGACCGAGGCGCTCGCCACGGCGTTCGGCAGCCCGGAGTTCCAGCGCATGGCGGCCGAGTTCCCCGACGACATCGTGTCGTACCCGCACATCTTCGAGCGGATCGACGTATGACACGGCAACTGTAGAGGGCGGGGAGGATCATGGCTTCGCTGGTGGCGGGATCGCGTTCGTAGTCGCGGACGAGGCGGCGATGCGCGGTCAGCCACTCAGCATCCGTTCCACCACCCATCTCCAGGGCAGCACTGAGAAGCACGTCTGGTCCCCGGGCTTACGGACGACGCTGACGGTCGTACCCAGGGTCTCAGCGGCCCAGCCGACCGAACGTCCGGCAAAACCGTCATCACCCAGCGCCGGGATGAACTGCGGGCTGTCGGCCGCCACTCCCGCGGTCAAGACGAACGCCGGCGGCCGGCACGCGGTCGGCGGCGAGACGGACCTTCTGGTGGCCAACACACCCGAGCTCACCCTGCTCACCCTCTTCGGCCTCGCCCTGGAGGACGCGAACCCGGCCGAGCGCGCCACGCTCCTGTCCGCCCTCCCCGCGCGGGTACGCGGCATCTGGCACATCATGGGCCGCCCCCGCCACGCCCGCCACATCAGCCGCGTCCGGGCCGGGCTGACCAGGCCCCACACGACTCACCAGGCTCCACGAAGCTCACCAAGCTCACCAAGCCGACGAAGACCCGCAAGGAGAAGAACAGTGCCGCTGAAGAAGATCAACACTGTCCTGGCCGCCGCCTTCATCCTCTTCATCCTCTGGTTCGGGATGGAGTTCATCCTGAGCCCGGAGACGACGGCGCCGGGCTTCGGCCTGCCGAGCTGGCCGTCCGGCGACGGCGACGGCTTCCTGATCATCAAGGGAATCCGCGACGTCGTCCTGGCCCTGGTCCTGGGCATCCTGCTGGTGACGGGCTACCGCCGGGCGCTGGGGTGGGTGCTGCTGGTAGAGGCCCTCGCCGCGTACGGAGACATGACCACCGTGCTGGCCCACCACGGTTCCATGGCCAAAGCGCTCGGTGTCCACGGCCTGACCGCGACGCTGATGGTGGTCAACGGCCTGCTGATGATGCGCGAGACCCGCAAGGCCGCGGCCGCTCCGGCGACGCCCGCCCCGCAGCCCGCCTGACGCCACGTACGCCGCATACCTGGCGGCCACCATCGGCCGCCTGCGAGGACTCACTTCCGGCGACTTCGCCTGCTTCTGCGACATCGCCCGCTTCATGGGCGGTCTTCCCCTGCCGGAACCGACGGCTGTCCGCCGGACCACGAGCCAGGAGGACGTCCGTAAGGCGTGGCGCGGCCTGGTCCAGTCCCGGCAGGGACACCTGCGCGCCGGCCGCTGACCCGTACGAAGACGGCCCCGGACCAGGACATCTGGTTCGTGGCCGTCCGCACCAGTGCCTGACGCGCGAGGCCGACCCCGAAGAGCAGCCACGGCAGCGTCCCGGCGGCCGTGACGACCTTCTGTCAAAGCAGGGCCGCTGTTCGTCTTTGGGTGGTCGGGTCGTGGCGTTGGGGTGGGTTCATGACGGTTCGGCTTATTGCGCGGGTGCGCCCAGCAGGAGGCCAAAGACGTTCGCGCCGCGCTCGGCTTCGGTCTCGGCCTTGTCCAGGACGGCGCCGCTGATGTCCGAGTGCTGTCCGGTCCACTGCTGGGCTGTGGCGCGCGCGGTGAAGAAGCGCAGGTAGCCGCAGCACACCGCGGCGGCCGGGTCGTCGCCGGGGCGGGCGACGTAGTAGACCACCAAGGTGACCGGCTGCCAGGTGGTCCTTTCGCCGGTGAACCCCACGCGGACAGGGTTGCCGGTGACCGGGTCGGTGTAGGTGATGACGGCGTCGGTGCCCAGCATGGCAGGGATGCCGAGTGCGTCGATCGCCCCCATCGCCCACACCATCGGGCCCCCGGCGATCTGCACGGCGTGCTCGGTGGGCATCGCGGAGAACGGGTACGCGGCCTGGACGCGACCGGTGCCGCCCGGGGTGAGGAAGCCCTCGGCGGCCGGCTCGACGAGCACCCTGGCGGCGGGGCCGAAGGGCTCGGCCGCCGACTCCAGCTCGGCTGCCTTGGGCGGGGAGCCCGTGGTGGCGAAGGAACGCAGAATGGCCTGCTGCACCGCCCGCAGGCCCCGTTCGGCCGGCGCGAGAAGGTGGCGCCGGACCCGGCCCACAGTCTGGTCCACCCCTCTGGTGACCGTGATGCCGAGAACCTGCCGCAGCTGCTCGACGGATGGCGCCCCGCAGGCCTGGCGGTCCCCTTCTCCGTAGGTCCGGCAGGACAGGCTGGCCGCGGTACCCGGAGGGGCGAACGGGTCGCGCCCGTCGATCAGCAGCGTCGGCGAGCCGTGCATGCCCCTGCGCTCGGCCTCGGCCTGGCCTTCGACCACGTGCGCGGTCAGCTCCACGTCCGTGCAGCCGGCGAGGGCGAGCATCAGGCGTTCCTTGAGCACCGGGCCGTTCGGGCAGTCCGGGACGGTCAGCAGTTCCAGGCGCATCAGCGGCACCTCCAGGTCACGAGGCCGACGCTAGACCTTCCATTGCACTGGAAGGTCAAGGGCTACCGTGGAGGTATGCGCATCGGAACCCTCGCCGCCGCCACCGGCACCACCACCAAGACCCTGCGCTTCTACGAGCAGGCCGGGCTGCTGGCGGACCCGCCCCGCACCCCGGGTGGCTACCGCGACTACCCGGCCGATGTGCGGGACCGTGTCGGCTTCATCCGCTCCGCCCAGGCGGCCGGCCTCAGCCTCGCCGAGATCCGCGACGTCCTGGCCATCCGCGACGGCGGTTACACGCCCTGCGGTCACGTCACCGAGCTCCTGGGCCGACACCTCGCCGACGTGGAGCAGCGGATCGCCGAACTGGACGCGACCCGCGCCAAGCTGCGCGAGCTGGCCCGCACCGCTTCCGCGACCGACCCTGCTACCTGCACCGAAGGGGACATCTGCCGCATCCTCAACTCTGGTTGAGTCGGCATGGTTCTCGGCCCGTTGCTACCCGACCCCCGAAGTCTGGGCGTCTTCGGATGAGGCAGGATCAAGCAACCGCCCGACTCGCGACCACCACCACACCTTCCGCCTCTTCCGCGCCGCAATCCCACACACCGGGAATCATCTGATGTGCGGTCAGTACGGATGAGAACGACCTCTCGTCAGGCCGGACTGCTCGGTCGAATACCCGAGGTTGAACTCTCTGCGGAGGTGTGCTTGATTCTTTTCAGCTCGCGCCAGACGAGCCCCGCCGGCGCGGAACGCCGAGTCCTGCCACCGGCCGACGGGAACAGTAGACGCGAAAGCGCCGCAGGCGGGAGCGGGGGACCCGAAGTCTTCCGCCGGACGGGAGAGCGGACGCAGCGCGGCACCTGGTGCCAAAGGGCTGCGGTACGTTCGACAGTCCGGCTCGGGGTGAAGCCGAACAGGCCGCGCATCGCGGCCCCGGCCGGGCAACTCACGTCCGAACCCGACAGCTAACCTCGTAGGCGCCGGTGAGGACCGCACCATGGGTAAGCATCTTCGTACCAGCTCCGAGAAGCCTCCACTTCGACCGCGTTCCCGCGCTCAGCAGCGAATCGACGACGCGGTGTCGGCAGGCGCTGAACCCAGACACGGGCCGGAGCACCGTGGGAACGTCATCCCGTCGGTGACGGACAACCACTGGAGTGAGCGGGCGGCGTGCCTGACCATCGATCCGGACGAGTTGTTCGTCACGGGAGCCGCGCAGCACATCAACAAGCTTGTCTGCGTCGGCTGCGCCGTCAGTACGGAATGCCTTGCCCTCGCTCTCGACCAGCGCATCGAGCACGGGGTTTGGGGCGGAATGACGGAGCGCGAGCGCCGTGCGCTGCTGCGCCGCAGGCCGACGGTCAGCTCCTGGCGGCGCCTGCTCGAGACCGCCCGCCTGGAGCACCAACGGCGGACCGGCGCGGCTGCCGGCCGCCAGGTGTAACCCCGCGTCGGCTTTCACCGTCCAGCGCTCGGCCTGACACTCGACGGCGACGGACACGGCACGCTGTTCCTTGGCCGCCCTGTATGAGGCGTTCAGGGCGTCCAGCCCCGTGGCCTCGGGGATCAGAGGGGCACAGCAGGGCGTCGACAGCGGCTGCATGACGAGCAACTCCGGCGAAAGTCACGTGCGCTGCCGCTCCCGCAACAGTTCGGCCGCTAGCAACCAGAACCACAGGCTCACCGTGAGCAGGTGAATCCGCTGGGCGATCCCCTGTCCACCCGGCCGGCCGATGTAGGGGCCGACGGAGGAGATCGCCGCGGCCATGGACACCGGCAAGAGCCAGCGTGCCCAGCGTCCCGCCGAGCAGCCACCCTCTGGAGCCGAGTCGGCGAAGAGGAAGAAGGAGGCCATCGAGGTGAACAAGGCGAGGTGAACCAGGCCGCTGGTCATCGTGTGCGCGAGGTTGTCTGCGGGGCAACCCGCTTCCCGGGACGGCGCACATCGCATCGGCAGCGCGACGTCGGCCACGGAGCAGGCCCCGAACGCCACCAGCGCCCACCACCCGATGGGAGACGAGCCCTGCGGCAGCGCCGCCAGGACCAGACCCGCACCGGCGATCACCGCAGCCGCCGTGACCAGCTCCACCATGCTGAACAGCACTCGATGGGGCTGATCGGCGGCGAAGGCCTCACTTACGTAGGAATCGCGCTGGTCCAGGCCCGTCTGTACCCAGAACTGCAGCAGCCAGTCGTTGTAGGTCACGGAAGCCGCCAGCAGCAGCCCCGCCGCCACCCGCCACAGGATGCCCGAGGCGCCACGGCACCGCGTGCGGTCGGTGCCGGTGCCCGGCGGCCCCGTTGCGCTGTCCTCGCTCATCTTTCGGCTCCCGTGCCTGCGGCCTGCCTTCCTATCTTTGCCCCGGGACGCAAAGCAGAAGTCCTGTTCGCGGACGCCGCGGCCTGCCGGCCTCCGCGTCGGCCGCGACGCTCATGGGATCGAGTACGCGCAGGCCCCGAAAGACCAGAGTGCGAGGCATCCGCAAGGCCCTTCTGCGCAGCTGTCCTGCGGTGCTTCCGTAACTGCACAGGAGTGAGGTCCAGTTGGCCGGCAACACCGATTCGGCGCGTCTCTCGCGGCGAACGGAGCGCGAGCCACCGCGGATCGCTGCGTGCAGATCGACCTTGCACTCCGGCAGCACCCATGCCCCCTCGTCGTGCGGAGCGCAACCATGGTCCCAAGCAAGCACCTTGGTGCTTGGCTCCCCCCGGTGCGTCCACCTCCAAGTCGCCCGGCGGCCTGGGCGGTTTAGAGCACGCAAGCACCCGCGGTGGGCGGCGACACAGGTCTCCACGGCCCTGCCGAGGCCCTGCCACAGGTGGAAACGAAGGGACCTCAGCGTCACCCGGGGCCTTCCGGCGCCAGGCGGCGGAAGCGGCCGACCATGCTGAGGGCGTGGGTGACGCCCACGATGCGAGCTCTGCGATGACGGTGGAGGGGGTGCCGGCGTGTGTGGCGAAGCGAGTGACAAGACCGGTCAGGAATCGAGAAGCCCCGGCCGCCGAGGAGCCTCTAGCGTGATGGCCATGGCAATCACCGCTTCCACCGCATCCCACACGTCCATCGCATCCGTCATCCTGGAGGTGGCCGACCCCGAGGGCGCCCACCGCTTCTACAGGGCATTCGGAGTGGACACGCGCATACGCCTGCGGGCGTCCGAGGCACACTCCACCGGGTTCCGTGGCTTCACCCTGGCGCTCACGGTGTCCCGGCCGGCCACAGTCGACAGCTTCGTCGGCGCCGCCCTGGACGCCGGTGCCACGGTGCTGAAGCCCGCCGCGAAGTCGCTGTGGGGCTACGGCGGCGTCGTCCAGGCCCCGGACGGGACGATCTGGAAGGTCGCGACCTCGGCAAAGAAGGACACCGGCCCGGCCACCGGTGAGATCGACGAGATCGTCCTCCTGCTCGGCGTCGAGGACGTGAAGGCCAGCAAGCAGTTCTACGTAGGCCGGGGCCTGACCGTGGCCAGAAGCTTCGGCGGCAAGTACGCCGAGTTCAACCCCGGCGAGTCCAGCCCGGTCAAGCTGGCGCTGTACAAGCGCCGCGGCCTGGCCAAGGACCTCGGCGTACCCGCCGACGGCGCCGGCTCGCACCGTATCGTCCTCGGCAGCACCGCCGGCCCCTTCACCGACCCGGACGGATTCGCCTGGGAGGCCGCTGAACCACTCGCCCCCACGACCTCCTGACTCCTGGCCCTGCGCTACTGCCACGTCCTGTCTGCCCCTGTACGAGACGAAACCTTCCGTGCAGCCCACCGAAGCATTCCGACGAGAACCCTGGCACGACCGCTGAGCAGCGCAACGGACTCACCGCTGAGGCGCCTCAGCGCGCTCATCATGAAGGCCGTGAGCCTGAAGTCCAGCCGGGTCGGCGCTCGCGCCCTGGCATGGGGCGGCGGTGGCCGCGTCCTTCCGTCGGCCGGGGTTCCACGAACTCAAGTCGCCGCGGCGTCGGTCGAGCCCGCCGGTCGGGGTGCGTCGCGATCTTCGGAGGCCGAAGCCACCGCGGGCCGCGCGGACTCGTGGCGGACCAGGATCGACAGCAGCTCAGCCACCGTGGCCGGAGCGTCGGCGGGATGACGCAGCGGCGTGTCAGGGGCTACGCGGTAGACATTCGAACGACCTTGCCGGACGTGGGTGAGATACCCGCCCTCTTCCAGGTCAGCGATGATCTTCAGCACGGCCCGCTCGGTGAGCCTGCAACGGACGGCGATGTCACGAACGCGGGTGGTGTGATCTTCGGCGATGGCAGCCAGCACCCGGGAGTGATTGGTGAGAAACGTCCAGCCTGCATGCGGTTCCGGCGCTCGGTCCATGCCCCCACGATACGGTCCTCGATTCACGCATTCAAAAGGCTGAATCATTTTTCATGGTTTGGTTGACGTGAAAGACGGGTGAGGTGATGCTGGGAGTGCTCGAGAAGACGGCATGACCGGGAGCTTGAAATGTCCCATCGCGCGACGCTTTCCCCAGGCGAGGGGCCGTGCCTGGAGTGCGCTACCGCGTTCGAACATGCGCAAGTGCAGGCACCGGTGGCGACCTTGAAGGTCGACCTGATCGGCGACCGGCTTGTGGTTGCGATCACCGGTGAGCTCGATGCGGGCTGCGATCAACTGCTGCAGCGGACGCTGAGCGGCGCACTCGACCACGCCACCGCGGGTCTGGAACTCGATCTCGCGGGCGTCGCTTTCTGTGACTGCTCCGCCCTCAGCGTGCTGCTACGTGTGAACCGCCGCGCCCACGCGGAAGCCAAGAGCCTCATCCTGCGCGCCACCAGCCCGGCGGTGGAACGCCTGCTGACCCTCACCGACACCCTCACACTCTTCGCCACAGAGCCTGAGCCGCTGGGCGGGCATCCGGCCGGCCCCTCGGCGCACGAGCGCCCAGAGGCAGAACCCGCTGATTTCGCCGGCGATGATCTCGCGGCCGAAAACGCGCAACTGCACCGGGCAATGGAAACTCGCGCAACGATCGACATGGCACGGGGCATGCTCATGGCGTCGTTCCAGTTGACCGCCCCGCAGTCTTGGGAGGTGCTGGTGACAGCGTCCCAGCACAGCAACACGAAGCTGCACCTCATTGCCGACGCCCTCGTGCAGGCGACGAACGGCCAGTCGCTGCCCGAGCCCCTTACCGATCACCTGGCTGCGGCGGTGCAAGCGCACCGCAACTCGGCGGGCTAGGGTCTTTCGTTTGGATCAGGCCGGATCAGGGAGCGGGGTCTGGTGGGATGAAGCCACTCACCAGCGCTGAGGGGTCATGCGTCCCGGGGACGTCTCGGAGTCGCCGAGCTGATCAATCTGCGGCCCGGGCGTCGCGCTCCTGCCCCGGACGAGCAGCGGCGAGCGCGAGCAATACAGCCGGCCCGCACCAGCCGGCTGTCCGGCGTGCGTCGAGTGACAGATCTGGTTCTCCCGACAGCGGGCATATGGATAGCGACGCGGGGACTTCGCGCGACGCCCGAAGTGGTGCCGAGCGCGGAAGCCCGATCTTCTGGAGGCAGGGACATGACGGAGCCGGAAACCACGGAGACCGACTTCAGGCAGTCGAGTGGTGTGCCCGAACCCCGGCTCGCCGGTGCCCTGGAGGCCATCGGCGCCGCGACCTACATCGTCGACGAGCAGGGCCGCATCGTCGCCGTCAACAGCCTTGCAGAGCATCTGCTGGGTCGATCCGCCGAAGAGCTCGTCGGCCAGGACGCCCACGACCTGCTGCACCGAGGGCCCCAGGGCCAGCCGCTCTCCACGAGTCAGTGCGGCATGCGGCAGGCGTTCCATGCCGGGCGTCCAGCTCAGAGCGATGAGGACTACTTCGCGCGTGCCGACGGCACCCTCCTGCTCATTTCGTGGCTCATTGCGCCGTACGACACCGGTGGCCCGGACGCCGGAACACTCGTGATCTTCCACGCCGCGGAACAGGCCCATGACCCACGCCCGGAACAAACCGCAGAGCGGCTGAGCGAACTCGAACGACTGGCCCTGCTGGCTGAAACCACCAGCAAGCTGACCTCCACATTTGTTGTGAACGAAGCACTGCACCGATTGGTGTCCCTGGTTCTGCCCCGGCTGGCGGACTGGGTCGTCGTCGACCTGATCACCGAACGCGACGAGGTATGGCGCACCTGCGTGGTCCAGGCAGACGGGGACACCCTGGTGCGGCACGAGGAGCTGCAGGGGCCCATGCCGCCGGTTCCGGAAGCGTCCCCGATGCCCCTGTCCCGGGCGCTGCGCGGCGTCGCCTCTGCCCTGGCCGGACCCGAGACCTACCAGGACGCCCCGGATTCCGGGATCGCAGTGGAGCAGCGCCGACTGTTCGAGTCCACGGGCATGCACTCCGCGGCGATCGTGCCCTTGCGCGGCACCCGCGAAGTCCTCGGCGCCCTTACCTTGGGGCGTGCCGAGAAGCCGGGAAGCTTTACCGGGGCCGACCTCACCCTCCTGGAGGACATCGCGCGCCGTGCCGGCGTTGCTCTGGACAACGCCCGGCTCTACCAGCGTCAGCGCAAGGTCGCCGAGACCATGCAGAACCATCTGCTGCCGCAGATGCCCCAGGTGCCCGGCTTGCAGATGACGGTCCGCTATCTGGCCGCCCCCGACGCCTCCCAGGTCGGCGGCGACTGGTACGACGCCTTCACCCTCCCAGACGGTGCCACCGCCCTGGCCATCGGTGATGTCGTCGGCCACGACCTGGATGCCGCCGCAGGCATGGCCCAGCTGCGCAACATCCTCCGCGCCTACGCCTGGTCCCAGCAGGAAATACCTCCCAGCCGGGTCGTCGAACGCCTCGATGAGGCCATGACCCCCATCACCGATGTCACCATGGCCACCCTCACCTTTGCCCGGGTGACAGAAACGGACGGCGGGGAATGGCAAATGAACTGGACCAACGCGGGCCACCCTCCCCCCCTACTCATCACCCGCGACGGTCTGACCCATTACCTCACCGATGGCCACGGCCCGCTGCTGGGCACCGAAGCCTGCACCTCCCGCCCCGACGCCACCACAGTGCTGCCGCCCGAATCCACTCTGCTGCTGTACACCGATGGTCTCATCGAGGCCCCCGGCCATACCCTCGATGAAGGCCTCCATCGGCTCCGACAGCACGCCGCCGCCCTCGCGCACCGGCCGCTTGCTTCCTTCATCGACCAACTCCTTCTCCGCGTCGAGCCACCCGGAATTGACGACGTCGCCCTCCTCGCCGTTCGAACGCCGAGCAAGACCCGCAGGGAAGCCGGCAGCCTCGAGTGACGCCGTTCTTGGGAGTGCCCTGCTGCTCGGAGGCGAAGACCGGGAAGAACGCGCCGACGCACACCGGCGCACGGACACGAACACTTGCGGACGGCCGGCGACTGCTGCGCCGCTGTCTCGGCGCCCACCAAGTCCTCGGCGCGGACGAGGACGCCGATGAGACGCCCCCGTTGGAGGCCGGCGCGGTCCATGAGCCGGTACGCGGCAATCCGCAGCTCCTCGTCATGCGCGGAGGCCTCCGGCCGGCGCAGGCCGAACGCGCAAGATGGCCGTGTGCCGGGACTCGACCGCCCCTAGACTGATGGGCGTGAGCATGTCTGCATTCTTACCGGTGCTGGTGATTGGCGGCGGCGCCCTCCTCGGCTTCGCAGGGCGGCAGATGAGCAAGCGCGGCAAGCACTTCACCCGGGCCCAGCTGCAGGCTTTCGCCACTGACCTGCGTCGGGAGCTTTACGCACGGTCGCACACCACGGGTGAGTGGATCGACGTCACTGACTATCTGCGGCAGCAGCCGTACTTTCCCGGAACGTGGTTCTTGTCGGTCTATCGCATTCTGCATCAGCAGGGAATCACCCACACGCCGACACCGCGCAGCACTCCCGGCGGCGGCGCCAGAATCCGGCTGTCCGACAAGGGCGTTGAGGAAGCGAGGATGGAACGCATCGTGAGCGCTGCAGAACAGCCCCGCACGGTGAACAACTACCAGGCCGGCGTAATGCAGATCGGCGACCACAACCAGGCGCGAGAAGTCACGACGCACTTCGGCGCCGACCAGTCCGCGCTGTTGTCCCAACTCATCACCGCGCTCAGTGCGGTAGCGCGGAACACGGAGCTACAACCGCAGGTGCGAGAGGCTGCCGAGCGCGCCGGAGCCGACTTGGAAGGTGCCGAGCCGAGCCGGATCCCGGTCATCCTGGAGCGCCTCCGTGGCATAGCCAGCGTCGCGGCGACCGGATTCGAGACGGTCCGCCCGATCCTGGACGCTCTTGGCTCCGTGCTCTGACAACGACTCAGACCACCACGGCGTCTTGCTCTGTCGTGCCATCGATCAAGGGCCGCTCAGGCGTTGGTCAGTGAAGTACGCGACCAAGGCGTCGAGTCAGCGCAACGGCTCGGACGGCGCCGGTGGGTGATCGAGAGGACGATTCCCGCCAGCTTGTGGTTCATGCGGGCCATCGGCATTTCGTAGTCCAGGTCTTGAACGTTGCGGACTCCGCGGATGACGACCTCGATTCCGGCTCGGCGGCAGTAGTCGGCCAGCAGGCCGCCGGTGTGGGAGTCGACCGTGACTCCTCAGGGACGGGCCAGGCTGGACGACCAGGTGCCCTTCCTGGCACGGTCAGAACACCGGGAGCGCGTTGCCCTGCTGGAACTTGGCTGTCCCATGGCGTACGGCGCGCGGTCCGTCCTGTTGCGTCAGGAGGAACGGCCCACCCGTGTGATCATCGTGCTCAGTGGCTGGACCAAGGTCACGCGTACAGCGGCCAAGGGGTACGAGGCACTGCTCGCTCTGCGCGGCCCCGGCGACATCGTCGGTGAGGCCTCCGCCGTCAGCGGCCATCCTCGCTCGGCCACGGTGACCGCTCTCGGGGAGGTGGAGGCCGTGATCACCGACCGCGACCGCTTTCTCGCCCATGTACAGCTGGGAAACGGCCGGGGTCAGTGCGGGACGGAGAGCCACTGGCTGAGCAGGACGAAGGCCGGCGGGAACTCTGCGGACCAGGTGTTGTAGTTGTGGCCCCCGTTCGGCAGGAACAGCGTGCGCACCGTGACTGGCGAGTACGTCGCGGCCGCCTGGAATTGCGTGATGTAGGAGGGCGGGCTGAGACGGTCCTGGCGTGACGTGGCGAGAAACAGGCTGACGTTGGACTTCGTGTGCCGCACCAGGTAGGTCGGGCTGTTGAGCCGGCGCACGGTCGAGTCCGGGAGGACGGACCTGTCGCCGGTCAGTGGGTCGGGGTCGAGAGCGGCGCCCGCGCCGAAGACCTTCGGGTACTGCAGGGGCAGCTTCACAGCGCAGAAGCCGCCGGTCGAGAAGCCCATCAGGCCCCAACCACTGGCACTCCGCAGGGTGCGGAACTTGTGGCTGATCAGGTCCGGGACGTCCACCGACATCCAGGTCGCGACCTTACGATCGGGCAGGTCGGTGCAGTCGGTGTCCACACTGCCCGGGTCGACCTCAGGCATGACCAGGATGAAGGGGTGCACTTTGTTCTGGTTCAGCAAGTCCGAGAAGGCACCCGGCATGCCGCCGTGCTCCAGCCAGGACTGCGGGGAGCCGGGCACGCCGTGCAGCAGCATGATGACCGGGAACCGCTTGTTCTTGTAGGCCGGCTGGTCGTACTGCGGCGGCGTCCACACCAACACCTGTCCGGACAGGGCAGACTTCCGGCCGTGGAAGTACGTGTCCAGGACACCGTCCTTGGTGCTCTGGTTGAATTTCGCGCGTTGAGCCGGCGGCCCCGGCATCGCAATCGCGTTGGTGTTGTGCGTGGTGCCCATGAGGTCGTCCCAGGACGCGTACAGCCCGTAGCTGTTGTTGATCCACGTGGCCACGACACTGATCGCGGTGAGCTGGCACACGCCGATCATCACGGCATGCGCCAGCCAACGCGCCGGTCTGGGCCCGCGGATCCTGGCCCACAGGGCGATCGTGCCGACCATCGCCACGACCGTCGCGACGATGAGGCCGATGAAGAACGGCATTCCGGTGAGGGACAACGCGAGTACCTTTCTTGACCTCTGCGGACGAAGCGGGTGATCGCGCATGCTATGTCCGCAAAGTCCATGCATGCTGGCTACTTGGATAGAGGGAACCCGACGATCACTGGTTCCGTCCGGCAGGACAGAGCAAAGGCCGGACTGTGCCTTTGCCCCGGCCCGTGCCTCGTGGGCGGGCCCGATCGAGCCGATGCGGATCTTCACCAAGGTCAAGAGAGTCGCATGCGCAATCACGGCCTGGTGGAGAACGGCGGCCGCGCACGCGAGCCGATCGAGCGTCGGAAGACCACCCGGCTGCGGACGCCCGACGTCGCCCCGCCCCCTCCCGCGACAGCGGGACCGCCGACACCCGGTTGTGGCTGGAGAGCCGGAGCCGGCCGCCTGCGAGGTGCTTGTCCGGGTGCCCGTGCGGCCGGTTGACGTGGTCAGGCAATGTCCGCGGTCCGCACCGTCCCGGCGGCCCGGTGCGCTGTGTCCTCCGTCCGCCGGGCGCGTCGCGCGGACCGCGCGCCCCACGCCCACACGAGCAGTCCGGCCAGTGGCGGCGGCCGTGCCCTCGGTCGGCGATCCGGCCCGCGATCGGTGCCGCTGCCGCGCCACCCGCACCGACCAGTGCGAACAGTGCGATCTGGGCCCGGCTGAAGCCGTGCTCGTCGATGAGCTCGTAGGCGATGGCCGTCCAGAACACGGTGAACGCGCCGAACATCGTCGCCTGGCACGGGGCGCGGCGGCGCAGCACGGGTTCGTGCCGCACCATTCCCCGATGCTCGCCGGCAGCGATCGGTACCCGGCCCTGCGGTCGGGTCGGCGCCTGGGCAGTACGCGGCGCAGGACCACGCTGAGCACGACCATCAGCGCCGCGGAGACGAAGTAGATCGCGCGCCGCCCCAGCAGGTCGGCGACCAGGCTGGCGGCGGTCCGGGCGTGGTTGCCTCCTGGCCTGCTCGACCCCAGCCCGAGCAGGCCAACGGCCAGAGATCGCGCAAACTCCCTCTTGGCCGGGCTGACCCTCGAGGCGATCCTGGTCGAGTGACGACGTCAGTCGACCGGCGGCGGCAGGACGCCGCGCTGACCGTGCGTCAGCAATCCGTTGAAGGCGGCGGCGAGCTCGGTGATCGTCGGCCGGTCGCCGGGATCGGGCTCAAGGCAGATGTCGATCGCGGCGGCGAGGCTGGGTGGCAGGCGCCGACGGGTCCCGACCGATGGGGCCCGTTCCTCGAGCTGCGGATACCAGTCGTCCTCGGCGAAGCCGTCCTCCGACGGCCAGTCGTCGCTGCCTGCCACTGACCCTTCGTCCGCATCCTCGCTCTCGTCGTAGGTCTCTCCATCGTCGAACGGGACGTCGCCAGTGGCGGCCTCGTACATCGTGATGCCGATCCCCCAGACGTCTGCAGCGGTGGTGAGCGTTCCGCCGCTTGCCTGTTCGGGGGCCAGGTAGGAGAAGGTGCCGACACCTGGGCGGGCGGGGCCGGGCGGGCGTGCGACGCTCAGGTCGAGCAGGATCGCACGCCGGCAGCCGACCACGACGTTGGACGGCTTGATGTCCAGGTGCAGCAGGCCCTGACCGTGCAGGTAATGCACAGCCGAGCAGAGGTGCAAGCCGAGGAAGGCGAGGTCGCTTGCGGCCAGCCGGCGGCGCCGACGGCGGATGAGGTGCGACAGCGTCTCCCCGGTCAGTGTCTCCAGGACCACGAACGGCTCTGGGCCCTCGATCGTCTCGTACGCGCGGACCAGGTGCGGATGGGTGAACGTCTGGAGCCAGCGGCCCTCCTGCACGAGCCGGTCGGCCATCCGCTGCTCGTGCCGCCGGTCCGGCCGCAGCACCTTCACCACGCACCGGCATTCCCGTTCCTTGCTCCAGGCGTCGTACAGGTCCAGCCAGCCGGTGCGCGCCAGGTGTGCGAGCACTTCGTAGTGGGGGACCACCGTTGCTCCGGTCGTCAGCGGCGGCGGGATCGGCGCCTTGGTGCGGGTCATGACAGCGCCTCCAGGGCAGGTGGTGCACTCACCGGTCTGTGCTCGTGCAGCCGGTACAGCCGCGCGTAGGCGGTGCTTCGTTCGAGCAGTTCCTCGTGTGTGCCGTGCTCGGTGGCATGCCCCTGCTCGAGCACCACAATCCGGGTGGCGTCGCGGACGGTGAGGAGGTTGTGGGAGATGATGATCGTCGTGCGGCCAGTCATCAACAGGCGCAGCGGTTCCAGGATCCGCCACCCCGACTCGGTGTCCAGGCCCGTGGTCGGCTCGTCGAGGAGGAGTACGGGGGCGTCCCGGATCATCGCGCGGGCGATCGCAAGGCGCTGCCGCTGTCCGCCGGAGAGCAGCCGGCCGCTGTGGCCCACCACGGTGTCGTAGCCTTCCGGCAGTCCCTCGATGAACTCGTGCGCGTCCGCGGCGACGGCGGCCGCGATGATCTCCCGCTCGCTGGCCCCAGGTCGGCCGTAGGCGATGTTGTCCCGGACCGTGCCGTGGAAGACGAGGGTTTCCTGGAGCACCGCGGCGATGTTGTTGCGCAGGTCGGCGAGTCGTACATCGCGAAGGTCGAGCCCATCGAGCCGGACGGACCCGCGCTGCGGGTCGTAGAAGCGCAGCAGCAGCTTGGCAGCGGTCGACTTTCCGGCGCCGCTGGCCCCGACCAGCGCCAGTGTCTCACCGGGTGCTACCTGGAACGAGATGTCCGACAGCGCCGGCCGGGCGGTTCCCGGGTAGCGGAAGCAGACGTCGTCGAACTCCACGCCGCCGCGGGCCCGCCGGAGCCGACGAGGGGCGGCGGCCTGGCGGACCTGGGGCCGCTGCTCGAGCAGCTCGATGATCCGCTCTGCCGAGGCAGATGCCGAGTAGAAGGTGTTGCTGAGCCGGGAGATGCCGCGGATCGGGCTGTAGAGCTTGCCCAGCAGGGCCAGGAAGACCATCAGCCCGCCCAAGGTGAGCCGACCCCGCGTCAGCTCCCATGTGCCCAGGCCCATGACCACCAGGACACCGCTCAGCTCGATGAGGTCGACCACCGGACCGAACAGGGCGCGAATCCGTGTCGAAATCATGGCCGCGCGGAACTTGCCGAGGTTCTCGCGCTGGAACCGGCCGTACCCCCACCGCTGACGGTTGTACGCCTGCACGAGCGAGATGTTGCCGAGCACCTCCTCGGCGATCGCACTGATCGAACCGCTGCGCCGGCGCCGCTCACGTGAGGCGGCCTTGATCCGCCGGGAGAAGCGCCGTGCCGTGAACCAGAACATCGGCGTGATGGCGAGGGCCAGGAGGGTCAGATCCCAGCGCAGGTAGAAGAGCATGCCGAGGAAGATGCCGAGCCGCAGGACGTGTGAGATCGCGCCCACGACGCCGGAGAGCATGAATGTCTCGACCGCGTCGACGTCGCCGGTCAACCGGGAGAGCACATCGCCCAGCCGTTGCCGTTCGAAGAAGCCGAGCGAGAGGCCCTGCAGGTGCCGGAACACATCGGACCGAAGGGTCAGCAGGAAACGTTCGCTGACCCACGCGGAGATCACTTCGTCAGCGAACGTCAAGGCGCCGGAAAAGAGGGCGAAACCAACGTACGCGAAGGCGATAGGAAAGAAGAGGTGAAGGTTGCGTGGGACGAGCACATTGTCGATCACGGCCTTGAAGAGCAAGAGCTCTGCCGCGTCGATGACCGGCCCCACCACGATGAAGGCGAGGATCAGCACGAACCAGTGCCGACCGCCACGGGTGTAGGGCCAAAAGCGCCGGAACACATCCCTGAGCGGAACCGCCGGCGCGGCGGCGACGATCGCATCGGAGTGCTCGGTGGCAGGCAGCAACTTTCGAAGGGCCGACCATGCGGCGGGCATCGCTGTCATCTTGCGGATTCCCTGATCTGGCGGTTCTCCGCTCGAAGAAGAACTGGGCCCACACCCGGCATCGTGATCACCTTTCCCCATAAACGCGACCATGGTCGGGTGCGAATCCCGACCATGGTCAGCACGATGCGTTCGATCAGCCGCGCGAATGGCGTGAGTGCCGCGAGCGACGACGACGGTGGCGGCGACGCGTGTGCGTCGTCGTCGTGGTGGTTGTCGTCCTGCCACGTCCTCCACTACGGAGCGCGGGTGCCACGAGGCCAAGTACGGCCATGGTGTTCTCCTTTCGGTACCGCTTCCTGCAATGATCTTCGAGTGGGGTTCCGGACCCCGCAAGCTGAGCACTCCCAACGGGGTAAGTTCCACGGCCCCGGCGTTGTTCTGCCCTGTCCGTCTCGGTGATGGTTGTTCAGATGCAGTAGGTGGTGAAGGCGTCTTCGTGGTGGTGCAGGTCGCGGCGGGCGTGTGCGATGTTGGCTACGGCGGCCCGTATCCGAGCCGGCATGGTGGCGGCCAACTCGCGTGTCTCGGCGCGCGGGGCGTGGGCGGTGGAGGAGTGGCCGGTGCGCGGGCCATGACCGGGCGGGTCGAGCCGTGGACGGCGAGGTCGGCCGGCATTGGGGGTGCCGATACATCATCTGGCCCCGCTCTGGCGGCATGTTGGTACTCGTGCAAGGTTCCGCCGGGCCGGTCTCGTCTGCGGACCTGAAGGTGCCCGATCGCGTTGGACGGAGCCGCCGTCGAGGGCGGTGGTCGCCGTGGAGTCGCCCGTGTAGCTGGTGGTGGACCACTTCTTGACGCCGTACGCGTACAGGCTGGAGGCCATCGCCGGGCCTTCGCCGTCGAACGCCGTCTCCGTCTGGATGGGGGGCCTCGCCGTATCCGGCTCGGGTGTTGATGCATCCCGTGCAGGGCGTCAGAACACTCCGCTCATGCGACGTGCCTCCGGGGCGGTGCCTAGGCCCACCTGGCTATGGCCTCACCTGTCGGTGATCGCGGAGAGCCATGCGGTGTCGTCCGGTCCCGGCCCTTCGAGGTCGAGCGCGGGCAGCCGGCGGACCGTGCCCGTGCGCAGGGCGACCGTGGCCCGCGGCCGCATGGGCCCGTCGCCCCTGCGTGAGAGCAGGACGAGTTCCCAGACCGTCGCCGTCATGGCGTCGAGCCGGGCGGCGCAGTCGGCGGTGACTCGCCGCGGATCCCGGGTCCGGCCCAGGGACAGATGTGGGGTGAAGTCCTTGGCGGGCCCACGACAGCGCGGGAACCGTTGCTGCAGTACGTGGTGCAGGTACGTCCACGGCGCAGTGCCGGCCGCCGTGGGGTCGAGCCACACAGTGAAGTATGTCCTGTGCCGGAAGGTGTGCACCCCGTCCAGCCGGGCGGTGAAGACCGGCGTCTCCTCCGTCGCCGCGGCGAGCAGCGGGGCTGCCCGCTCGAAGTCGGACTCCGGTACGAAACCGAAGAGCACATTGATGTGCGGCGGCCAGCGGTGGATCTGCGGATCGTAATCCTGGCGTATGTCCTGGAGCGGCGGCCACAACTCCGCAGGCGGGATCCAGGTAACCGCCGTGCGGGCCGTCGGGGACACGTCGAGGACGCCGGTGGGCTCGTGCCAGCCGGTGTTCGTGTCGAACCTCGCGTCCGCTTGCGGGTCCCTCACCCGGCCGGCGCCCGCCGCGTCGACGCGGTCCACACCCGTGGCCCGGTCCCAGACCACCTCGCCGTCCGCCTCGATGAACATCACCCGGTGCCACGGGATGTCGCCCCCGGGCACGAAGGAAGGCAGCGGGATGCGTTTGAAGGCATCCCCGCGCTGGCTGATCCCCAGCACGAACCGGGCCGGATCGAACCGAGGGTCCCAGCGGACCCGATGATAGATCTCGTCGCTGGTTCGCATCGCGGCCTCCTCTGCCTCCCTCACCCCTACCCTTCCTCCAGGGTGCCGCCCACCCCTTCCTCGATCGTTGTTCCGCTCGCACCGCTTCGCATCAGGTGCGGTGCGTGATCGTGCCGGCGCATGCCGAGGCGAGTGGTCTCGTCAGGATCGGCGATCGGCGATCGGCGTGGGCGATGGGTGCAGCGGGCGAGCGTTCGCGATGCCCTGATGGGGCCGATGGGAGTCGTGGAACGGTGCAACTACCCCTGGTAGTTTTCCCGCCGACCGGCGAGTGAGTCAGGCTCTGGTCTCAGGAGGTGGGGGCCCTCGATCTGTCTTGCAGCCGGAGCCGCCATTGCGCGGTCACGACCGTATCGTCAGTGATCGAATTCGGACGCAGGGTTGCCCCACAGCGCCCCGTTCTTGGGCAGAGGGAGCCGTCGTCGGCCCGGATCCCTGCTGCCAGTGCGCCCAGAAGGTGTGATCCGTATTCGGTCGCTCGAAGAGTCGCTTGATGCGGATGTCGTAGAGAGCGCCAGGCCGGCCCCTGACCGTTCTGTCGGACCCGGCTGCGAGGATCACGCCCATGGATCTCACTGACGCCCTCGTCGGCCTCGACGACCACCCCTGGGCCTCCGTCTCGCACGCCTACGGCCCCGCCGAGGAGCTTCCCGACCTGCTGCGCGCCCTCGCCGAGGGCGGCGGGGATGCCGAGGAGGCGATCTCCGAGCTGTACTCGTGCATCCTCCACCAGGGCACGGTGTACTCCGCCAGCGTGGACGCCGTCCCATACCTGGCCCGGATCGCCGCTGCCGCCCGGCCCGGGACGACCGAAGTTCTCTGCCTGCTCGGCGGGTTGGCCGAGAGCGATGACGAATGGGAGATCGCGCCGGGCGCCGTCCGGGCCGCCGTTGCCACCCAAATCCCGCTCCTGACAACGCTGCTGGCACATGAAGACGTGAACGTCCGGCTGCTCACCGCCTGGACGCTCGGCCACACCCGGAGTACCGAGGCCGCCCCGGTCGCCCTGCGGAGCCGGTGGACGGCCGAGGCCGATCCCGGTGTCCGGGCCGAACTGCTCATTGCCCTCGGCCGGGTGGATCTCTCCGGCGCCGCCGTCGAGGCCCGCGCGCTGCTCGGCGCGGACACTCCCGCGCCGCTGCGACTGGCCGCGCTCCTCGTCGCCCTGGCCGCCGTGGAGCCGTGGACCGATGCCCACCACGATGCCGCGCTCGGCCTGCTGCCCGCCCGCGAATTCACCGTCGACCGGTACAGCATGCACCACCGCGAGCCGCTGCACGCGATCGTCGACAGCCT
Organism: Streptomyces sp. NPDC047022; assembly: GCF_040644155.1. Lineage (NCBI taxonomy): Bacteria > Bacillati > Actinomycetota > Actinomycetes > Kitasatosporales > Streptomycetaceae > Streptomyces > Streptomyces sp. NPDC047022. The sequence goes on along the minus strand of NZ_JBEYVV010000030.1, from coordinate 22,624 downwards.
GCTGCGCCGCGAGACCGAGGCAGACCGCGAAGCCGCCTTCGCCCTGCTGGACGCCGCCCTGCGCGACGGCCGCCCCGAGGTGCGGACCGAGGCGCTCTCCGCGGCCGACCACGCCTGCTACCTCTCCCAAATGCCCCCCAGCGGCTGGTCCCGGCCATCGCCCCACTCGCCGCCGAGTACCCGGCGTCAACCCTGCTCGGCAAGCTCGGCCCGGCCGCCGCCGAGGCCGCGCCCGTCCTCGCCGACCTCGCCGCCCGACCCGACGACGAGGCGGCTGACAGGGCATTGGCCGTGCTCGTCCGGGTCGCGCCCCGACAGGCCGCCCCGCTGCTGGCCCGGGACCTCGACCGGCGCCCCCGCGCGCTCGACGCCGCAGGCGACTTCCATGCCCCGGCCTTCCCTTTCGACCCGGCCCTGCTCGCAGCCGTCCGTGAACGCCTGGCCGCGGACGGGCTCGGCAACAACGAGACTGCCGATCTGGTCCACCTGCTGCGCCAGTGGGGCCCGCAGGCCGCCGCCGCCTTGCCCGAGCTGTACACCGTGCTGCCCCGCTTCCAGTACGCGGCCACCGCCATCACCGCCGTGGCGGCAGCCGCCCCGCAGGCCGAGCGCGAGCAGGCCGGCGCAGTGCTGCGGGCCGCCGCCGGGGCGCTGATGGTGGCGCGGGCCCACCACGACCTCACCGGGGAGACCGACGTCCTGCTCGACGCCGTCGCCAAGGCGCTCGCCGCCGGCCCGCGCGAGGTCGCCGAGGCTGCCCAGGCCGCCGCCGCCCTGGGCGCGACGGCCGCCGGACTGCTCCCCGCCCTGCGGGCAGCCGTCAGCGAGGATGCCGAGCCGACCACCCCGCAACTGGACCGCGACATCGCGATCGCCACCGCCCTGTGGCAGATCGACGGGGACGCCGGGGAAGCCGTCACGATCCTGGCCTCCGTCCTCGACCGCACCACTGGCAACCAGCTCTGGTACCGGTGGACCGTCGTCCGTGCCATCCGCGCCGCCGCCCTCCTCGGCGCGTCCGCCCGGCTCCTGATCCCCCGACTGGAACAGCTGCTCGCCGACCCCGAGAAGGCACCCGCCGCCGCCCTCGCCCTGCTCGCCATTACCGATCCCGGCGTCGTCGACCTCGGCCGACTCGCCGAGGCCGCCCTTCGCTCCGCCGAATCCGGAGCGGACATCTCCGGCGCTTGCGAGACCCTCCAGGCCCTGGGCGCCACCGCCCTGAGCACCCCCCAGCGCCTGCGCGTCGCCGAACTCGCTGACAAGGATCAGCGCATCGTCGGCTCAGGCGTCGCGAACAGCATCATCCGCGAGGACGAGCGGCTGCGCGCCATCCTGACCGCCATCTGATCCGGAGGCCGGGGCGGGCGAATGACCGATCGCCGCACCCAGGCCCAGGAGGCGCATTGCCATTCCAGCCTGGACGGCAGCGAGTTGTGGTGGTTCGACCCGGCCGGTGACGACACCGTCAGGATCCGCAATGTCGTCAGCGACCAGCTGTGCATGCAGGTCGAGGGCGCGGACTCGAAGGCACCGGACACGCGACTGGTGATCGACCGGTGCGATACGGACGGCGACAGCCGCCGGCAGCTGACCGATTGAGCCGTGTGCCGCTCGAAAAGTCGTCGCGGCACGTCATGCCGCGCATCTGTACTCGGTTCTGTACTCGTTGATGAGGCCACCGAGGATCCGGCTGTCCAGGACTTGGCGGGTGTGCCACGTGAGCAGATGGCGGGGGTGACCGCGAAGACCTCACTCCAGCGGCGCTTTCCGGGGTGCGAGGGCCGGAACGCCGCAACATCCGCCGTTGGCGTGCGTCTGTCCCCCCGGGTTCGGGACTTGTGACGCTTGAACGTTCGGGTGCGCTGTTATTTCAGGGCACTCCTGTGACAGCTGTGCCCTGCGATGGCTGATGACAATGACAACGGGTCTTCCGGGTGGGGCATGAGAACTGAACACGGGGTTCGGCGCGGTCGCCGTCGAGCCGGTCTGAACAAGCGCGCGTGGGTGGCGTTGGGGGCGGTCGTCGCCGGTGGCGGCGTGGCCGTGGCGACCGTCGCCATGGCCGGCTCACCAGGCCATGGAGCGTCGGCCGCCCAAGGACCCATCAAGACGCATGTCCATTCGCTGTCCCTGAGCGGGGCCGACACGTCGCTCAAGACGCTTGGAGCCCGGTCCACGGCTCCGTTCAGCATGGTCGGTGTCACCTGGAACGGCGCGCACGCCAAGCTGCGCGGCACGGTGGAGGTGCGGACCCGTTCCGCCGCCGACGGTCACTGGACATCGTGGCTGAAGATGCAGCAGCCGGACGACATCCCCGACGCCGCCGAGCTGAACCGTCCCGGTGTGCGAGGCGGGATGTCACCTATGTGGTCGGGGCCGTCGAACGGGATCCAGGTCCGCGCGACCGGCGCGGGCAAGACGACCGCGCTGCCCGGCGGGCTGCGGGTGGACCTGGTCGACCCGGGCAAGCCCGCCACCGGCGGGACGCAGGACTCCGGCATGGCCCCGGCGGCCTACGCCATGGACGCGACGGCCACCGACACGGCGACGCCGACGGAAAGCGTCGCCCCGACCGACACCGCGACGGCCACAACGGGCGGCGCCGCTTCGGCCACCCCGACCGCGACGGACTCCGTCGCGCCCACGGACACCCCGACGGCCACCGACACCCCCACGGCCACGGACACGGCATCCGGCACGCCGTCCACGGGGACCTCCGCCTCCACCTCGCCGAGCGCCTCCCCGACGCCCTGGCCCAGCCAGCTCCCGTCGATGTCCGAGGCGTACCCGTCCTGTGCGGCCTCCTCGGCCGGCCCCTCCGCACCGGCGTCGCCGACCCCGCCGGAACCGATGCCGACCGCGACCACCTCGACGGTGGCGCCGCCCACCGTGATCACCCGGGCCGGCTGGGGCGCGGACGAGTGCGCCCGGGAATCGGGTTACCCGACGTACGGCTCGGCGGTGAAGGTGATGTTCGTCCACCACACGGACACCACCAACAACTACTCCTGCGCCGACTCCCCGGCGATCGTTCGGGGCATCTACGCCGAGCACCTCAACCAGGGCTGGCGCGACCTTGGTTACAACTTCCTCGTCGACAAGTGCGGCACCATCTTCGAGGGCCGCTTCGGCGGGATGGCGCTGCCGGTCGTGGGCGCCCAGACCTATGGGTTCAACACCAACAGCATGGGCGTGGCCGCCATCGGCACGTACACCGACCTCAGCGGCGGTGACTCCACGGCCAGCACCTTCCCCGGGGCCGCGCCGAGCCAGGCGATGCTGGGCTCCATCGCCCGCATCGCGGCGTGGAAGCTCGGCATGACCGGCGTGAACCCGGGCACCGACACCGCGTCGCTGCCCGAGGGCGCCTCCGACAGTCACGGCTTCACCCTGGGCAACAGCTACAGCTTCAGCGTGATCTCCGGGCACCGCAACGGCTTCGCCACCGACTGCCCCGGCAACCAGCTCTACAACGCCCTGAGCACGATCCGCTCCTATGCGGCCGGCCCGGTCGGTGCGGTCTCCGTCACCGGGATGTCCGGCGGGGCGACCAAGTCCGGGACGAGCTACTACACAAGGGGCGCGGCCACGGTGAGCTGGACGACCTCCACACCGTCCCAGGTGATCTCCGGTTTCGACGTGCTGGTCGACGGCAAGGCCGTGGCCCACGCCTCCGGTTCCGCCCGCTCCGCCGCGATCTCTGTTGCGGCCGGCAGCCACACGGTCCAGGTGCGCGCCGCCCACGTCCGCGGGGCGACCACTCTGTCCGGTTCGGCCACCCTGGTCGGCGACACCACCGCGCCCACCTTCCCGACCGCTCCCGGCGTGAGCATGCACACCGGCACGGTGAACTCCACGGCGGTCCCGGTCACGGTGACGTGGAAGGCCGCCGACAGCGCGGCGCTGTCCAAGGTTCTGGCGACTTCGCCGTCCTCGGCCGCCTTCGGCCCGACGGTGACCTCATGGGCCACCAGTGCCAAGCCCGGCACCTCGGATCTGTTCGCCCTGAAGGCGTACGACGTGGCCGGCAACACGGCGGGCGCCTCCGTCTACCGGACACCGAACATCGTCCAGGAGACCTCCACCACCCGCACCGGCAGCTGGACACACAAGAGCAGCACCAGCTATCTGGGCGGCTATTCCTACAGCTCCGCGTCCACCGGGGCCTCGATCAGCTGGACCTTCACCGGGCGCTCGGTGGCATGGATCGTCTCGCGGGCCTCCACCTCGGGCCAGGCGAACGTCTACGTTGACGGCACCAAGGTCACCACGGTGGACCTGAAGTCCTCCACCACGCTGTACCGACAGGCGATCTGGACGAAGAGCTGGTCCAGCTCCGGCAAGCACACCCTGAAGATCGTCGTGGTCGGCACCTCGGGCCGCCCGACCGTCACCACCGACGGTATCGCGACCATCGGCTGACCGCCGACCACACCTCACGAAGGAGCCCTCTGCCCGCAGCAAGTCCGCGGACAGAGGGCTCCTGTGTGAACATCCGGCTTGAGTGTCTCCGAGTCAGCTACCCGGCAGTTCCACGGACGCCGGTGCCGTTGGCCGTGCCGAGGCCGGTCGGCCCGTCGTATCCCTTCCGTCGGTCGGCGCCGGTCGTTCAAGGGCTGACACACGGCCCGCGAACTCCGCTCCCTCGACCCGCCGGGCACGGCGGGGGCGCGGGCGTGGTCAGCCGAGGCACAACCCGAGCAGGCAGACCTCCGCCGGCGAGGTCGACGCCCGTGCGGGGCTGGTGGTCTGGGACGTGCCCGGCTTCGTGCCGTCGCCTGTCGCGGGCGCCGACCTCTGTTGCGCCGTCGTACCGGCGTGGTCGGGGGTCGTGTTTCCGGCGGCCGGGGCGGTGCTCTGCGGCTGCGGGGTCGTCGTCGCGGCCGTGCGGGCAGGAACTACGGTGTCCGGCCGGTCGATCGGTGACGTCGTGCGGGGTGGTTCCGCGAGGGACTGCTGCTGCGGTGCGTCGGTCGTCGTCGGCTGCGGCTGGGAAGGGGCGCGTGACGGCCGGTGGGAGTGTTGAGCGGTCGCTGGTGCGGAGACCGGACCGTTCTGCTCGGGCTTCTGCTCCTGCACGGCACCCGCCCTCGGGTCGTCCGGCGCCGTGGCTGCCTGAGCCCGGTCGGTGGAGTGCCGGTCCATCATGGCGATACTCAGGCCGCCTCCGACGAGTGCGACAGCGCTCGCGACCGCTGCCCGGCGCTTGTTCTTCCTCCAGCGGGCCAGTCGGCGACGGCGTGCCGCACGCCCCTGTCGCGCGGGCGGCAGGTCCTCGGCGTCGGCGGTGACGCGTGGGGCCACGTCCATGGCAGCGCTGGACTCCGCCCCGCCGCCGGGGAGGCTGTCGTGCCACGTGAGCGAGGCCGCGGGGTCCCGGTGGTCCGTTGTGGCCGGTCCGGCGCTCGTCAACGCCGGGGCCGAGCCGCTGTGGCCGTTGGCGGCGGGCGGGGCGATGTCCGGGGCGTAGGCGCCGCACCCGGGGCACACCAGTGCGCCGTTCAGGTGCCGACGGCATGAGGAGCAGTAATCCATCTGCGGCTTTCCGGTCTTCCTGGTTGACGTGCTGTCGGCCCGCCTGGGCCACGGCTTGGTGTTGGGGTGAGGAGGGGACGCGCGGATGTATCCGAGGTGAGGCCCACCCCTACGGCGGCGACCCGCGCCACTCTGGCTGACCAGCCGCGGCGGCTACGGTGCTGTCGTCCCAGCGGCGGGCTTGCTGACCCGCATCCCGATCCCGTCCGGGCAGCAATTCCGCTGCCTTGTGCTGTGTGTGTTCCACAGCGAGTTGAGCTTCGGCGACGACGTCACCACGCTCGCGTATCAGGTCCTCATAGATCGGCAAGCGATCGTTTCCAGCAGAGCTGTGTGTCATGGTCGACCCGCTTTCGTGGCGATCAATCAAGAGGCCGGTCCACTGTCAGGCCCGATTGAGCCGGGCAGCGATCCCGTGGCCGATCAGCAAGTAGACGACGGCCGGTAGGCCGTAATTGAGGACAACGCGTAGTGCCTCTGTGTTCATCGTGAAAATGTCCTGTGACCACCAGGACAGCAAGCCTGCTGTGCTCCGCACGAATTCGACGAACACATTCGCGCGGTTCGCGTCGAGGAGGAACAGCAGGATCCACAGGCCCAGCAGGCCCGCTGCGATGTCGGCGATCGTGCAGATGGCGATGGCCGTACGCCGTGTGTTGGCCTGACGCTGCAGAGAGCGGTCCGGGCCCGGCGGCTCGTTGTATGCCTGGTATCCGGGAACCGGGTCGATGTTTCTCACAGGGATATCCGATCTGACGTACTGCCGTGTCTTAGCGCTCGCGCCAGGGCACCCGGATTCAGCCGGCCGGTGCCCCGCTTCTCCCTGCTTCTGCGTTCCGCATGCACTGCAGCGTTACACCGACGTATGTGATGTCCCAAATGTGGCTGCCTATGCAGGAACTTGCCTCCATGTGCGCATGCCCGGGCATTTATCGGACCGAATGGAGGAGTGTGATTCGGGTAACGTTGCAGTCCCCGGCCGCCGGCATTCGCTTAATTCGTGACCAGGTTATGAAGGAAAACGGGGCGTTCCTTCACCGAGTTGTCGGTCTCGCAACCGTTCCCCTTCCCCCGTGACACTCGTGACCTGCGGCGCGCTGTTGGAAGTGACCCCGGGCGGGGTCATGGCGCCCATCCTCCGGGGGGAGGGTTTGCAGGCGCCGATGTGCTGGGGCAGGCCCGGTTCCCCCCGTGCCGGGCCTGCCCCGCTCACCTAGGGCTGTCGCCTGCTGCGGCACTAGCCCGAAGAGCCGCGTGGCGTTGGGCGTCCCAGGGGTGTGACGGCCCGGCACTCCAGTGCGCTGTAGGAGTGGATCCAGGGACCCAGGGACCTCGTGGCACCTGCTCGCCCCCTATCCCGAGCGGGTGGTCGTGCAATGAGGGGCAAGGCAGGTGCCCCCCCGTCGTCTGCCTGCCCGATGCGCTCCCCGGCGCCCGGTCCGAGTGGGAGTGCGCGTCGGCCTGGGCAACCGGGACCCGAACGCCCGCGGAACCACCGGGCCTGGGGGAACAACGAGCAACGCAACGCGATGATTGGGGTGGGTGTGCAGGGTCTGCTGGCGGACCGCTATGAGTTGCAGGAGCTGCTGGGACGCGGCGCGATGGGCGAGGTGTGGCGGGCCTGCGACCAACTCCTCGGGCGGCCCGTGGCCGTCAAAATGCTGCACGCCGAGGAAGCCGAAGACGCCGAGCGATTCCGCCTGGAGGCACAGATCGCGGCCAGACTCAACCACCCCAACGTCGTGGGCATGTACGACTTCGGCACGCACCATGACCAGCCCCACCTGGTCATGGAACTCGTCGACGGCTGGAACCTGGCCCAGGAGCGCTCCCTGCGCGGCGCCCTGGCCCCGGCCGAGGCAGCAGCCATCACGGCCCAGGCGGCCGCCGGCCTCTGCGCTGCACATCAGCAGGGAGTGGTCCACCGGGACGTCAAACCCGCCAACGTGATGCTGACCACGGATCGCACGGTGAAGATCACCGACTTCGGCATCGCGCGCTTCGCCGAGGAGGCCGCCAGCAGCCTGACCGCGACGGGCAAGATCATCGGCACTGCCGATTACCTGGCTCCCGAACGCGCGTTGGGCCGTCCCGCTCAGCCCGCGTCCGACGTCTACTCCCTCGGTTGTGTCCTGTACGAACTACTCACCGGGCGGCCTCCGTTCAGCGGAGCCACGTCACTGGCCGTGGTCCAGCAGCATGTCAGTGCCACACCAGCACCGCCCGACCGCCTGAGTCCCGACATCCCGCAGCCGCTCTCCGACTACGTGCTGCACATGCTCGCCAAGGACCCGGCCCACCGACCCACCGCCGAGCAGGCAGCCACGTGGCTCGCCACTCAGAACGGGACACCACGACCGGCCGAGCACGAGCGCACCACCCTCATGCCCAGCCCGGCAATTCCATGGTCTTCGACCCCACACGCCGGTGAACCCCGGGCCGGCACGCACTCCCGCCCCAGCGGTCGCCGCAAGCTGGCCTCCAGAGCCATTCTCGGCGGCGCCGGCCTCGCGCTGTTCGCCGGGGCTACGGCCATCGGCGTCTCGCTGGATTCAGGCGCCACGGCGCCTACGCCTCCGGCCTCTCCCTCACTCACTGGCGTCGCACCAACACCCGCCGGTCGGACCCCGGCCACGATGCCATCGCCTGTCCCTCCCGCCGCCAGGACGTCACCCAGGCCGGAGCACGGTGGCGACAACGGCGGTGAGTGGTCAGGCAAGCACGCTGACGGGAAAGGAGGAAAGGGAGGGCAACGGCATTCCGAAAACTGAGCGGCTGGGAGAGCCCGCGTGCAGCCGTCCCGAGGCGCGACGGGTGGCGGGTCGATCGGCTTGGGGAAATGAGTGGCAGAGTACCCCTGCTATGGTGCGCCGATGCCGGCGATCAAGAAGTTCCAAGTCACCTTTGACTGCGCGGAACCTGAGCGCCTCGCTCGCTTCTGGTGCGAGGTGTTGGGGTACGTCGTACCGCCGCCACCGGAGGGGTTTGACACTTGGGACGATTTCAATCGTTCGCAGCCGCCTGAGCGGCGGGATTCATGGTTCGCCTGCATAGATCCCTCAGGAGTGGGCCCGCGACTGTACTTCCAGCGTGTCCCCGAAGGGAAGGCCGTCAAGAACCGGGTGCATCTTGATGTGCGGGTCGGCACCGGTCTCGTGGGTGAAGCGCGCCTCGCCGCACTTGAGGCCGAATGTGCACGGCTGGTCCCGCTCGGCGCGGTACACGTGCAAACGCTGTATGACGGCAATGACGCGTGCATCCCGATGCTGGACATCGAGGGCAACGAGTTCTGTATCGACTGAGCATCCTCCGAGCCGGAGAGGTTGGGGAGCCGCCTCCCTTGGGTTACATAGGCCGGGTTCAGACCCGATGCCGTTGCATCACGGGCTTGTGGGTCGCGGGCTTGTGACGAGGATGACTTGTGCGCCGGTGCGGGCGGGTTGTGGCAAGTCACGGTGTTCAGCTCGCTTGAGCTGGTAGTTGGACATCCTGCGCTTGACGACGCGGGGTCGGCCGCGCAGGCGTCTTGCCGACAGGAGCCGTTCCAGCGGTCGCAAGGAGGACAAGGCCGAGCACCAGGCCGCCGACGCCGAGCGCGTGGTGGAGCCGGGCGAGCAGCAGGACGGGGGCGAGCACGGCCAGGCCGGGGCCGACGAAGCCGGGCAGCACGTCGCGCGGTTCGGGCCCGTAGCAGCGCTGTGCCCGCAGTTCGGAGACCGCCCGCTGTCATTGGAAGCGTCCGGACTCCCGCCGGTTGGGGCGATGTCCAGCCACCGGAGTGCCCAAGCGCAACGGCCGCTGGTACCACTACGACCTCGTACCAGCCACCCCCTCCCTCGCCACACTGGACGACCCCCGCCTCGCCTTCCGGGGCTGACGTCACCTTGCTCACCGTGCAATCCAGCAGCAAGAACGTCGGGACCCCGATTCGAGTGGTCCACGACGCGGTGCACAGCCACCCGGCGGGTGTCCGCGTCCTCCTCCGCCAGGGCCAGCTCGGCCGCGTAGGCGCGGAGCAGGTCGTGCAGGGCGTAACGGCCCGGTGCCTGCTCGGTGAGCAGGTTCGCCCGGCACAGCTCGGCCAGGGTCCACCGGGCCCGCTCCACCGGGCACCGGACAAGGCTCGCCGCCGCGTGGGCCGACAGGTCGGGCCCCGGATACAGGCCCAGCAGCCGGAACAGCCGTGCGGCTTCCGCGCCCAACGTGCGATAGGACCAGGAGAACACCGAGCGCAGGTCCGTGCCGGCGTCCCCGCCCTCGAAGGCGTCGAGCCGGGCGGCGGCCTTGCTCATCTGGGCGGACAGTGCCGACAGCGAGTGGCCCGGCCGGACCGCGGCCCGGGTGGCGGCGACGGCCAGCGCCAGCGGCAGACCCGCACAGTGCGCGGCGATCTCGTCCGCGGCCCCGGGCTCGCACGCCACCCGGTCGTGCCCGAGGCGGCGGATCAGCAGATCACGGGCCTGACCGGCGGTCAGCGGGTCCAGCCTCAACGACGCAGCCCCCTGGGCGACCACCAGCGGCGTCAGCTGGTCACGGCTGGTGACCACGACCAGGCAGCCGGACGACCCCGGCAGCAGTGGCCGTACCTGCTCGGCGTCGCGGGCGTTGTCCAGCACCACCAGCACCCGCTTGCCCGCCAGCATGCTGCGGAACAGCGCAGATTGCGCCAAGAGCCCTGCCGGGAGGCTGCGCGGGGGCAGCCCCAGGGCGTTGAGGAACCCGCGCAGGCAGTCGGCCGGATCCAAGGCGGTTCCGCTCGGGTCGAAGCCGTGGAGGTCCGCGTAGAGCTGCCCGTCGGGGAACCGCGGGGCGACCCGGTGGGCCCAGTGCACCACCAGCGAGGTCTTGCCCACGCCGGCCGTCCCGGAGATCACGGTCAGTGGGACGGCATCCAGGGCCGCCGTGTCGAGCTGCGCCAGCTCGTCCTTGCGGGCGGTGAAGCCGACCACGGTGAGCGGAAGTTGAGCAGGAACAGGCATGACCCCAGCCGCGGGCTCGGCGGCGGGAGCAGGGACCCGGGGGTACGCTGCCGGGCCCGGATCGGCCGGGTGCGCTGCGGGACCAGGGTGAAGGGGCGCAGTGGCGGGGCCCGGGGGTCTGGGTTCGGCGATCGGTCCGGGGACGGCCGCCGCGGCCGTCGCGACCACAGCGCCCAGGTCAAGGCCCGGTTCCTGACGGAGTATCCGCTGATGGATGCCGACCAGCGTGGGTGAGGGTTCCACCCCGTACGCGTCGACCAGGACGGACCGCGCGTCCTGGAACGCGCCCAGCGCCTCGGCCTGCCGCCCGGACCGGTACAGGGCCATCATCAGCTGGCCGCGGAGCCGTTCCCGCACCGGGTGGGCGCGAACCAGCTCCTCCAACTCGCCGACCAGCGGCCCGTGCTGCCCGGCGGCCAGCGCCGCCTCGATGCGGTCCTCCACCACGGTGAGCCTGAGCCCTTCCAGCCGCACCGCCTCGCAGCCGACCGCAGGCAGGCCCTCGAACTCCGCCAGGGCCGAGCCGCGCCACAGCGCCAGGGCCGCGGTGAGCAACTCGTGAGCCGGCCCGGGGCGGCTCTCGGCCAGGGCCTGGCGTCCCTGGGCGGCGAGCCGCTCGAACCGGACCGCGTCGACCGCCTCCGGTTCCACCGCCAGCTGGTACCCCGGCGCGCGGGTGACCAGCACCTCTCTGGGGCCACCGCGCGGCGGGCCCGCCATCGCCCGGCGCAGCCGCGAGACGTAGGTGCGCACGGTCCGGTGCGCGTCATCCGGCGCCCGTTCCCCCCACAGCTCGTCGACCAGCGCCGCCACGCTCACCGTCCTCCCCAGATCCACCAGGAGCCGGGCCAGCACGCCCCGCACCTGCGGTCCGCCCAGCGGCATCGCCCTGCCGTCCCCGACCGCTTCCAGCGGACCCAGTAACCTGAACTCGAATCTGCCCTGCTGGGTCGCCACCGGCGATCCCCCTCCCCGTCGACGTTTCACCCTCAACTCCCGCTGCCCGTAAGGCCACAGGCGATCCATCCGCACCCTCCACGGTGTACGATTCCGCGCGTCCAGGTGTTGCAAGGGCTGCGCGGTTCACTTGCCCGTCGTGCAGGGGCCGGCCTGTGGACCCGCCACCTCGGGGTCGGGGGGCACTGATGGTCCAGCACAGATCAGCGGGGCAGACAGCGCGGGTGGACAGCTTCACAGACTGGCGCGAGCTCATCTGCGAGGCGTTCCTGTCGCTGACCCCGGAGTCGGACCGGCGCGATGGATTCACCGGCGCAGTGACCCAGTGGCAGTTCGCCGACCTGAGCCTGGCCCAGATCGACTCCCGACGCCAGCGGGTCAGCCGCACCGACCGGGACATCGACCGCGCGCCGCGCCGTGGCTACTATGCCAACCTCCAGCTGCAGGGGGTCAGCGGGATGACGCAGCAGGGCCGTTCCACCGTGCTGCGGCCCGGTGACCTGGCGGTGGTCGACACCGCGGAACCGTTCGCCTTCGACTTCCCGGAGGCGTTCTTACAGCTCTCGCTGTACCTGCCTGGCCCGCTGCTGGAGAGCCAGCTCGGACAGGGCGTGCCGACCGCGACCCGGGTGGACACCGGTGCCGGGGTGGGTGCCGCGGTCCGGCACGCGCTGGGCGCGTTGAGCCGCGGTGACCTCGCCCCGCAGACCGCGGCGCGACTGGCCGCCCACACCTGCGGACTGATCGCCGTGGCCCTGGAGCAGCCACTCGCCGCCGACATCCCGGCGGTGCGGGGCGATCGGCTGCACCGGGCCGCGTTGGACGACATCGACGAGCACCTCACCGACGACGACCTCTGCGCGCCGGTCACGGCCCACCGACTGGGGGTTTCGGCGCGGCTGCTCTACGCGGTCTTCGCCGGCCAGCAGCGCAGCTACGCCACCGAGGTGCGGCACCGGCGCCTGGAGCATGCCTGGCGCCAGCTGCAGGACCCGGCACGGTCACACCTGCGGGTCATCGACGTTGCGGTGTCGGCGGGGTTCGCTGACGTCACAAGCTTCCACCGGGCGTTCCGGCGCGCGTACGGGCGTACCCCGCGGCAGGTGCGGGAGGCGGCAATGGGTCCGGCCGGTGGGAGTACCTGATCGGGTGCTCCCACCGGCCGGACAACTGCGCCGCGTGCGTCAGGAGATGACGATGTGAACGAAGGCGTTCACGGAGTTGAGGCACTGATTGCCGGTTCCGTTGTCGTGCGCGGTGTACCCGTTGTCGCCGTAGTTGTCGTCCTGGTAGCCCAGGATCAGACTGCCACCCCGCCCGCCGACCACGAACTGCCGTCCCACGACGTCCACCAGCCGGGCCAGGTTGCCCGTCGCGCCGGGGATGGTGATCAGGCCGTGGTACAGATCGCTGTCCGAGGCCGGGTCGACGTACCGCTTCCAGGTCAGCCCGTGGCCGCCGGTCTGCACGCAGCCGCCGGCGTTGACAGTGACATGGTCTCCCGGCAGGAACGAGAAGTTGTAGGTGGTCTGGAGTGTGGTCACCACCGGCTCGGTGATGGTGCAGTCGATCGGCAGGGTGGTGCTGGAGCAGCCGGGGCTCATCGACAACGCCTTGGGCGTCACCGCCGGGGTCCGGCGGACGTTGCGGTCGATCGCGGTGGACGCGGCCCCGGACCGGGCGGCGGTCGCGACCGTGCCGTGGTGCGGGGCCGCGGTGGCGGCGCCGGCGTTCGTGCCCACCGCCGCTGCAGCCGCGAGAGCGGCTGCAGCCATGAGGGTGACGCGTCTGTTCATTCGATCCACTCCTTGCTGGACTGGGCTTTCTGGCGAAGTCAGCCTTGCGGGAGGCCTCGACAGTCCGTTTGCGATGCGTCGACAGCTCACCGACACCGCAGGAGCGGAACACCAGCGCGAGCGGCCCTGCGGGCAGGCGTAGGGACTCGGTGGCCCAGAGGAAGGACGCGCAGACGCCGACCGTGACCGCGATCGCCCAGCGAGGGACAAGATCACCGGGACATGCTGCCAGTCGAGGAACCGTCACCGATGTCACCAGCGACGATGACTTCTCGACCGGCACGGACTCACGGGCTGGCGGCCTCCACCGCGCGGGCGCACGACCACCGGCCCGAGCTCGGTCGAATCCACGAGTGGCACACGGTCGACCTATAGTTGACCTCGTGAACCGTTGGGAGAAGTTGACCGGGGGGACGTCCGGGCAGGACTACGCTGCACGGTTCGCGGCCCTGGCCCGCAGCGGGAAGGACGTGCACGGCGAAGCGCGGTTCTGCGCAGCGCTCGTGCCTGTCGGCGCGCGGGTGCTGGATGCCGGGTGCGGTACCGGTCGGGTCATGATCCGGCTCGCGGAGCTCGGGTACGACTGTGTCGGAGTGGATCTTGATGCGTCGATGCTGAAAGCGGCGCAGAAGCAGGCGCCGGGACTGCCCTGGTTCCAGGTCGATCTGGTCGAGTTCGAGCCGGATCTGCTCGGCATCTCGGGGGACTTCGATCTCGTGGTCGCTGCGGGGAATATCTTCCCCCTGCTCGCCACCGGCACCGAGGCCACGGTGGTCAAGCGTCTGGCTGCGGCCCTTGGCCCCGGCGGTCTGATGGTCGCCGGCTTCGGCCTGGACGAAGCCCACCTGCCCGTGCCGCCCAGCATCACCCTGCCGGAGTACGACCTCTTCTGCGCCGCGGCAGGGCTCACCTTCGTCGACCGATTCGCCACCTGGGACGCCGACCCTTACAACGGCGGCGGCTATGCCGTCAGCGTCCACCGCCGGTGAGGTTCTGCGGGACGTCTTCTGATCTTTCCCGCTCCGCCGCTGGGGTGGCTCCCGCGGTGGCCGCCTCTCTGCCACTCAGCCGAGCCTTGCCGCGGCATATGCCGCGATGGGAAGGCGTCGCGCTGGTAGGCGAGGCCCCGGACCATGAACGGTCCGGAGCCATTTGCGCACTGGACGATGACCAGCATCCCGTGGACCGGATTATCGTAATTGCCGACAATTGCAGGGACCGCACCGCTGACATCGCCCTCTAGCACGACTGCCACGTCATCGAGACAACCGGCAACAATGAGCATCTGAAGGCAGGGGCTCTCAACCAGGTGCTCCCTCAGATCCTCGAGGGGCTGGACGACACCGATTTCCTCCTGATCATGGATGCCGATTCCGCGATCAGCCCCGGCTTCACCGCCGTGGCACTCCAGTACCTCCACGACCGGCCCGGGGCGGGCGCGATCGGCGGAGTGTTCTACGGTCAGGGAGGCGCAGGACTCCTCGGAGTGATGCAGCGCAACGAATACGCCCGCTACGCCCGCGAGGTCGCCCGCCGCAAGGCCCGTGCCACGGTCCTGACCGGCACGGGCCCCGCGGGTAGCGGGGCCTCGTGCGCGAGTACCCGGTCACCTACGGCGAACCCGGTGACATCCGCGCCGACGGCCAGCACCTTCCCCGCGCCCTCCACCCCCAGCGCCGCCGGCGGGCGCAGCCCCACATCCCAGCCGGCGTCGTTCAGCAGCTGATCCCACGGGCCGACACCGGCAGCGTCGATCGCCACCAGGAGCTGGCCCAGCCCTGGGGACGGCGGTTCGGGCACGTCCAGGAGGGCGACGTCCGAACCCGCCCCGGACACTCCATATGCCTTCATGGTCAAGCCTCTCGCTTGGTCCGGCCGGCCGGGGGATGGGCGCCGATGGGCTCGTCATCGCCCGCGTGAAGGTTGACGAGGCTGCCGGCGGGCTGCGGCCGCCGACACGCACCGTGGTGTATTCGCCGATCGGACGGCGGCCGGGAAGCCCAGGCCCGCAAGGGCAGCGGGTCCAGTGAACGGCCGGGACGCCGAAGGGAGTTCACCGACCGCCACCACGTGGTCGCCGGGCTGCCACCCGGCTCATCCCGCTGCGAGCGCCATCACCGTGACTACTGTCCGCGTCGGATGACCAGTACGGCCACGTCGTCGCGGTGATCCACCGCGGCCGCGGCGTCGAGGATCCGGTCTGCCGTCGCCTCGACGTCGAGTCGGTCGTGGAGGGCCTGGCCGGCCAGCGTTCCCGCTCGTTCCAGCCCGGCTTCCAGGGACAACCCCGGCCCTTCGACGACGCCGTCGGTGACCAGGACCAGGGCGGTGTTCTCTTCCAGAGTGAAGGTCTCCTCGGGGTAGTCGGTCTCGGGCACGACTCCCAGGACCGGCCCGCCGGAAAGTATGCGGATGTCGTGGCTGCCGTCGTCGCGCGCCAAGACCAGCGGCACGTGGCCCGCGCTTGTGCCGATGACCTGTCCGTTTCGCGGATCGATGTGCAGCATGGTGCAGCTGGCGAAGCGTCGTGCGTCCATCGTGACGAGCAGCTCGTTGGTGCGTGTCAGCACGGTTCCCGGCCCCGGTTCGTGGGCGGCGATCGCGCGCATGGACGAGCGCACCTGTCCCATGAAAGCTGCGGCATCCACGTCGTGCCCTTGGGCGTCGCCGATCTCCAGCGCGACCGCACCGTCGGGCAAGAAGAACGCGTCGTACCAGTCTCCGCCGATATCGAGCCCGGCCCGGCTGGGCTGGTAGCGGGCGGCGATCTTCAGCCCCGGGAGGTGCTCGGGCAGTGTGGGAAGCATGCTTCGTTGGAGTGCTGTTGACAGTTCGACCTGGGCTTGTTGCAACCTGATGCATCTGAGTGCCTGGCCTGCCAGCTCGGCCAGAGTGGTCATGAAGGCGAGCTGCTCCGGGGACGGGGGGCGCTCGCTGTCGTAGGTCACCGCCCAGGCCCCCAGTGGCGGGTCGCCCACCGGGCTGAGTGGGGTGATCGAAATGGCGAGGTCGGGACCGGGCCCCGGGGAGGGCCGGCTGTCTTCGTGCGGCCAACAGCGGGCGAGTTCCTCCTGGTTGGGGATGAACTGCGGCTGACCGGTACGGATCGCAGAGGGCAGCGGCCGGTCCTCGTCCAGCGACGGGCCGAGCAGAGCATCGGCCTGCCAGGTGGGGATCCCGGCATCCGAGGAGAGCCGCAAGCGCCCGTCGTCGACGAGCGCGAGGAGGGCACCGAAACCGCCGAGGGCCGCGGCGAGCCGGGTCAGGACGACCTGCTGCAGTTCCTGCTCGGTGGCGGCGGTGAACAGCGCGGAGGAGAACGCGGCGATCTCCTCGGCGCGCTGCCGCTCAGCACTCACCGCGGCCAGCATGTCCTTCCGGCGCGCCTCCAGTTGGGTGTCGTCGCGGATCACCAACAAGACCCGTTCGGGACCGCCGTATCCCAGCCTGATCCGGCGGACTTGGCTGGTCAGGACGCGCCAGCCGTCGTGCTCGGTAAGGAACCGCGACCTGATCCACGGGGACTGGGCGGCGGACGAGCGCACAAGCCGCTGCACGTCCTTTCGGTCATCAGGGTGTACTCGCCGGATCACCATGGACAGGGACACCGACGCCTGCGGGAAGAGCACGGCCAGGGCAGGTGCGCCACCCAGCCACTCCACCTGGTGCTCATCGGGTGAGCACATGCAAAGGCCAAGACCGGCAGTCTTGGCCGCAAGACCGAATGGGATCAGCAGACCACCAAGGTCATGTCCCGCGTCCAACGAATGCACCCACACAAGCTGCTCGCCGTCTGCGGGAACCTTCACCGGTCGCGCCTCGACAAGGCAGACCACAGACGCTCCGCCTGTCCCGGGGAATTCCAACGCACGCATCGCAAGACTCTTCGTCGTGGCCCCGTGCGTCAGCAAGCTCTCAGCCGAGATGCGTTGGTCTTCGGCCAGCAGGTCACTGAAACGGCGGCCTACGCACTGTTCCGAGGGCCTGCCGAGTGCTTCGGCCATCGCGGCGTTGAGACAGCGGATGGCGCCGTCCAGGGTCAAGAGAGCCGACGGGGTAGCCCTCTGAAGGAGTTCGTCCGATGCGTCCATCTGTCGCTCCCCGGGAATCGCCGAGCGAGACAACATCGACCAGTGCGGCGGCCGAAGCGGATCGGCCGGTATCTGCCGCGGAGCAGGTGGTGCGACTGGCTTGCTGCGGAGGGGCACGAGGCTGAGCGGCGGCCCGGCCGACAGCAGGTTTTCCGGTAGTGACGTTTCCACTATGGCGGAATCGGTAGCTGTTCGGCAAAAGCGCCGCCTGACGGCGCGCGGTGCAATGACGCGGTCACGAATCGTGCAAGCGGCTGCCGAGCTTGTTCACGTCAAGGGTGTCAATGCCGTCACCCTCGACGACGTGAGGGCGGCCGGCGGTACGAGCAAGTCACAGCTGTACGACCACTTCGCTGATGTCCGAAGAGTGCCGCCATGACTCGATGGGGCTGTGGATCGGGCAAGGCGCGGGGCTACTCGTGCTTCCCGCTGCCCCCTTGATTGTTCCCCGTCGCGTTGTGCGTGCTGCCCGGGTTGGCACCGGAGGTGCTGTTGCCGTGTGTGCCGGTGTTTCCTGCTGTGTCGTTGCCGGGGTCCGCGGCGCGCTTGCTGGGTTTGCCTGTGCCGGCCGGTTTGCTCGGCGAGGCCGTCGCCCGCCTCAGTTGCTCGGAGCAGTACGCGGCGACCTTGTCGTTTCCGCCGGCGGCGGCGACGAGCTGCTGCCAGGCCGTCGCGTTGAGCGCCTTGCTGTGCTTCTCGGCCTGCTCGTAGGCGCGGCAGTGGGCCTCGGTGTCCTGGGCGGGGGAGGGGCGGCCCGTCCGTCCGGGGTCGCCGGAGGACGTCGATGACGACGTCGACGAGGCGGCACCGCCCGGCCGGCCCGGGGCGACCGCCGACGGGTGGGCGGTCTCCCGGCCGGTACCGCCGCCGCCCTTGGGCGAGCCGACGGAGCCGATGGCTGCGACCGCGACACCGCTGAGAGTGAGGCTGGCGAACACCACGCCGAACGCCATCCGCCCTGGATGCCGGACACGCCGCCCCTCGGGCGGCCGCCAGTCGTCCCGGCGCCGGGTACGAGCCTGGCGTGCGCCAGCGCTGTGGGCGGCGGCTCGGAAGGCGGCCAGCGCCCGCTGTTCGGCCTCGGGGTCGAGGCGGTCGGTGCGCAGGGCGGTGGCAAGCACCGTCGTCAGCGCTGCGGAGTCATGCACGCCCGACGGACCGGGCAAGGTGCCATTGGGGTGCACCTGCCGGTGACGGACCGGAACTCCGTCGCCGCTCAGCCGTTCACCCATGCCCGCTTCCGTTCCTGTCCGACCGAATCGATTCGCCGAGGCGCCGAGCCCGGCACCTTCCAACCGCCCACTGTCACCCGCGTCATTCATGTCCACTCCCCCAGCGTTCGGGAAGTCTCATCCGTCACACCCTCGTCCGCCTCGCGGTCGACGCCCAGGTGGCGGGCGAGACGTTTCAGGCCCCGGTGGGCGGCCGTGCGCACTGCTCCCGGACGCTTGCCGAGGACGCGTGCGGCGGCGGGGCCGTCCAGACCGATGACGACACGCAGCAGCACGGCCTCGGCCTGGTCCTGCGGCAGCGCGCGGACCAGTTCCAGCGCCTGCTCGGTGGAGAGGGACTCCAGGGCTTGGTCGTGAGTGTTGTGCCGCGCGGGCAGGTGCAGTACGTCCTGTTCGGTCCCGCCGGCCCGGGGTCGCGTGCGCTGGCGGCGCAGGTGGTCCAGGGCCCGGTGGCGGGCGATGGTCGCGGTCCAGCCGCGGAATCCGGCCCCGTCTCCCTTGAAGCGTCCGAGGTCGCGGGCTATCTCCAGCCAGGCATCGGAGGCCACGTCCTCTGCGTCGTCGCCGACCAGGCCGTGCAGATAGCCGAGCAGGCCCGGCTGCACCAGCCGGTAGGCCACCGCGAAGGCGGCCTCGTCGCCGTCCTGGGCCCGTGCGACCGCAGCGCCCAATTCCCCGTCGTACGACTGTACGCGCCGGGGTTGCCGTACCTGGCCCAAGACTGTCCTCGTTCGCACCGGGTTCATAGCGAGTCCCTGCCGTCCGCCGCGCTCCGATCGCATTGACGGCTCCTGTGTTGAACAGCGTCTGCGCTCACAGAAGTGTCACAAGGGGCCGGTGGTCCTTCACTGGCCGGTGCCGTGCAGCCGCCGAGCGAGCAAACCGGTGCGGCCTGGCGCCGGGTATCGGCGCCGGCCCCCTTCCGTGCTGCCGCTGACTCCGCCCGTGAGCGGCGCGACGAGGGACGTGGGCGCGACTGGGGTCTTTCGTTTGGATGAGCCCGGTCTGATCCAAACGAAAGACCCCAGGGACCTGGGCGCTGCGAAGGACGTGGGGGCGGCGGCGGGTGATCGGGTGCGGACCGCGGATCTCACCGCATCCGCGGATCCCGGGGTCCGGCGCGGTCGCCGTCGCCTCGCGGCACAGCAGCCGCAGTGCGCCGTCCCTGGCGAAGCGGTGAGCGCCTTGCCGAGGGACGGGGAGCGAGCAGGCGCGTGACGCTTCGGTGTCGCCGTGCGCTCCTTCTAGCATGAGTCCGTACCTCCGTTTGCGCGCGGTGCCGCCCCCGGCCCTGCGCAACAGTGCAACTTGGCTGGAACGACAATTCGAGGAGGGCTTGGAGGCCGTCCGGCACCCAGGCGGTCGGCACCGTGAGGAGGTTCTGGACGAGCGCTATCTGGACCAAGAGCGCATCTACGCCGGGCCGCACCTCCAGCGTGCCGAGGAGCCGCCCCAAGCCCAGGTGGTGCTCGGCGGCCGGCCGGTGTTCCGCCGCGACCGGCACAAGCCGCAGCTCCTGGTGCTGACGGCCGCCCAGGCCCGCCGTGTGGCCGGGTTCCTGAGCGCCGCCGATTTCGACGCGCTGTGGCTCTTCGCACGCGAGGAACTGCTGCCGCGCTATGGCGGCGCGACCGCGGAGTCCGAGACATGGGCTGCGTTCGCCGCGGCGCACCAGGAGCTGAGGACGTTCTACGCACAGACGGCCGAGTGTGGTGACGCTGTGGTGAAGTGGCTGCCGACCTGACCTGTGGATCGCCACTTGTGCTCCACGGTCTCGCTCGAAATGCCTTTTCCAGCTGGTTCGTCCGCTCTGCCGGCCCCAGGTGTAACACTTCCGGCCGCATTCGCTCTTTCCAAGCGGGCGACAGTGTCGGTCGGCCGGGACAAGGGGACACGACTCGTGCGGTGGACAGACGAAAGCGGAGCGGAGTACGGCGAGGATCCGTATGACGGCGTCGGGCACACGTATGCCTACAGCCACGAGTACGGCGGGGGCGTCACCACCGACACCGCCCCGCCGCCCTGGGACGGGGCCCAGCCCGCCCTGTGGACGCACCCGACGGGGCAGACGGCGACGTGGTACCCCGAGCACGGTGATGTCCTCACCGCGCGGCTTCCGGTGGTCGGCATACCCAGCCGGCCTGTGCCGGAGCCGGACACATCCACGAGCGAGTCCGTGCGTCCGGTCTTCGTCGATTCCTCCGGGCGACGCCAGCGTCGCGTGGCTCGCGCGGCCCGGCTGTTGGTGATTCCCGCCGGCGGCTATGTCGCCCTGCTGATCAGTGCAATGCTGGGCGGCCCCACCATCAGCTCTCCGTTCGTCCCGCAGGCGGACCCCACGCACTCGGCCACGCCCCAGGCGACCGCACCCGACTCCCCGCCTGACGCCGGACACTCCCCGAAAGACACCGGACCCATCGCGGAACAGAAGAACTCCGGCGCTACCGGGCGGAAGGCCCCCAGCTCCGCCGGCCGGCCGGCCGCCCCCGCGACCACGTCCCAGCCCACGGTTGCGCCCACCACGACCACCGCCCCGGCCTCGACCGGGCCCGCGGTCCCCACGGCGACCGTCGCCCGCCCCCCCTCCTCCAAGGGGCGCGCCCTGGGCTCGTCCCACAGACCCGTGAAGTGATTCAAGGCCCTGACGTGACCGACAGTCGACACCGGAAGGCTCCTGCCCGCCGCCGAGGCCGCGCCCGCCAGATCACACCACACCCCCACTGGCTCCTGCTGAGCGTGCTCGCTGTGACCCTGACGATGGCCCTCCTGCTGCAGGGCTACACCCACCACATGTTCGGCATCACAGCGGACGAGGTGACGGGCCCCCGTGGCCGCAGCGAGACGGTGCCCGGCCAGGTCACCCACGGCGGCCCCGTGATCGCAGACGCCGCCGCCTCAGCGCACACCGCCCCGGTCAAGGCTCGCACCATCGCTCTCACCTTCGACGACGGCCCCGACCCCGTCTGGACGCCGCGCATCCTCGACGTGCTGCGCCGCAACCATGTGCACGCGACCTTCTTCGTCGTCGGAACCCAGGTGGTGGCCCACCCGGAACTGGTCCGCCGGATCGTCGCCGAAGGCCATCAGATCGGCATCCACACCTTCACCCATCCCGACCTCGCGAGCCTCGCCCCATGGCAGCGGTCCTTGGAACTTCGGGAGACGCAGCTGGCAGTGGCAGGCGCTGCGGGCGTCACCACCGCACTGCTCAGGCCGCCCTACTCCTCGGAGAACGACGCGCTGGACGACGCCGACTGGGCCGTCCTCAAGCAGGCCGACGCGGCAGGCTACGTCACGGTGCTCTCCACCCAGGACGCCGAGGACTGGCAGCGCCCCGGAGTGAACCGCATCCTCGCCAACGCCACCCCCCACGGCCGCGCCGGGCAGATCCTGCTCATGCACGACGCCGGCGGTGACCGGTCCCAGACCGTCACCGCGCTCAGTGTCCTGATCCCACGGCTCGAAGGGCAGGGCTTCCGGTTCGCGACGGTCGGCGCCGCGGTCGGCATGGCCGGGCCCGTCCAGCGCGCCGGGCTCGGCGACCACCTGCAGGGGATGGCCCTCATCAACGTGCTTCAGGCCGGCGACTGGGCCGTGTGGCTGCTGGGCGTGCTGATGTACGCGGCCGGCGCGATCAGCGTGCTGCGCGCGGCGGTCGTACTCATCGCGGCCCGCCGGCACCGACGGCTGCGGACCGGACGCCGGGCCCGGTCCTGGGGGCCGCCGGTGACCGAACCGGTCAGTGTCATCGTCCCCGCATACAACGAGAGCGCCGGAATCGAGGCCGCCGTACGCTCCCTGCTCGCCTCGGACCATCCGGTGGAGATCATCGTGGTGGACGACGGTTCCACCGACGGCACCGCCGACCTGGTGGAATCGCTCCACCTGCCGGGAGTGCGGGTGATCCGGCAGGAGAACGCGGGCAAGCCCGGCGCACTCAACGCCGGGCTCGCCGCGGCCTCCTGCGAACTGGTGGTCATGGTCGACGGCGACACGGTCTTCGAAACCGACACCGTTCGCACGATCGTGCA
>NZ_JBEYVV010000029.1:0-87290 GCF_040644155.1 Streptomyces sp. NPDC047022 | reverse complement strand
GGTTGCCATGGCTCCGCCATGACGCCCTCCTCCGCCTTGCGATGCACGGCACCAGACCCCGCTCCCTGATCCGGCCTGATCCAAACGAAAGACCCTTGGGCCTCCCGTTTGGATCAGGCCGGGCTCGCGGGGTCTGGTGCCGCGACGGGGCGAACGTTGCCTGCTGCGGCACTGGTTCTCCTCCCACGGCACAGTTGAGCCGGAAGGGGAGCGACCCGGCTCGCTCCCCTCAACGGCGGCCGACCCGTTCAGGGGCAGAAGGCGGGTTTCACCGCAGGGGGCCTGAAGTCGCAGTCGGAGGGGGTGTTGAGCGTGACGCTGTTGCCGCCGCCGTCGGTGAATCACTTGTCGGCCGGTCGAGTCGACGGACGGATTTCCGCCTGACCGGATCCCGGAGACACGCTCTGTTCCTGGCCTGCGTGGCTGCCCACCGGCGTGCCCGTCCAGGGATCGCCCGCCTGTCGGGGCGAGAGCCCGGCGCGTATGTCGCGCCCCCGTCGCACGCACCGTCCGGGCCTGACGGCGCGCGCCCGCCGTCCGGGTGGCACGGAGGGCATCTCGCCTGGCCGGGGCCCTGCCGTCTTAATCTGATCTCATGTCGCGTCGCCCGCCCCGCCGCCCTGTGCGCGCGCTCACCCTGGCCCTTTCAGTGGCCTGGGCAGAGCTGCGCCACGACCCTTTGCGCGCGGTCCTGTTCGCCGTACGTCCGCTGCCGTCCGGGGCAGGGCGTTCACCGGGAGCGCGGGAGCGTCTCCTGGCCGGGTCCCCCGCCCGGGTGCAGCCACCGCCGGGACGTCCGATACGGCCCGTGCCCGGACGCGTACTGCACCTGGTTCCGGAGGGGCTTCCACACGGGCATGCCGGACCCGCCCTGCGCACGCAGGCGCTCGCCCGGGCGCAGTCCGCTGCCGGACTCGACCCGCACGTGGTGACGCGGATCGGCTTCCCGGTGACCCAGGGGGTGTTCGACGCACGGTCCCTGGACCTGCTGGAGGGCGTGCCCCAGCACCGCCTGCTGCCGCGCTGGTTGCCGTACGGCTCCGGACCCGCCCTCGCACGCAACGCGGAACTCGCCGCGCGGCTCGTGGAACGGCTGCGCCCCTCGGTGCTGCACGCGGCCGGTGACCACGGCGACGGACGTGTCGCGCTGGCCCTGCGCGACGCGTACGGGCTGCCCGTGGTGCACGAGGTGCGCGACTTCCCGGAGGAGAGCTGGCTGGCCAGGGCACCCGGACGCTCCCGCGACGACACAACATACGTCGCGCTGCGAGAGCTGGAGACCCACTGCATGCGCGAGGCCGACGCGGTCCTGACGCTGGGCGAGGCGATGAAGGCCGAGATCGTCTCGCGCGGTGTGCCCGAGGAGCGGGTGCGCGTCGCCCCCCACGCGGTCGACCCGCTCTTCCTCACACCACCGCCCGACGGCAGGGCCCTGCGCGCAGGCCTCGGCATCGGCCCCGAGGACTATGTGATCGGCACGGTCGGCACCCTCACCCGCTCTGAGGGCACCCACACCCTCCTGGAAGCCGCGGCCCGACTGCGCCGCCGCGGTGCTCCGGTGCGGCTGCTGCTCGTGGGCGACGGCCCCGAACGCCGGGCGCTGGAGACCGCGGCCGCGCAACTCGGTCTGACCGACGGAACGGTCCTGTTCACCGGCATGGTGCCGCACGGCCAAGTGCGGGCGTACCACGGGGTACTGGATGTGTTCGCGCTCCCGCGCACGGACGATCGCGTGTGTCAGCTGGTGCCTCCGTACGAGCCGGTCGAGGCGATGGCGAGCGGTCTTCCCGTGGTGGCGAGCGATCTCACGGCCATGAGGGAACTGGTCGAACACCGGGTGAGCGGAGTACTTGTCCCGGC
Organism: Streptomyces sp. NPDC047022; assembly: GCF_040644155.1. Lineage (NCBI taxonomy): Bacteria > Bacillati > Actinomycetota > Actinomycetes > Kitasatosporales > Streptomycetaceae > Streptomyces > Streptomyces sp. NPDC047022. The sequence continues at coordinate 85,430 of NZ_JBEYVV010000029.1, read as the reverse complement.
GCAGGCCCCTACGGCCTGGGCGGATGCCCTGGAAGGGCTCTTCCACAGCCCGGAGAGACGACAGGACTGGGGAGCCGCGGGCCGGGCCTTCGTGGCCCGCGACCGCACGTGGATCCGGGTCGCCGCGACGACCCGGGCCACGTATCACACACTGGGGTGCCTGTGAGGCTCTCTCGCGACGGTGACCGAGGACCCCCGTCCTGCCCGTCCGGTGGGCAGCGTCCGGTCCGCTGGTACCTGCCCGAGGGGGCGGCGTCATCGGCCGCCCCGCCCGGGGCCTTCCTTCAGTGACCGAAGTCGAACCAGTTGACGTTCACGAAGTCCGCGGGCTGGCCGCTGGCGAAGGTCAGATACACGTCGTGCGTCCCTGTCACCGCGCTGATGTTGGCCGGGACAGTCCTCCAGCTCTGCCAGCCGCCGGTGTTGCCCACCCCGAAACTGCCGATGGGCGGATTGCCGCGGCCGTCCAGGCGTACCTCCACGAGGCCGCTGACCCCGGACGCCGCACCGCTCGCCACCCGCGCGAAGAACTGGGTGGCCGCCGTGGAGCCGAAGTTCACGCCCTTGTACAGGGCCCAGTCGCCGTTCGCAAGCCAGCCGATGTTCTGGCCGCCGCCGGTGTCCGTCGTCGTCTCGGTGCCGACGCCCGACTGGCCGTCGTACGACTCGGCCTGGACGGCGCCGTAGGCGTCCCGGTTGCCCGGGGGCGGGGGAGTGTTACCGCCCCCGCCGCCCGAGGACTGGAGTACCTGCACGTAGTCGACCACCATCGGATGCCCGGACTCGGTGGCGCCCGTCGGGCCGCCGCCGAACGCCGCGGGGAAGCCGCCGCCCATCGCCACGTTCAGGATGACGAAGAAGCCGTGTTCGGTGGCGTTGGCCCAGGTCGTCGCGTCCACCTGGTTCGCTGTGACCGTCTGGTAGACGACGCCGTCGACGTAGAAGCGGATCGCCTCCGGGCTCACCGAGCGATCCCACTCCATCGTGTAGGTGTGGAAGCCCGACTGGCAGGTGGCGCCGGGGCACGCGGTGGAGTTGCCGAGGCCCGTGGTCTCGTTGCACGGGCCGCCGGGGTTGGTGCCGCAATGCATGGTGGCCCACGTCTTGTTCAGCCCCTGGACGTTCTCCATGATGTCCAGCTCGCCGACGCTCGGCCAGTTCTGGTAGTTGCCGCGGTAGGGCGCGCCCAGCATCCAGAAGGCGGGCCAGTAGCCGGCCGCCGCGTTGCCGGTCACATCGGGCATCTGGATGCGGGCCTCCACGCGCAGCTTGCCGCCCGCCGGGGGCTGGAAGTCGGTGCGGGTGGTCTCGATGCGGCCCGAGGTCCAGTTGCCGGAGGCGTCGCGGCGCGGGGTGATGAGCAGATCGCCGTTGCCGTCGAGTGAGACATTGCTCGTGCTGGAGGTCATCGTCTCGACCTCGCCGGTGCCCCAGTTGGCGGCTCCGCCCGGGTACGAAGTCCCGGTGTCGTACTGCCAGGCGGATGTGTCGACTCCTGATCCGGCCGTGCCGTTGAAGTCGTCCAGGAAGACCTGGGACCAGCCGGAGGGGGGTGTGGGGGCGGAGGCGTCCGCGGGCGGAACGGCGGCCAGGGCGGCCGTCATGGCGAGGACTGTCGTGCCGACCGCGGCGACGAGCGCGCGGCGTATTGGTAGGCGTCGTGTGGGGGTGCCGGAAGTGTGCGTCATGGGCTGCCTCTTCACGTACGGAGTGGGGGCGTGCGAGTGCGCCGAAAGCGGGGGAGACGCTTCAATGTGCGTGAGAGCGCTCCCACGCCGCGCGGACAATGTGCTCTCCGCCACTCGGGGACGTCAAGAGGTGAAGCCCGCAAACTCCTTTTGTTGTAACGGAGTTCAGGGTCTGAAGCGGACTGCCGCAAAGGAGTCCGGGAAGCTGACGGTCCGGCCCGAGCCGGGAGCCTGCGGCACGCTCTCCTCGGACGGCCGCCTCCGCGTGCGCGTCACGCGTTTGCCGTATGGGTTGAACCTCTGAACCCGAGGCGCGCTTCCTGGTACTCCTGGGCAGACATTTGGGGAGACTGGGCCGAAAGCCTCGTTGTCCCGGTGCCACCGATGCGGGACAGAGTAGAGATTGGGTGTCCCCCGATGTCCCCGGGCCCCACGACCGCCGGAGGTAGACTTGATCCAGGCCCGCGCGCCGCACACCGTCGCCGTCGTCGGAGCCGGCGCGGCCGGAGCGATGACCGCCATCCAGCTCTGTGAGACGGCGGCGCGCCGTCGTACCCCCCTCGACCTGGTGCTGGTCGACCCGGCTCCGGAGGCCGGACGCGGAACCGCCTACTCCACCCCCGACCCCCGGCACCGGCTCAACGTGCCCGCGGGAGGCATGAGCTGCTACCCGGACGACCCCGGCCATCTCACCCGCTGGCTGTGCCGCCACGGCGAAAGCGGCATCACCGCCGCGGACTTCGTCCCGCGCTACCGTTTCGGCGCATACGTCGCCGACACCCTCGGCCAGGCCATCGTCCGCGCCCATGGCGTGGTGCGCGTACGCCGGGTGCGGACACGAGCTCAGGCCTGGGCGGACGGCGCCGACGGGCGGATGGAACTCCGGCTGGCGGACGGCGAACTCCTGGCCGCGGACAGCGTGGTCCTCGCCACCGGACCGGCCGCCGGGAACGGCGGATGGGCCCCGCCCGGGCTGCGGGAATGGTCCCGGTTCATCGCCTCGCCCTGGGCCCCGGGCGCACTGGAGGCACCACTCGGCGACACCGCCGATGTGCTGCTGGTCGGTACCGGCCTGACCGCCGTCGACCTGGTGCTCAGCCTCGACCGCCCCGGACGTGCGCTGCACGCGCTCTCGCGCGGTGGTCTGGTTCCGCAGCCCCATGCCCTGACCCCGGCGGGTGCGATGGCCCCGCCGGAGGGACTGCGCGGGGCGTCCCTGGAGCGGATGCGACGGTCCGTGTACCGCCATGTCGGCCGGGCCGTACGCCTGCACGGCGACTGGCGTCCGGCGCTCGACAGCCTGCGGCCCCTCACGGCGGAACTGTGGCAGGGCCTGACACCGCATGAGCGTGCCGAGTTCCTGGAGCGGGACGGGGCGCTCTGGAACACGCACCGGCACCGGATGTCGCCGCCCACGGGCGAAGCGCTCGCACGGGCACGGGCCGCACGGCGGCTACGGGTGCACGCGGGGCGTATCGCCGCGGCACACCCCGGAGCGGACGGCACGGTGACCGTGACCCTCGCCGACGGTCGTGAGCTGCGCGCCGGATGGGTCATCGACTGCACGGGCCCGGGCCCCCGCCCGGACGACTCCCTGTGGCGCTCGCTCCTCGACGCCGGGGCCGCCGTATCCGGCCCTCTGGGCTTGGGCGTGGCCACCCGTGACGGACGCCTCCTGGACGCCGAAGGCCGCGCCGGCCGGCCGCTGTTCACCCTCGGTGCCCCGCGCCGCGGCGAGCTGTGGGAAACCACCGCCGTCCCCGAGATCCGGACACAGGCCGCCGAGCTGGCCCGGGACCTGCTCGCCCCGCTCACCCCCGCGCCACGCCCCTCCCGCCGCCGTCCCCTTGACGGACACGGGCTCCCGCTGTCCACGCACGCCGAGGCCGCCGCCGCCCACCGCGCCGGACTCGACCGCGTCCTCAAGGTCAGGTCCGGCGCCGAGGACGCCTTCCGCAGGGCGGTCACGCTCGACCCGGGCTTCGCCCTCGGCCACGCCGCCCTCGCCCTGCTCGGCCACGAGTGCGGCGCCGACGTCGACGTACCCCGGGCCCTGGCCGACGCACAGCGCTGCGCGCAGGAGCGGGCCGACGACCGTGAACGCTCGTTCGTGGACGTGGTCACGCACCGCGTCCACGGCACGGACACGGACGGCTCGGTACTGCTCAGACACCTCGACGGCCACCCGGGCGACGCGCTCGCCCTGGCCGCGGCCGTGCCGACCATCGCCTTCTCCGGTGTCGCCGACCTGGACGACGACTACGCCCTGCCGCTGGTGGAGCGGGCCTCGCCCGCCTACGACGGCCACTGGTTCCACACCTCGCTGCTCGCCTTCCTGCGCCAGGGCCAGGGCCGCTACCACGAGGCGGGCGAACTCGCCCACCGTGCCCTGGCCGCCGAACCCGCCTCGGGGCACGCCGTGCACGCGCTCGCCCACGTCCACTACGAGTCCGGCGCCCATGAAGCGGGCCGTGACTGGCTCGACAGATGGGTGTCGGGGCAGGGGCGCGGGGCCGTCCACCGGGCGCACTTCTCCTGGCACATCGCGCTGCACGAACTGGCTCTGGACGATCCGGCCGCCGTCCGCAGGCGGTGGTTCGCGCAGCTCGCGCCTGGCCGCGTCCAAGGGGTGCGGGCGCTGGTCGACTCGGGGTCGCTGCTGTGGCGGGCGCGGCTGAGCGACAGCTGGCCGGGTGAGATGCCCGCGGAGGACGTGCTCGACTGTGTCGCCCGGGAGGTCGTCGAGCGGCCGGCGACCGCGTTCACGGCGCTGCACGCGGCCGTGGCGCTCACCGCCGTGGGCGATGTGGCCGCCCTGCGCAGGCTGCGCGACCACGCGGCCGGAGCGGACACGGTGCAGCGCGAGGTCATTGTGCCGCTGTGCGAGGCGTTCACCGCGCTGGTCGAGGAGCGCTTCCAGGAGGCGGCGCGCGGCCTCGACGCCGTCCTGCCCGTGCTGCGCAGGGTCGGCGGCAGCGCGGCCCAGCGCGAAGTGGTCGAGGAGACCCTGCTGTACGCTCTGGTCGCGGCCGGCCGCTGCGAGGCGGCGCGTCGGCTGCTCGACTCCCGCCTGGAGCGCAAACCGGCCCCCAGGGACCGGCGGTTGATGGCCGCTCTGCCCGGCCGGTGACGGCGCGGCCGGAAAGGAGAAGCACCTTTCCGGCCAAGAGGCGCACCTAGGGCCTGGCGTACCTCCTGGCCGGGGAGCACCCCGGCCAGGAGCGCGCGTCACTGCTGGCGGTACGAGTACACGGTCGTCGCGACGACGCACACGCCGGGCTGGACCACCTCCGCGCGGAGAACGCCGCGAGCCGCGTCGTAGTCGACGCCCTCGGCCTCGAACGTGCCGGTGCACAGGCTGCGCTGGGGCAGTGCGAGCAGGTCGGTCACCCGTCCGGTGATCGGCTGCCCGTCCAGCTTGTGCGGCAGATCCACCTGGAGCAGCGGCCGGTCGTCGGGGAACAGCTGTCGCGAGCCGTCGTCCGAGACGCACACCAGCCGGGTCTCGTTCACGAAGTCACAGGCCTGGATGTTGCGCACGGGCTTGTCGAGCGTGATCTGCCCGGCCTGCGGCAGCGCACCGCCGGTGCGCGGGGTGGAGGGGTTGAGCAGAGGGGTGGGGAAGACCTGGAGCCGGTTCTGGTCACCCCACTCGCCCGACACCATCCACTGGCTGTCCGGGGAGACGCTGTCGAAGGAGTTGTTCAGTGCCTCGCCGGAATCGAGCTGGTGGACGTAGTCGTAGCGCTTGCCGTCCGGGGTGGTCACCTCGAACATCTTCGACGTCGCCGTGTCCGGGCCCTGGTACGCGTCGAAGGTGTAGCCCTGTGCGATGTCCGGGTCGCCGACGTGGTTCCAGCCCTTGATGCGCAGATCCAGCGGGATACTGCCGAGCCCTCTGTACAGCAGAGAGCCGTCGGCCCGGCTCGCGAGGCCCTCGCCCCCGGTCAGGCTGCCGGTGTACGCGGTGCCCGTCTCCTGCCAGGAGGGGGTGGCGGCCACCGAAGAGACGGCCGTGCTCAGGGTGAAGGCGGCCGTTAAGGCGGCCAGAGCGAACAGTTGACGCTTCATCATCATGAACCTGCCATGTTGAGGGAGATGGGGAGGGCATAGAACCATGGATCGACCCGCACGGTCACCGTGGCGGACGCGCGTCACCGCAGCCGTACGCGCGGTCCGGACACCTCCGTGCCCCGCGGCGCCCACGGCTCGTCGTCCGCCGTCCGGATCCGCAGCGTCAGCCAGGCCTCACCACCGTGCTCCGGCAGGGCGAACGGCAGGTGCACGGCGGACGACTCGCCCGGAGCGAGCCGGGGAAGCGCCGCCGGGGCGGTCAGCGTGCCGCCGTCCGCGAACGACAGCTCCCACTCCGCGCTGAGCCAGTCGAGGCCGCGCAGGCGCTGGCGGTTGGCGATGACGATGCCCTCGTGCCGGAAGCACTCCATGCGCACCGGCGAGCCGTCGCCGTACAGCCCCGTATCGCCGCGCCCGGCCGCTCTCGCGTCACTCACGCGCTGGAGGATCCCGCGCTCCCAGGGCTCCCGGATGAAGCCGCCCTGAAGGCCCGGGGTGGACTCGATGGCGGCCCGGTGGCCCGCGCCTGCGGCGGCGCTACGATCACCCGACCACGAAGGAGTTGTCATGCTCAAGCCGCTGAGATCCCTCAATCTGCTGCTGATGTTCCTGCTGGAGCTGGCCGTGTACGCGGCGGTCGTCCTGTGGGGCGTGTCCGCCGACGGCCAGTGGCTCGTGAAGGTGCTCCTGGGAGTCGGCGCCCCGGTGGCCATGATCGCGGTGTGGTCCCTGTTCGGCTCGCCCCGGGCGCGGTATCCGGCGCGCGGGGCGGGACGCGTGGCCCTGGAGGTGCTGTGGTTCGGCGCCGGTGCCGCCGCACTGGCCGCCGCCGGGAGACCGGTCTGGGCCACGGTCTTCGTCTGCCTCTACGTGGTCAACGCGGCGCTCCGCCTGCTGTGGAAGCAGTGAGCCCTCCCGCCGCCGCGGCGTCGGGGAGGTAACGTCACCACCTAGCGCGGCGGGAAGGCGGGGACGTGGACCTGACGATTCTGGGCGGCGGCGGATTCCGGGTGCCGCTCGTGTACGGGGCACTGCTCGGGGACCGCGGCGAGGGACGCGTCACCCGTGTGGTGCTGCACGACATCGACGCCGGGCGGCTGTCCGCCGTCACCCGGGTGCTGGCCGAGCAGGCGGCGGGCGTGCCGGACGCGCCCGAGGTGAGCGCCACCACGGACCTGGACGAGGCCCTGCGCGGGGCCGACTTCGTGTTCTCCGCGATCCGCGTCGGCGGTCCCCGGGGCAGGGTGGACGACGAGCGGGTGGCGCTCGCTCGGGGCGTCCTGGGTCAGGAGACGGTCGGCGCGGGCGGCATCGCGTACGGCCTGCGGACCGTTCCGGTCGCCGTCGACATCGCGCGGCGGGTGGCGCGACTGGCCCCGGACGCCTGGGTCATCAACTTCACCAACCCCGCGGGCCTGGTCACCGAGGCCATGTCCCGCCACCTCGGTGACCGTGTCATCGGTATCTGCGACTCACCGGTCGGCCTGGGCCGCCGTATCGCCCGGGTGCTCGGCGTGAGGCCGGGGGAGGCCTGGATCGACTACGCCGGCCTCAACCATCTCGGCTGGGTACGCGGCCTGCGTGTCGCGGGACGCGACGAACTGCCCCGCCTGCTCGACGATCCCGTACTGCTCGGCTCGTTCGAGGAGGGCAGGCTCTTCGGCGCCGACTTCCTGCGGTCACTCGGCGCGATCCCCAACGAATACCTGCACTACTACTACTTCAACCGCGAGGCCGTACGGGCCTACCAGCAGGCGGACAAGACCCGCGGCGCCTTCCTGCTCGTCCAGCAGCGTCATTTCTACGAGGAGTTGAGCCGCCCGGAAGCCTCGGCGTACGCGACCTGGGACCGCACCCGTGCCGAGCGCGAGACCACGTACATGGCCGAGAACCGGGAGACGGCCGGAGCGGGCGAGCGCGAGGAGGACGACCTCTCCGGCGGCTACGAGAAGGTGGCACTCGCCCTGATGCGGGCGATCGCCCGCGACGAGCGCAGGACCCTGATCCTCAACGTGCGCAACCGCGGCACGCTCTCGGTGCTGGACGCCGACGCGGTCGTGGAAGTGCCGTGCCTGGCCGACGCGAACGGCGCGCATCCCGTTGCCGTGGACCCGCTGCCCGGCCACGCCGCCGGACTGGTGTGCGCCGTGAAGGCCGTCGAGCGGGATGTGCTGTCCGCCGCCGGCTCCGGTTCGCGCGCCACGGCCCTACGGGCGTTCGCGCTGCATCCGCTGGTCGACTCGGTCGCCGTGGCGCGGGGGCTGCTCGAGGACTACATCGCCGTGCACCCCGGACTGGCGTATCTCAGGTAGCGGTGTGGGGGTGTCCGGCCGGACACCCCCACACCGGGCTCTCAGCCGGTGAACCCGGCCGTGATGGACGTGAACTGCCAGTTGTCCTGGCTGATGCCGGAGCAGTTGCTCACCACGCCGCCGCCCGCGCACGGCCGGTCACGGTTGACCGCCCAGTACGCCAGCCGGGCGATGTGGTGCGCGTTCGCCCAGTCCCGGACCTGCTGCCAGATCGCGGGAGTCGTGTTCTCCTGCTGGTCGGACAGGCCGTTCATGCCGGAGATGCCGATGTGGGAGTACGCGGTCGCGTCGTCCCAGCCGAAGGTCGACTTCAGCTTGGCCTTCAGGCCCTCGGCGGCGTTCACGGTGTTGCCGTACATGTCCGAGCCGCCGCCGAAGTCGAACGGCATGATCGTGAACACATCGATGTTCGCGTTCAGCGACTGCGCCTGCTCGATGAGACGGTTGCCGTAGTAGGTCGGACCGGTCGTCGAGGTGCCGAAGGTGACGATGGTCCGCAGGCCCGGATTGTTCGCCTTCACGGTCCTCAGCGCCGTGAGGATCTTCGCCTGGACCGCTTCGTTCTCGAACTCGTCCGTGTTCTCGATGTCCATGTCGACCGCCTTGAGGCCATAGGCGTCGATCACCTTCTGCAGAGCCCCGGCGAGCGCGCTCGCGGAGGAGCAGTTGGCGCCGAGCTTGCTGCCCTGCCAGCCGCCGAACGACGGTACGACATCACCGCCCGCGGCGCGGATCTGGTTGATGACGCTCTGGTCGGTGCCGCCGGTGAGCGGCCTGCTGCCGTCCCAGGCGGGAGTGCAGCCGCCGGAGTCCAGCATGAACGCCATCGTGTACGCCTTGATCCCGGTCGCGCTCATCACCGAGGTGGCGCTCGGCGGGTCTCCCCAGCCGAGGTAGAGGTACGGCGCGGCCTGCTTGAACCCGGAGCCGCCGCCGCTGCCCGCGCTCGTGGTCACGGCAACGGCGTTGGAGGCCGCCGAGACGTTCCCGGCCGCGTCTCGCGCCTTGACCGTGAAGGTGTAGGAGGTGCTGGGCGCCAGGCCGCCGACCGTGGCCGAAGTACCGGAGACGCTGAGCACCCGGTTCGCGCCGCTGTAGATGTCGTACGCCGTCACGCCGACGTTGTCCGACGAGGCCGACCACGAAAGCGACACGCTGGAGGACGTCTTGCCGGTGGAGGCCAGGTTCCCGGGCGCGGTCGGCGGCTGTGTGTCCGAGCCCCCGCCGCCTCCGCCCGGGCCGTCCAGGCTGAAGTCGTCGGCGTAGTACGTGCCTTGCGCGTACCACCCGTGGACGTAGACCGCGGCGCTCGTCTGCGAGGCACCGGTGGTGAAGGAGACGGAGAGCCGGCTGTAGGCCGACGGGGATGTCGTCCAGGTCGAGGCACCGCCGTCCACGCCGAGGAACACATAGCTGCCGCGGACCCAGCCGCTGAGGGTGTACGTGGTGTTCGGCTGGACCGAGACGGTCTGGGCGCACTGGGCGTCGTCGCTCGATGTCACCGCCCCCGCGAGGGCCTTGGACCCGCCGTTCACGGGGCTGGAGACGACCGAGCCGAGATTGCCGGTGCAGGACCAGGGGGAGAGCCCGCCCGATTCGAAGCCGGGGTTGGAGAGGATGTTGGCCGCCTGGGCGGTCCCGGGGAGCGCGACCGCTCCGGCCATGGCCAGGGCGGCGGAGCCCAGGAGGGCGAAGAAGGCGCGTCTGGAACGTCCGAGAAGTGTGCGCACGCGATCTCCCTGAAGGAAATGGGGGGTTCGGGGAGTGCTGGGGAGTGCAGAAGGGTGCGCAACCAAGTTGGTATGGACCAATCGCGGTGTCAAGGCTTGGGGGAGGATTGGTCCATACCGGTGGGTGAAGATCTCTCCGGGGCTGACGTCCTACAGGGGCAAGGCCTGCGCCGCACCGATCCCGGCCTGGTTCACCGGGCCGACCGGCACCGCGGGCACCACCGGAGGCTGGACCGGCTCCGGCTCCTCGGCTCGCTGATGCGGCAGCGAGGCGGAGCGCAGGGGCCGCGGGCCCGACACGACCGTGTAGTCCGTGCCCAGGAACGGCGGCTTCACCTCGCCCGGATCCTCACCGAGTGCCAGCTGCACCGCCGCCCACGGGGCGTTGACCCCGCACTGGGAGAGCTGGTGCAGTCCTCCGGCCGGACGGGTGTTCACATCGAGGAGCACGGGCTGGTCGCCGTACATCCGGAACTGGATGTTCGAGAGGTAGTGCAGCCCGAAGCCCTCCGCCAGCCGGATCGCGGGCTCCAGCCACTGCTCGCGCAGGGTGAAACCACGGCGGCGGCCGTTCTTGGTGCGCCCCACCGCCATACGGATGCGGTTGTCGCGCCCGGTCAGGCAGTCTACGGAGACCTCGGGCTCCTCCAGGCGCGGCATCACGAGCCAGTCGACGGGTTCCTCAGCCGCGCGCACCGCCTGCACCACCAGGTCCAGGGGCACGTACGCGCTCGGAAACCCGCTGAGGTGCACCAGCGAGAAGGGGGCACGGGTGACGGTGCGGAAACCCACGCCACCGGCACCCGCCGCCGGTTTGAAGCAGGCCCGGTGACCCACGGCCTCCAACTCTTCAACCGCGGCGATGAGTTCGTCCTCGCCGGTGACCCGCCACCACGGCGGTACCGGAACCCCGATCGCCTGCGCGGCCCGGTAGGCGGTCGCCTTGTCCTGGAACACCGCCACCGCCTCGGCGGAGGGCGCGAGGAGGGCCGTACCGGCCGCCTCGAACTCGGCGCGGTGCGCGACGATGGCCTCCTGGTGCAGACGAGGCACGAACACATCGATACCGCGGCGCGCGCACTGGTCGAGCGCGTACTCGACGTACGCCGCCGGGGACAGGCCCTCCGGCTCCAGATCGGCGGTGTCCGCCGCGGCAAGCACGGGCGAGTCCGGGTCGCCGTGCGTGGCGTGGATCTCCACGGCGCGGTCGCTGGGATTTCTCCGCAGCTGATCCATGAAGAACACGTTCTCCGCGTACGTGCGGTTGAGCCAGACGCGTACGCGAGAGACCATGCAGGCCGCCTTTCACGGTATGCGGGCAGGGCAGAGCAGGCCGTGCCCGGCCAGGGGAGGGGGAGGCACACCGAACCGCCGTACGCGAAAGGGCGTCCGTGGCGGTTGTGTTGGGGCGATCATAGGGCCTTGTGCGCCCCGTCACGGCTACGCGCGTGTTACGGATTCGCGTGGCTTGGGTGCCGTGGAAGAGAACGAGACCCGATCGCGGTGGGCAACGCACCCGCGAAGCGTTTCGGACAAGGTTCCGGCGGATTCCGGAGCCGCCCGGGAGCCGGTCGCGGGTCGCTCTTGTCCGTGGACGGCACGATGTGTTCTTGTGTTCCCATTCAGCTTTCGAAAGGGGCGGCGACGGTGGAGTCGACGGACAGCCGTGGACAGCTGCTCGCCATCAGTGACCTGCACATCGGATATCCCGAGAACCGTGCACTCGTAGAACAGATGCACCCCTCGTCGGAGGAGGACTGGCTCCTCGTCGCCGGAGACGTGGCCGAGACCGTGGCCGACATCCGCTGGGCCCTGGAGCTGCTCGCGGGCCGATTCCGCAAGGTCATCTGGGCGCCGGGCAACCACGAGCTGTGGACCCACCCGAAGGACACCGTCACGCTGCGCGGCGTCGAGCGGTACGAGCACCTGGTCGCGCTGTGCCGGGAGCTGGGGGTGACGACACCCGAGGACCCCTACCCGGTCTGGGAGGGACCCGGCGGGCCGGCCGTCATCGCCCCGCTCTTCCTGCTCTACGACTACTCGTTCCTGCCCAAGGACTGCGCCACCAAGGAGGAGGGGCTCGCCTACGCGCAGGGCACCGGAATCGTGTGCACCGACGAGCACCTGCTGCACCCCGACCCGTACCCGAGCCGGGAGGCGTGGTGCCGGGTCCGGGTCGCGGAGACCGAACGCCGCCTCGAGGCCGTCCCCGACGGACTCCCCACGGTGCTGGTCAACCACTATCCGCTGGACCGGCACCCCATGGATGTCCTGCGGTACCCCGAGTTCGCCATGTGGTGCGGCACCCGGCTGACCGCCGACTGGCACCGGCGGTTCCGTGTCGCATGCATGGTCTACGGTCATCTGCATATTCCGCGGACCACCCACCACGAGGGCGTCCGCTTCGAAGAGGTGTCGGTCGGATACCCCCGCGAATGGGGCCCGCGTCCGGGACCACCCGGCAAGCTGCGCCGCATTCTGCCGATGGAGGTACACGCAGGTGTTCGAGGAGCTGCTCCCGGCGTCGGTCGCCGTGATGGAGGCGCACGACGGTGACGAGATAGCCGAGGGTGCTTTTCTCTATCCCGAGGAGCAGGCCGCCGTCGCCCGGGCGGTCGAGAAACGGCGGCGGGAGTTCGCCGTCGTACGGGCCTGCGCGCGGCGGGCCATGGCCAAGCTCGGGGTGCCCGAGCAGCCCATCGTGCCCGGTGAACGAGGGGCACCGCGCTGGCCGGACGGTGTGATCGGCAGCATGACGCACTGTGAGGGCTTCGGCGCCGCGGCGCTGGCGCGGGCCGGGGAACTCGCCTCGCTGGGCATCGACGCCGAACCCCATGAGCCGCTGCCGGATGGCGTCGCCGATGTGATCACCCTTCCGGCCGAGCGGGAGCGGCTGCGGGACCTCACCCGCAGCCACCCGTCCGTCCACTGGGACCGGCTGCTCTTCAGCGCCAAGGAGTCCGTCTACAAGGCATGGTTCCCCCTGACCGGGCAGTGGCTCGACTTCCTCGAGGCCGAGATGGCGATCGACCCGGGCGACGGCCAGGGCCTGCGCGGGGCCTTCCGCGCGCGGCTGCTTGTCCCGGGGCCGGTGGTCGCCGGCCGCCGTGTCGAGGTGTTCGAAGGTCTCTGGACCATCGGGCGCGGCCTGGTCGCGACGTCCGTCGTCGTGACCAACACCTGAGTCACCAAGGAGTCGGGGACCCAAGGGGTAGAGGACCCAAGGACCCAGGGATCCGAGGACTCACCGGGGGCACCAGTCCCCGAGGATCCGGAAGAACTCCTCCTCGGTCCCGGTGAGTCCCGCCTCCGCCAGGGCGCGGTCCGCCTCGGCGAGTGCGGCGGTGGGCACCACGGGTGGTCGGCGCGGATCGGGCGGACCGTCGAAGGCTGCGCGAACGGTGCTCAGGAGACGAAGATACGCCTGCACGGCGGCGCGTTGGCGGTCGGTCAGGACGGCGGTCGTCATGGGTCGGCTCTCCCCGGGTCGGCCGGGCGACGGGAGTCGCACGGCGCTATGTGCACGGCACACGCCCGCCCGGTTCGCGGGCGGTGCCTTGCGCCCGGGTCGGCGTACTTCAAGCTTGCCGTGCGCCACTGACAATCGGGCGCCGACCCGGGCCGCGCAGGGGGGAGTTGCAGCCACCGGTGGGCGGTGGTGCTGCCGGTCGCGTGGCCGTACCGGGATCAGCTCAGGGCGTCCGAGCCGTCCGGTGTGCGCCGTGCGGTCTCCCGCTCGATGTCCGTCAGCGGCGGTGCGACCAGCCGGGGGAGGCGCGGTCCTCGGAGCACCGCCAGGACGATCTCGGGCCTGACCAGGGCCGTGACCGGCGCGGACAGCGTGATCACGGAGAGGAAGGCCTTTGCGACGAGCGGGCGGCCGGGCGCGGTCACCATGAGCCGGTCGACGTAACGGCCCAGAAGCCGCTGCAGCGGACCGGGCTGCTCGCCGACAGCGCCGGGGTAGCGGATGTCGTTGCTCGTGGCCAGTTCCCAGGCGACCGACACCGGACGTGCCACGGCTTTCTGCACCTGCCGGGCCAGGCCCCTTGCCGCGATGCCGTCCCGGACCACGTGGTCGCGCAGAGCCATCGCGCCTTGCGCGGCCACCGTCATCCCGTGCCCGTAGACCGGGTTGTACGTCGCCACCGCATCGCCGAGAACGACGAAGCCCTCGGGCCAGGAGCCGACCTTCTCGAAGAATCGCCGCCGGTTCACGGTGCTTCGCGTGACGACGACGTCCGACAGGGGCTCGGCCCCCGAGATGAGCTCGCCGACAAGGGGGTGCCGGACCCCGCGTGCGAACGACTCGAACCGGTCGGCGGAGCTGCTCGGCTGGCCGCCCCGTGTGCCCGACAGGGTCACCAGCCATCGCCCGCCCTCGACGGGCACGATGGTCGCGCTCTGCCCCGGGACGGGATCCGAGGCGTCGGGCTGCACATTGATGACCGGATGATCCTCGGCGCCCCCCGGGGCACGGAAGAGCCTGCTCGCGTATCCGAGCCCGGAGTCGACCTCCTCCAGCGGAGCCTGCGCGACTCCCAGCGCGTCTAGCCAGCGGGTCGCCCGGGAACCGCGGCCGGAGGCGTCCACCACGAGTCCGGAGGCCAGGACCCGCTCCGTGCCCTCGGGGGTGCGGACCCGCACACCGGTCACCCGGGAGGCGTCGCCCTCGAGAGCGAGGAGTTCGGTGTCCGGCAGGAAACTGACTCGCGGATGCTCGGCCAGTCGTGAGCGGACCACCGAATCGAGGAGGTCGCGGCTGCAGGAGATCATGAATTCCATCTCGGGCCAGCGCCGCATCCAGCCTCCCTGCGGCTGCAGCGTCACAAGGCCGGTGGGGAGCGGGATCCGCCGGGCGCCGGCCGCCAGCCATGCGTCGGTCACCCCGGGGAGCAGGCTCTCCATGGCGCGTGCGCCGCCGGACCACAGGAGATGTGCGTGACGTGCCTGCGGCAGGCCCTTCCGGGGCTCGGGTCCTTCGGGCAGCCGGTCGCGCTCGATGATCGTCACGTCGGTGTGTGCGCACAGCGCGGCCGCGGCGAGCATGCCGGCCATGCCGGCACCGATGACCACGGCGTGTCGAGTTGCCGCGCCCTGCGAGGCGTTAGCGGGTCTCTTCATGGAAGTCGCTCTCTGACCTGGTCGCGGTCGTCGCTCGGACGGCCGCGACAACGGGTGACTGACGCAAGGCGGTGGACATCCCCACGAGATCGCGGGGACCCTCGGCGTGCGCGGGTGCGTCGGCGTCCGCCGCGCTGATGACCCTGCCCTCCGGGTCGGCCGCCTTGGCCCGCACCGCTGCCGTCACCATCGCCGCGTCGGCCTCCGCCCGCGCCCGGCCGGGTTCGGAACCTGCGGCAACCGCGCTTTCGTACGCGTCCGAACGCACCTCGGAGTCGAAGTAGGGGTACAGCGCGAGCATCCCGTCGTGGATGTCGGACTCCCTCTGGGTGACCTGGAGTTCGGCGGGAGACCACCATGAGATGCGCACCGTGCGGTCCGCGTGGGCGGAGACAGGCTTCAGTTCCCGCCACAGCGGGCCCAGACGACGGTAGGTCGACCAGGTGCTCCACGTGTCTCCGATGCGCTGGCAGGCCAGCGGTACGCAGAAGCCGACGGCGCTGACCTGAGCTCCGACGGAGGCGAGGACAGGCGCCGTGTCGGTACTGAGGTAGTCGAGGTCGTGGCCGTTCCAGCGGGCGACGACGGCGGTGAACTTGGCCGCCGCGTAGGGGATGTTGAACATGAAGCCGAAGGCGATGATCAGCAGCCCGGCGCGCAGCCAGCCGTGCACTTGCAGCGCCCAGCGCCAGCACATGACGTTCATGGCGACGCCCGCGACGGTGAGCGCGGCGAGGTAGAGCACGATCATCTCGCGGATGAACGGGGTGTTGGCGTAGTACGTGTCGAGGTCCCGCAGCCGCTCGAGCGGTGCCCGGCCGAGGGCGAACAGCACGATGATCGAAACGCTGACGACTCCGTACCCCGCCATCCAGCGACGTGAGAGTCGGCGGGTCACCTCGGGCGGACCACCTCGCCAGTTGATGATCAGCACCAGGCAGGAGGCGCTGAAGGCACACAGGAGCGAGTAGACCAGTGGTGCCGAGACGTTGGGGATCCCGGTGATGTGGTTGACCTGGGCGATCGTCGGCGGGGCCGCGAAGAAGAAGACCAGGCCGGCGAGCACCAGCAGGGTGCACACGGACCGCAGCAGGGGATCACGCCACGCGCGCACCAGCGCCGGGGACTTGACAGCGGTGGCGACGGCCATCGCCACCGCCGGCAAGTAGTAGCTCGAGTCGTTCACGCCTCGGCCCTGGGCCCCCGGTATCCGAGCGACGCCTCCAGCCGCCCGGCCAGATCGTCACGCTGCAGGGGCCGGCGCAGGGACGAGCCCGGGAGCCAGGTACGGCACTTGCTGGCCAGCAGGAGTCCGAAGCTCTCCGCGTCCTTCTCGTCGGCCAGGTCGAACCGGGTCCGGGCGGCGACCTTCCGCACCGTCGCCCGCAGGTCCGCGTCGTCGCTGAGCAGACGTGCCGCGACCGCGGCGCCGTCCACATGGTGGCCATGATGTCCGGCGTTCATGTGCCACAGTTCGTGGCCGAGTATCACCAACTGGTGGTCGGGGACGGTACGTTCCTCAATGACGACCAGGTCCTGATCGCTCATGTCGAGCCAGAGGCCGCTCGCAGTCCCGGGCGGGAAGGCGGCCGTACGGAACTGGACGGGACGGCCGCGCCGTCTGCTCATGCCGTCGCACAGCGCGGCGTACAGCTCGGCGGGCTCCGCCGGTGCCGGAATCGACAGCTCCGCGACCAACTCGCCGCACAGGCGGCGCATTTCCCTTCCGATACCCACGAATCTCCCCCGCATCAGGACCCGGGCCGCCTCACGCTCTCCAGCAGCATGTCCAGCCACTCGGCGACCTTGTCCCGGTGCTGGTCGGTGGGCAGCTGAGCCGCCCGCCAGGCGATACCGCGGACGCCATGGTCCTGGAGGAGCCGCTCCAGAGGGTCGTCGGTGACCTCGGCCGCCGCCGCGCGCTCGCGGTCGGCGAGTTGTTGCAGGAGCTCCTGTTCACAGCGCTGGAGGGCACTCGCGAGCGCCTCGTGGTCCTCGGCCGTGAGGAATCCGGCGTGCACTCTGAAGAAGCGCTGGATCGCGTTGCAGTGCTCCATGGTGGGACGCCGGTCCCCGTTGATGAGGGCGCCCGCCTGCTGCCGCGACATGCCCGCGCCGTCGGCGATCTCCTGCTGGGTGTACTTGCGGCCGTTGGGTTTGAGCCGGGTGTGGCGCAACAGGTCGAGACGTTGCAGGAAGCGCGCCTGCAGATCCGGTTCCCCGGCGGGCAGACCCCTCAGCAGCGCCCTCACCACCGGCTCCGGTACGCCGGATTCGACCGACAGACGCGGGACGTCGAGGATCTCCTCGCGCGGCACACCCAGCCGGCCGGCCAGGGCGGTCACACGGGCCACGACGGCCGGCAGCAGACCCGTCGCCGTGGCGCCCGGAACCTCAAAGCCATCCGTCACCGACAGGTCTCCTACGTCTCTCTGGTCGTCGTGGTTGTCGTGGTCGTCCTGAACCAACCGGAGATTAGCCGTTTCCTCGAACTCACATCCAGGTCTCGCCACAACTGTGGCGAGATTCGGACGTCAACGCGCGCCAAATGCCACGATAGTTGACACGACTCGATCGGGAGCAGCAGGATCAAGGCGCCGCGTGAAGGCCGCAAGGGCAAGAGGGGTGACCTCCCGATGGGGATTCAGGCAGGAGGGCAGCGGTCGCAGCCGCGTCCCGTCCCCGACAGCGCCGAAGCACGGGCGTACCTCCAGGACTACGCCGCGCTCATGGAGGCCGTGCCGTTCCCGTCCGTGGTGTTCGACCACCGCTGGGACGTCGTCGTGGCCAACACCGCGTTCCACACGCTCTTCCGCGCCGTCGCGCCGCATCCGACGGCCATGCCCGGCGACAACTTCCTGCGGTTCGTGCTGTTCCACCCCGATGCCGCGACCGTGCTCGGGGAGCACGAGGCGAGCTGGTGCCTGCCGATGCTGGCGCATTTCGCCGAGGCGGTGGAACGGTACGGCCAGGACCATGAACTCCAGTCCATCCGCCGGGACATCGCGCAGGATCCGATCATGGACGCCGCCTACCGGCAGGGGCTGCCGCACTGGATCCGCGCGGTCGGGCCGGAGGCGACGGAGCACGACGGAGCGGTGCGTCCGCTGCTGCACCCCGACCCGCGCTGGGGCGCGGACTGCAGGGTCGTGCGGGAGACCCCCAAGACCCTGCGGGACGTGGGGTATTCGAGGCTGACGCTGGTGCTGCGCGAGGCGCGCCGCCCGGTGTCCGTACTGCGCACCGGCCATAGGCCCCGGCGCACCGCGAGCCACCTGAGCGTGGTCCCCGCCTCGAGCGACTGAGACCGCCGCTGGGCAGCTCCGGCTCCGTCGGCGTTCAGGTCGCCGACGGCGCCGGAGCTCGGAGTCGCACGGAGGAAGGAGCCCGTGCTTCACAGAGCCAGGCGCAGCGCGATGAGCCGTGCCGTGGATTCCCGGACACACCTCTCGGCCAGCTCCCTGGCCGCGTCATGGGCGCCGTCCCGCACCGCCGTGATCACTGCGCCATGGCGGGCCGCCACCTCCTCGCGGTAGGTGTCGTCCCCGAGGACCAGGCACAGCAGCGCCCCCACCTCCGTCTGCAGCGCGACCTGCTCCCGGGTCAGCCGGGCGGACTGGGCGGCGGCGGCCAGCTCCACATGGAACCTGCCGTACACCCGGCTGCGCGCCGCCGCGTCCTCGGCCGCCGCGAACTCGTCCAGGGTGCGGCGCAGCGGCTGGAGGTCCTCCGGCTCGGTGCGCTGGGCGGCGAGCAGGGCGGCGGCGCCGGACACCGCCGCCCAGTGGTCGCCGAGGTCCCGCAGCTCCTCCGTGCTCCAGCCTGCCAGCCGTACCCTGATGCGTTCCTCGGCAGGGACGGCGGGCAGCGAGACGAAGCTGCCGCCGCCACGGCCCCGCCGGGTGGTGACCAGACCCTGCTGCCGCAGCGCCATGAGTGCCTCCCGCAGGGTCACGGTGGACACGCCGAGCTGTCCCGCCAGCTCGCTCTCGCCGGGCAGCTGCTCCCCGTCGGCGAGCAGGCCCAGCTCGATGGCGTCGCCCAGCCGGCGGACGACCGTCTCGACGCGTGCCCGGGTGTCCACGGGAGTGAACACGGCTCTGCGGGCCCCGCCGTCCCTGCTGTGCTTCACGGCGTTGTGCTTCACGGCCACCACCTTGTGCGTTGACTCAAGCTTTACCTTAATGGGGTCTTGAGATTTGAACTATGAATTCATATCTTTTTGTTCAACGTAAGGATGCACCAGAAAGGTTCCCGGCCATGGAGGGAAGCGCGGTCCGACTGCGGGGGCTGCGGAAGGATTTCGGCGGCACCACTGCCGTGGCGGGTGTTGATCTGGACATATCCGACGGCGAGTTCTTCTCGATGCTCGGCCCGTCCGGCTCCGGCAAGACCACCGTGCTGCGCATGATCGCCGGCTTCGAGAGCCCCACCGCGGGGACCATCGAGCTCGCCGGGCAGGAGGTCACCGGGCTCGCCCCCTTCGAACGCGACGTGCACACCGTGTTCCAGGACTACGCGCTCTTCCCGCACATGACCGTCGAGCAGAACGTCGCCTACGGTCTCAAGGTCCGCAAGGTCCCCAAGGCCGAGCGGCTGGAGCGCGCCCGCGAGGCGCTGTCCGGCGTACGCCTCGAAGGCTTCGGCAAGCGGCGGCCCGGACAGCTCTCCGGCGGCCAGCGACAGCGGGTCGCGCTCGCCCGCGCGCTCGTCGGCCGCCCCCGGGTGCTTCTGCTGGACGAGCCTCTCGGCGCCCTCGACCTCAAGCTCCGTGAGCAGATGCAGGTCGAGCTCAAGGCGCTCCAGCGTGAGGTGGGCATCACCTTCGTGTTCGTCACCCATGACCAGGAGGAGGCCCTGACGATGAGCGACCGTATCGCCGTCTTCAGTCAGGGCCGCATCGAGCAGGTGGGCACCCCCGCCGAGATCTACGAGCGGCCCGCCAGCGCGTTCGTGGCGTCCTTCGTGGGCACCTCGAACCTGCTCCAGGGGGAGGCTGCCGAACGGGTCGTGGGCGCCACGGGCACGTACAGCATCAGGCCCGAGAAGATCCGGGTCCTCAAGGACTCGGCCGACGCGGACGAACCCGGGCACTCCACCGCCGCCGGCACCGTCGCCGAAGTGGTCTATCTGGGCGACGCCACCCGGTTCCTGGTGGACCTGGACGCGGGCGGCCGTCTCACCGCCCTCCAGCAGAACCTGGAGACCTCCTCCGAGGACGTCGCGGCCCTCCGCGGCTCCCGGGTGCGCCTCCAGTGGCACCGCCGCCACACCGTCCAGGTCCCCGACGCCCGCTGACCCCCGTCAGGCCCTCGTCACCCATGGAGAACGTCGTGCGTCTCACCCGTACCATCCAAGCCGCGGCCGCCGTCACGGTGCTGCTGGCGGCGGCCACCGCCTGCGGCTCGGGCGGCTCTTCCTCGTCCAAGGGCCTCAACCCGCCGGACCTGAAGGAGCAGTCGAAGCTCGGCAGGAGCGAGGGTCAGGTCAACCTCATCGCCTGGGCCGGGTATGTCGAGAACGGCAGCAACGACCCCAAGGTCAACTGGGTCGGTGACTTCCAGAAGCAGACGGGCTGTCAGGTCCACTCCAAGGTTGCGGCCAGCTCCGACGAGATGGTCAAGCTGATGAAGACCGGCGAGTACGACGCCGTCTCCGCCTCCGGCGACGCCTCCCTGCGACTGATCGCCTCCGGTGATGCCGCCCCCGTCAACACCGGTCTCGTACCGAACTACAAGGATGTCTTCGGCGATCTGAAGCTCCAGCCCTGGAACTCCGTCAAGGGAAAGGCGTACGGCATCCCGCACGGCCGAGGCGCCAACCTCCTCATGTACAACACGGACAAGGTCAAGCCCGCGCCGACCTCGTGGTCCGCGGTGTTCGACGGCGCGTCCCGGTACAAGGGTCACGTCACCGCGTACGACTCCCCGATCTACATCGCCGACGCGGCGCTGTATCTCAAGGCCACCAGGCCCGAGCTGAAGATCAAAGACCCGTACGCGCTCGACCAGAAGCAGTTCGACGCGGCGGTGGACCTGCTCAAGAAGCAGAACGCGAATGTCGGCGAGTACTGGGGCGACTACCTCAAGGAGGTCTCCGCCTTCAAGAGCGGTGACTCGGTGGTCGGCACCACCTGGCAGGTCATCGCCAACCTCGCGAAGCAGGAGGGCGCCAAGGTCGAAGCCTTCGTCCCCAAGGAGGGTTCGACCGGCTGGTCCGACACCTGGATGCTCTCGTCCAAGGCCAAGCACCCCAACTGCGCCTACCAGTGGATGAACTGGATCATCTCGCCCAAGGTCAACGCCCAGGTCGCCGAGTACTTCGGTGAGGCGCCCTCCAACGCCACGGCGTGCGCCGAGACCAGCGACAAGAACTTCTGCACCACCTTCCACGCCGCCGACACCGCGTACTGGAAGAACGTCGCCTTCTGGAACACGCCCATCGAGCAGTGCCTCGACGGCCGCACGGACGTCAAGTGCGTGCCGTACGCCAAGTGGGTCCAGGCATGGACCGAGATCAAGGGCTGAGAACGACCATGACCGCCCCCCTGCCCGCCGCCGGACGGACCACCGTCCGGCGGCTCGCCGGGCTGCTGCACCGCCGCCCGCGGCTGCGGCTGTCCCTGCTGATCACCGCCCCGCTGCTGTGGCTGGCCGTGCTCTACCTCGGCTCGCTCGGCGTGCTGTTCGTGTCCGCGTTCTGGACGACCGACTCCTTCACCTCCGAAGTGGTGAAGACCTGGTCGACGGACAACTTCCACGACCTGCTGACGACACCCGTCTTCCGCGAGGTCATCCTGCGCAGCGTCGGCGTCGCCCTCGCGGTGACCGCCCTGTGCGCGGTGATCGCCTTCCCGCTGGCCTTCTACACCGCCCGCGTCGCCCGGCCCCGGTGGCGCCCCCTGCTGGTGGTCGCGATCCTCACCCCGCTCTGGGCGAGCTACCTGGTCAAGGTGTACGCCTGGCGGCTGATCCTGTCCGAGGGCGGGCTCGCCGACTGGATGCTGAAGCCGTTCGGTCTGAGCGGCCCCGGCTTCGGACTGCCCGCGGCGGTCCTCACCCTGACCTACCTCTGGCTGCCGTACATGATCCTGCCGATCCACACGGCCCTCGAGCAGCTGCCCTCCGGCCTGCTGGACGCGTCCGCCGATCTCGGCGCGCGCCCCTCCCGCACCTTCCGCTCGGTCGTCCTGCCGATGGTGCTGCCGTCCGTCGCCGCGGGCTCGGTCTTCACCTTCTCGCTCAGTCTCGGCGACTACATCACCGTGCAGATCGTCGGCGGCAAGACCCAGCTCATCGGCAACCTCGTGTACTCCAACATCGAGCTCAACCAGCCCATGGCCGCCGCGCTGGGCACGGTTCCGGTGGTGGTCATCGTGCTGTACCTGCTGGCGATGCGCCGTACGGGCGCGCTCAGCAGCCTCTAGAAGAGGTCCCTCGTCATGCAACTGTCCCGCTCCGCGCGCATCGCGCTGCGCGTCGCCGCCGCCCTCGGCTTCGCCGTCATCTACGTCCCGCTCGCACTCGTCCTGGCCAACTCCTTCAACCCCGACCGCAGCGCGAGCTGGCCACCGCCCGGGTGGACCCTCCACTGGTGGTCGGTCGCCTGGCAGAACGCGGGAGCCCGCGACGCGCTGTGGGTCTCCGTGAAGGCGGGGCTCGGCGCCACGGCGATCGCCCTGGTCCTCGGCACGCTGATCGCCTTCGCGGTGGCCAGGTACCGCTTCTTCGGCCGGGACGCCATCTCGTTCGTGGTCGTCCTGCCGATCGCGCTGCCCGGCATCGTCACCGGCATCGCGCTCAACTCGGCGTTCGGTACGGTGCTCGCGCCGCTCGGCGTCGGCCTCGGCCTGTTCACCGTGGTCGTGGGGCATGCCACCTTCTGCATCGTGGTCGTCTTCAACAACGTCGTCGCGCGGCTGCGCCGCACCTCGGGCACCTACGAGGAGGCCGCGATGGACCTGGGCGCCGACACGTTCCGGGCCTTTGTCGACGTCACCTTCCCGCTGGTGCGTTCGGCGCTGGTCGCGGGCGCGCTGCTGTCGTTCGCCCTGTCCTTCGACGAGATCGTGGTCACGACGTTCACCGCCGGACCGGGCATCGAGACCCTCCCGATCTGGATCTTCAACAACATGACCCGCCCCCAACAGGCCCCGGTCGTCAACGTGGTGGCGGCGGTACTGGTTCTCCTGTCGGTCATCCCGATCTACTCGGCCCAACGCCTCTCGGCGGACACGGCCACGGAAAGCAGGATCTGAGCCCTGCGGAACAGCCTGCCGACGGCGAAGACGCTCATCTCGCGTACCGCTGACATTCACACGGGCGCCATCGCGCCCTTTCCTGACGTTCGGTACTCCTGGAACACTCCTTTCGCGCAGGTTCCTTCACCATCGGGCGATCCATGCCCCGTCAGGACAAGAGGACATCCCCTTCATGTCTCATGTGAATCGGCGCCGTTTCCTCCAACTCGCGGGCGGTACCGCCGCGTTCACCGCGCTCTCCGGCAGCATCGAGCGCGCCGCGGCCCTTCCCGCGCACCACCGTTCCGGCACCATCGAGGACGTCGAGCACATCGTCGTCCTGATGCAGGAGAATCGTTCCTTCGATCACTACTTCGGCACGCTCAGAGGTGTACGCGGCTTCGGCGACCCCCGGCCGGTGACGCTCCAGAGCGGCAAGCCGGTCTGGCACCAGTCCGACGGCACCAAGGACATCCTGCCGTTCCACCCCGACGCCGACGACCTGGGCATGCAGTTCATCCAGGACCTGCCGCACGGCTGGAACGACGGTCACACCGCGTTCAACGGCGGCAAGTACGACAAGTGGGTACCCGCCAAGTCCTCGACCACGATGGCGTATCTGACGCGCGAGGACATCCCCTTCCACTACGCGCTCGCCGACAGCTTCACCATCTGCGACGCGTACCACTGCTCGTTCATCGGCTCCACGGACCCCAACCGCTACTACCTGTGGACGGGTTACACCGGTAACGACGGCCAGGGCGGCGGCCCGGTCCTCGGCAACGACGAGGCGGGCTACAGCTGGACCACCTATCCGGAGCGGCTGGAGAAGGCCGGGATCTCCTGGAAGATCTACCAGGACGTCGGCGACGGCCTCGACGCGAGCGGCTCCTGGGGCTGGATCAACGACGCCTACCGGGGCAACTACGGGGACAACTCGCTGCTGTACTTCAAGCAGTACCAGGACGCGAAGCCCGGCGACCCGCTCTACGACAAGGCCCGCACCGGAACCGACGCCCGCAAGGGTGAGGGCTTCTTCGACCAGCTCAAGGCCGATGTGACCTCCGGCAAGCTGCCGCAGATCTCCTGGATCGTCGCTCCCGAGGCCTTCACCGAGCACCCCAACTGGCCCGCCAACTACGGCGCCTGGTACGTCTCCCAGGTCCTCGACGCGCTCACCTCCGACCCCGGGGTGTGGGCGAAGACGGCCCTGTTCATCACGTACGACGAGAACGACGGCTTCTTCGACCACGACATACCGCCGTTCCCGCCCGCCTCCGCCGCCCAGGGCAAGTCGACGGTGGACGTCGGCCCGGACCTCTTCACCGGCAGCACGAGCCACCCGGCCGGTCCCTACGGACTCGGCCAGCGCGTGCCGATGCTGGTCGTCTCGCCCTGGAGCAAGGGCGGTTACGTCTGCTCCGAGACCTTCGACCACACCTCGGTCATCCGCTTCATGGAGCGCCGCTTCGGCGTCCACGAGCCGAACATCTCGCCCTGGCGGCGCGCGATATGCGGCGACCTCACCTCGGCGTTCGACTTCTCGCACAAGGACAGCAGGCCGGTGCCGCTCCCGGCCACGGACGGCTATCAGCCCCCGGACCACGACCGCCACCCGGACTACGTCCCCACCCCGCCCGCCAACCCCGTACTGCCCAGGCAGGAACACGGACCGCGGCTCACGCGCCCGCTCAAGTACGCGCCCCACGTGGATGGTTCGGTGAACGCCCCGGCCGGAACGTTCACCCTGGCCTTCGCCTCGGGGGCGCACGCCGGTGCCGCCTTCCTCGTCACGTCCGGCAACCGCGCCGACGGGCCGTGGACGTACACCACCGACGCGGGGAAGACCGTGTCGGACACCTGGAACTCCGCGTACTCGGGCGGTTCGTACGATCTGACCGTCCACGGCCCGAACGGCTTCCTGCGCGTCTTCAAGGGTCCTGGCAAGCAGGCCGGTTCCGAGGTCACCGCACGGCACGCCGGCGACGGGCTGGAGCTGACCTTCACCAACAAGGGCTCCGGCACAGTGCGGCTGAAGGTGTCCGACGGATACGGGGGACACGCCAGGACGGTCGCGGTGCGGCCCGGCGCCACCGTGTGCCAGTTTGTCGGGCTGGGAGCGAGCAGGCGCTGGTACGACCTCACCGTGACCTGCGACGCCGACCCGTCCTTCCTGCGGCGCCTCGCCGGGCACGTGGAGAACGGGCGTCCCGGTGTGAGCGACCCCGCCATCGTCACGGAGTAGGACATGCGACACACGACGCACACGCGGTGGGCCCCTTGTCGCCCGGGGCTGGCCAGGGACACGTGCGGCCGGGGTAGTGTGCCCCGGTGACCACGCAATCGAACACTCCTGCAGGTTGGTACCCGGATCCGCACGGTGCACCCCAGACCCTGAGGTATTGGGACGGCGCCCAGTGGACCGAGCACACCCACGCGGATCAGCAGGGCCAGGCCGCGGCACAGGTGCCGCAGCAGGCGGCGCCGGGCACTCAGGCGCCGAGGGCTTACGGCCGGCCGGCCGCCCCGGCTCCCGACGCGCGTGTCCAGCGTCAGGTGCAGCAGCAGGCCGGGGTCGCCCCGAGCGGCGCCGGCGGCGGCACGCTGTTCTCCGAACCCGTGCTGGTCGTCAACCAGAAGGCCAAACTGATCGAGCTGACGAACGAGTACAGCGTCTTCGACCAGAACGGCAACCAGATCGGCTCGGTCACCGAGGTCGGGCAGGGCGCGCTCAAGAAGATCCTGCGCTTCGTCTCCAGCCTCGACCAGTTCATGACGCACAAGCTGGAGATCCGCGACGCCTACGGTCAGCCCCAGTTGGTGATGACCCGGCCCGCGAAGTTCTTCAAGTCACGGGTGGTCGTGGAGCGGCCCGACGGGCAGCCCGTCGGTGAGATCGTCCAGCAGAACATGATCGGGAAGATCAACTTCGCGATGAACGTGAACGGCCAGAAGGTCGGCGCGATCAAGGCGGAGAACTGGCGCGCCTGGAACTTCGCGATCGTCGACCACGCCGACAACGAGGTCGCCCGGATCACGAAGACCTGGGAGGGCCTGGCGAAGACGATGTTCACCACCGCGGACAACTATGTCCTGCAGATCCACTACCAGCTGCCCGAGCCGCTGCTGAGCCTGGTCGTGGCCACGGCGCTGACCGTGGACACGGCACTCAAGCAGGACTCCCGGGGCCTCGGCTGAACCGGACCCGGATCTCATAGGGACGAAGACGGCGGCCGGCGCGTGTATCCACGCGCCGGCCGCCGTTCGTTCAGAGGGGGGTCAGGTGTTCCGGTGGCGCGGGCTCGGGCGGTACGGGCTTCAGCCGCCGTGGCACGGGCACGGCCCCCTGGGCGACCGACTGGGCCTCCAGGGCCAGTGCCGCGGCGAACGTTGCCTGGTGCGGCACTGGCAACGCCGCGACCGGGTGCTCGTCGTGCGCCGGGGTCACACCCGGCCGTGGTGCGGACCGGGACAGGGTCACCACGCCCCAGGACGCCAGCCCGGCACCCGCCGCCGCGAGGAGCAGTCCGGCCGCGCCGCCCTGGAGGCGTTCGCCGAGCAGGCACAGGCCGATCACCCCGGCGGCGACCGGATTGGCCAGGGTCACCAGTGCGAGGGGCGCCCCGAGGCCATCGCGGTACGCGGTCTGCGACAGCAGCAGGCCGCTCGTCGCGAACAACGCGACGAGCAGTGCCACCACGACGACCTGGGCGCTCAGCAGCGGTCCCGAGCGGTCCGTGGCCGCGACCGTCACCGTCTGGGTGAGCGCGGAGGCGACCCCGGAAGCGAACCCGGACGCGGTCGCGTGCCGCAGACCGGGCCGGGCACCCGGGCGGGCGAGAAGTCCCATGAGGGCTGCCGTGGCCCCGGCCACGGCCACGGCCTGCGGCAGACTCAGTATGGTGTCGGGCTCCGGCCCGGACGCCGTCACCAGGAGCGCGGCCAGACCGATCAGCGTGAGGGACGTGCCCCGCCACTCCACGGCGCTCACCCGGCGCCCGGCCGCTCGCGCCCCCAGCGGCACCGCGGCCACCAGGGTGAGCGCGCCGAGCGGCTGCACCAGCGTGAGCGGTCCGTACTTGAGCGCCGCGACGTGCAGCAGCGCGGCGGAGGCGTTGAGGACCACCGACCACCACCAGGCGCCGTGCCCGAGCAGCCCCAGCAGACCGGTGCCCGCGTTCCGGGCGGCGAGCCGCTCCTGGGCCACCGCCGCCGCCGCGTAGGCGACTGCGGAGAACAGCGACAGGACGACGGCCAGGAGCGTGGCACTCATCGTCCGGCTCCCACCAGGCCGGAGGGGTCGGCTGCGGGGTGCGTGCGCCTCGGGGGAGGCGCGGAGTGCGCCAGTGCCCTGCCCGTCCCCCGCGGCGCCGACGTCGGGGCGGGGACCACGGCGAGCGCGACGCCGAGCAGGAGGCCGGCCGCGATCGCGTCCAGCCAGTAGTGGTTCGCCGTGCTCACGATCACGAACAGCGTCAGCAGCGGATGCAACAGCCAGAGCCAGCGCAGCCGGGACCGGGTGGCGGCGATCAGGCCGATCGCGATCATCAGCGCCCAGCCGAAGTGCAACGAGGGCATGGCCGCGAACTGGTTCGCCATCGAGTCGGTCGCCGGCCTGGCCCCGTACACAGTCGGCCCGTACACCCGCCCTGTGTCCACGAGGTGTGCGATGCCGAGCATGCGCGGCGGGGCGAGCGGGAACGTGAGATGCAGCACCAGCGCCGCACCGGTGACCAGGGCGAGCACTCTGCGGGCCCACAGGTAGTGATCGGGGCGCCGTATGTACAGCCAGACCAGGAAGGCGGCGGTGGCCGTGAAGTGGATGGCCACGTAGTAGACGTTGGCGCAGCGGATCAGGGCGGTGCCGTGCAGAAGCACGGACTGCATGGTGCCCTCGTCCGGGAGGCGCAGCGTACGTTCCCAGCCCCAGACGCGGTGCGCGTCGCGGTACGCCTCGGAGGTGTGGCCGTTCGCGAGCCGGCGCCCGAACTTGTAGACGAGGAAGAGCCCCGCGACCAGGAGGAGCTCACGGAGGAGGGGCGGCCGGCGCGATGCGCTCGCCGTCCCCTCTCTTTCAGGCTCGGTAAGGGAATTCATCCCCCGGCCCCTTTGCTGACGGTACGTGCTTGGGGTGGTGCGTGGTGAGCCCAGGAAAGGGTCCACTCGACAGTGGAGTGGGTCCTGTCCAAGGCTCATCGATACGCCAGTGTACCGATACGCTGGCGTACCGGTACACTGGCGTATCGATGTATTGTTGTGAAGAGGCCCACGGGCGCCGGGCCCACGACCGAGGAGCGAAGCCATGACGTCGCAGGCAGCGGACGCACCGGAGACGGTTGCCGCCTCGCGCCGCTCCAAGCTCACCGCCGAGCGTGAGCAGCAGTTCTTCGACGCCGTGCTCGAACAGATCCGCGAGTGCGGTTATGAGGCCGTCACCATGGAGGGGGTCGCCGCCTCCACCCGGTGCAGCAAGTCGACGCTGTACCGGCAGTGGAAGACGAAGCCCCAGTTCGTGGCCGCCGCCCTCAGGGCCACCCGCTGCGTGCGCTTCGCGGGCATCGACACCGGCTCGCTCGCCGGAGACCTGCGCGCCGTCGCCCGTGCGGCGGCCGAGTGGTCCGATCGTGACACCACGCTGTTCCAGGCCCTCGTGCCCGTGGTGATGCAGGACCGGGAACTCGCCAAGGCCCTGCGCGAGACCCTCATCGAGCCCGAGGTCAGGGCGCTCCAGGAGATCTTCCAGCGGGGTGTGGAGCGCGGAGAGGTGGCCGCCGGCCATCCGGCGCTCGAGTACATCCCCGCACAGCTGCTGGGACTGCTGCGCCTGCGTCCGGTGCTCGAGGGGCGGGACGCGGACGAGGAGTACCTCTCACGCTTCGTCGACGCCGTGATCATCCCTGGGCTCGGACTGACATAAGGCTCAGGCCGAGGTCCGTGGCATGACCGGACCTCGGCCTGTTCGCGCCGCACCGTGGGGACGGGGGCGGCGCGCCCCCCGGCCGGGCGGGTGCTCCTCTTGAGCGGAGGGGAGCCCCGTCCGGCCGCAGTACGTCCGGACGCCGGTTCAGACGGTCTGTCCGTCGCCGCCCGCCGCGGATGCCTTGATGCCCTTGGTGATCCGGTCGAGGACCGGCAGACCGGACCCCTTGGCCCCGGCGTCCACGCCGAAGCGGACGACGACGAGCTGCCGCGAGTCGGCGGGCGACGGGAAGACCAGCGACTCGACGTACCCGTCCGCGCCCTTGCTGGTGACCGCCTTCCAGCGGACCATATAGCCCTGCTCACCGGCCACGGTCACCGCCTTGGACGCCAGCACCTGGTGCGAGGTGATGCCGCCGTAGGACGTGCCGCCGTACGATTCGTCGGCGTTCTTGGCTATGTCCTGCTCGGCAGCCGCCTCCGCGGTGGTGGCGGTCAGCCCCTGCTGCTTGGCGCTCGCCGAGTAGGCCCCGCCGGCGCTGCAGGTCTTCGAGGTGTCACCGGGGCATTTGTAGGAGTCCTGGGACGTGACCTGCGCGCCGCCGTCGATGGTGCCGCCGCTCCAGCCGTCCGGCACCGGGATGCTGATGCCATTGAAGGGATCGCCGGCGTATCCGGCCTCGCCGCGCGGCTGGCCGGGTATGGAGCCCGAGCCCCCGGAACCGCCGGAGCCCCCGGAACCGCCGGAGCCCCCGGAACCGCCCGGCCCGCCTTGGCCCCCGAAGGGTCCGCCCTGTCCGCCCTGTCCGCCCTGGCCTCCCTGACCCCCTTGGCCTTCCCGGCCGCCGGAACCGCCGGGGCCGCCCGGCCCCCGGGAGCCCGCGGAACTGGCGCTGCCGCCGTCGTGCACCGTGAGCGCGTAGACACCGCCCCCTATCCCCGCGAGGACCAGGACCGCCGCGGCGACGGCCGCCGCGGCGCGGGCCCCTCGCCGCGCGGGGGCGGGCCGAAAGGCGGGGTACGGCGCGGTGACGTACGGGTGCTGGTGGACGGGGGCGCCGAAGGCAGGCGCCTGCGTCGGGGGACCCCATGCGGCGGCCGGATCGGCGGGCCGGGTCCTGTCCGTCCACGCCTTGCCGTCCCACCAGCGCTCGGTGGCGGGACCGTCACTTGTCTGCCCGGGATCGGGGTACCAGCCGGGAGGAGTCACCTGCGTCATGGGACCACCGTATGAGGCATGGGTGAAAGACGGATGAGAGCGTGCCGGATCCGCCGGATCCGCCGAAAGCCATCTTTCAGCTTGGCTGGTCGGGGACCCGTCGCGTCGCCCTGGCACACCGCACTTCACCCATCACGGCAACAGGTGCCCGGACCTGCCTCCACCGGAGGGCCGGGGCGGCTACGCTCCATGCCTGTACGTCGTTTGGGCGACCTGGGGAGGTACCGGGATGACGGAGGCACGGCCCGGCACGGCCGCCTCGGATTCCCTGTGGGAACGCGACGCGGAACTCGCCGTCATCACCGAGGCGGTCGACGCCCTGTGCGCCGACACCTCGCGTACGCAGTCGGGGAGTCTGCTGGTGTTCGACGGGGAGGCGGGCATCGGCAAGACCGCGCTCCTCGCCGAGACACGCCGTATCGCGGAGGCGCGCAGCTGCACGGTCTGGTCGGCACGCGGCGGTGAGACCGTCACGTCCGTCCCCTTCAATGTCGTACGGCAGTTGCTCCAGCCGGCGCTGCTGTCGCTGATGCCGGAAGAGGCGCGCGAATACCTCGGCGACTGGTACGAGGTCGCGGGCCCCGCACTCGGGATAGCCGAACCCGGCGAGCGGCAGGCCGACCCGCAGGGCGTGTGCGACGGACTGGTCGCGGCCGTCTCCCGGCTCGCGAAGCGCGAGTGGCCGCTGCTCCTGCTCATCGACGACGCGCACTGGGCCGACCAGGAGACTCTCCACTGGCTTGCCGCCTTCTGCGAACGGCTCGACGATCTGCACGTGCTCGTCGTGGTCGCCCTGCGGCCCGGCGAGGCAACGGGTGTGAGCGCACAGCACCTGGACACGATCACCGCGTCCGCCCGGCGTCCCATCAACACCCTGAGCACTCTCACGCCCGACGCCGTCGCGGGACTCACCCGCGCCGTCGTCGGCGCGCACGCGGACGCCCCGTTCTGCCGCGAGGTGTGGGCCGTGACCGGCGGCAA
This sequence comes from Streptomyces sp. NPDC047022, assembly GCF_040644155.1. Classification (NCBI taxonomy): domain Bacteria; kingdom Bacillati; phylum Actinomycetota; class Actinomycetes; order Kitasatosporales; family Streptomycetaceae; genus Streptomyces; species Streptomyces sp. NPDC047022. The sequence goes on along the minus strand of NZ_JBEYVV010000029.1, from coordinate 54,144 downwards.
CCCGTACGACACCGTCGAACTCCTCGCCAAGGTGCAGGACAGCCAGCTCGATCCGGTCGAGGCGTCCGCCGGCGAACTGCGGCCCCTGAACAAGTCCGCACGCGGTCACGGCCTGGTCGCCCGGCTGGAGGGCCTCGGCGTCGAGGCCACCCGGTTCGCCTGGGCGACGGCGATCCTCGGCACCGGGGTCACCGTGGAGCTGGTGGCACGTCTCGCCACCATGAGCCAGGACGAGGCGCTCCGCTGCGCCGAACTGCTCTGTGCCGCCCGGATCCTCACCCCGGTGGACCCCGGCTACGGCCCGGTCGAGGGCGGCGAGCTGGAATTCGTGCACCCGCTGATCGCCAGCGCCGTCTACCGCTCGATCCCGGACGGGCTGCGCACCGCGATGCACGGCATCGCCGCACAGGTCGTCAGCGACTCAGGGCGCGGCGCGGCGGCCGCCTCCCGCCATCTCCTGGAGGTCCATCCGGACGACGACGAGGCACTGGTCGAGCAGATGCGCGAGGCCGCCCGGGAACACCTCGCCGTCGGTGCGCCCGATGCCGCCCGCCGCTGTCTCGAGCGGGCGCTGCTGGAGCCGCCGCTGCCCGAGATCCATCCGTACGTGCTGTACGAACTGGGCTGCGCCACCCTGCTGACCTCGCCCGTCACCACCATCGACTATCTCCAGGCGGCGCTCGCGATGCCGAGCCTGGAGGGCGGCGACCGGGTCAGCGCGGTGTACCGGCTCTCCCAGGCCCTCGTGCACAACGACCAGTTGGACGAGGCCATCCGCACCATCGACGACGAGGCCACCCGGCTCGAACCAGGCCCCTCACGGATGCGTCTGCAGGCCGCGCACTACATGTGGGAGGGCATCCACGCGGCCGAAGGCGACTCCCCGGCCCGCTCGCGGGAGCTGGCGAAACTGGCCGCCACCTGCACCGGAAGGGACAACTCCGAACGGGCGCTGCTGATCCTGCGCGGCTTCGACGCGATGACCCACGGCGAGAACGCCGAGGTGGTCGTGGAACTGTGCGACCGCGCGCTCGTCAACGGCCGCCTCGCCCCGGGGCTCGGCTGGACCGACGGCGAGTGGGGCATCGAACTGCTGCTGATGCTGGGCAGCGCATATGCCTACACGGACCGGCTCGACCGCGCCGAGAGCCTGTTCACCGAGGCCCTGCGTGCCTACGAGAGCGCCGGATGGAGTGGCGGCCATCTCGCCCTGGCCAACGCCTATCTGGGGCTCGGGCACCGCAGGCGGGGCCGCCTGCGTGAGGCGGAGACCGTCTTGCGCGAGTCGCTGCGCATCGCCGAGCGCGTCGGCCGCGGACTGCCCCTGTACTGGTCCGCGACCTGCGGACTCGTCGACACCCTGCTGGCGCGCGGGCACGTCGAGGAGGCATGGTCCCTCGCCGAGCGCTACGGCTTCGCACCGCCGTATCCGTCCACGATCGTGCTCCCCGACATCCACTCGGTGCGAGGGCGGCTCCTGATCGCGATCGGCCGGACCGAGGAGGGCGTCAACGAACTGGAAGCCGCCGAGAAGGCGTCCGTCGGACGCGGTCACAACACGGTCCTGGCACCGTGGTCGGGAGACCTCGCCCGTGCGCTGGCCAACGACGATCCGCGCCGTGCCGCCGAGTTGGCCACCACCGGCCGCCGCCAGGCCGAACTGTTCGGTACGGACACGGCGATCGGCGAAGCCCTGCGTGTGGCGGCCGCACTGGAGACGGGCCAGCGGGCGGTCACGCTGTACGCCCAGGCCGTGACCTATCTGGAGGCATCGCCCTGCGCCTACGAGCATGCCGCGGCACGGGTCGACTACGGCATCGCCGCCAAGTCGAGGGCGGAGCTCAACCGCGGCCTGACGCTGGCCCGTTCGTGCGGTGCCGACGGTCTGGTGACCCGGGCCCAGACCGTCCTGGACCACGGGAGGGGACTGCGCTGACGGGCATGGCCAGAAGCGCGGGGCATGGTCCGTTCAGCGGACCGGGGACTACACCGCATGGATCACCGGCATAGACTGACGGTCTCCTCGATGCCCCATATGTCCCTATGCGCTCCCTGGCAGGAAGGCGGCACCACCGTGGACCGCAGCGTCGTCACCCGTTCTCCGTACACCCCCGCCGACTGGTGGGTCACCGCCGATCGGGCGCGGCACGCGGCGCAGGGGGGACTCGCGAACGCCGCGACGGTGCCGGACCTGTTGCGTACGCTCGCCGAACTCGACCGGGCCCGGCACCAGACGGAGGTCGCCGTCGGCGCCGCCGTGGAGGCGCTGCAGGAGCAAGGCGTCGCCTGGGAGGCGATCGCGGCGGCGTTGCACTTCGACTCGGCCGAGGACGCCCGCCGGTCGCTCGCCGCGGCCCGACAGGACGCGAGCGTGGCGATCGGCCGCCGAATGGGACGTCGGCACCACTAGGGCGCTTCTGACGAATCTTGAAGTCGCCCTCACGCTGGAGCGACTGGGCCTGGCGGGGCGATCGGCGCCTCACGAGGCGCCCCGCGTTGGACGGATCGATCGCTCGGCGCCCGACCAAGAGCCATCAGAAGCACCCTGGTCCCGCGGCAGGCAACGTTCGCCCCGTCGCGTAAGCGTTGCCTGCCGCGGCACTGGCTCACGCCGCCGCGAGCACGACCCACACCTGTCCGCGCGCGAAACTCATGGGTGCGCCGTCCGCCGTCGTGAAACGGGTGCCGTCCGCCGCGGCGGGGCGCTGCCAGGTGACGTCGAACACCCGCCCGTCGCGTAGCACTTGGGCCTTTCCCGTGCCCACGGTCTCCGAGTACGGCGAGTTGTTGCCGAGGACGTCGTGGAACTGGGACGCGCGCACATGGACGTACTGCACCACCACCGTCGCCGGGGCCACCCGGGCGCCGTCGGTCGTCACCGTGGCGGTGCCGTCCATCGCCAGGAGCCAGCGATGCCGTGGCGCGGACCAGGTGAAGGTGAAGGCCGTCGAGGGGAAGCGGACCGTGCGCTCGGCCTCCGGAGTCCCGCCCGCCGGCGCGGCGCCGAACCGGAACCCGGTTGTCAGCGCGGCGGAGCCGGGAGCCCCTTTCATCAGCCGCTGCGGTCTCAGGAAGAGGTCGTCCGGTGCCGTCCTGCCGTCGTCGTCCCTGAAGTAGGCGCCGGGGTTCTTGTCCGGCGGTACGGGGGTGAGCGGTGCCTTGTCGATGAGGGGCAGGAGTTTGTGCTGCGCTCCCGAGAACGCGAGCGTCGGCCGGTCGAACTGGCGCAGCAGTTCCAGATCCGACTCGCGCGCACTGCGCACCGGGCCGACCACGGCCGGAAGCCTGGTGGCGAACACCGCCATCAGCCGGCTGAGCCCGCCCTCGACCTGCTCGGCATAGACGAGGTCCGCCTGGTCGAGGCCGGCCTGGGGCCGGGCAGCGGCCACATTGTCCACCTTCACCGCGAGGACCGGACCGGACGCGGGGGAGGCCGTACGGCCGCCGTCGCTCTGCCGCGCCCGCGGAGTGCTGTGCCCGTTGCCGCCCGAGTCGCAGCCCGCCACCAGAGAGCCGGCCAGGGCGACGGTCAGCAGCACTGCCGTCGTCACGCCGTGTCGCCTTCGCGCCATTCGTCGCATCGCCACCGTCCCGCCGACCCGTGTCACCCATTGTGAGCCCCTGGATTCGCCACCGGCCATACCTGTTCGGTTCTGGCCGGGTGTGTCTCCCGTGTCTGTGCGGGGGTACAGGGGCCCCGGGGGCTCACTCAGGGGAGCCGAGGATCTCCGCCAAGTCGTAGCGCACCGGCTCCTCCAGCTGGGTGTAGGTGCAGCTCTCGGGAGTACGGTCCGGGCGCCAGCGGCGGAAGCGCGCGGTGTGCCGGAAGCGCGCCCCGTTCTCCATATGGTCGTACGCCACCTCCGCCACCCGCTCGGGCCGCAGCGGCACCCAGGACAGGTCCTTCTTCCCCGACCAGCGGCTCGGCGCGCCGGGGAGCCGGGCGGTCTGGTGAGCCTCCTCGTCGGACCAGGCGGCCCATGGATGGCCCGCGGCATCGTCCATGCGCAGCGGCTCCAGCTCTTCCACCAGTTCCGCGCGCCGCTTCATGGGGAACGCGGCCGACACCCCCACATGCTGGAGGGCGCCCCGGTCGTCGTAGAGGCCGAGCAGGAGGGAGCCCACCACCGGGCCGCTCTTGTGGAAGCGGTAGCCCGCGACCACGACGTCCGCCGTGCGCTCGTGCTTGATCTTGAACATCACCCGTTCGTCCGGCCGGTACGGCAGGGACAGCGGCTTGGCGATCACTCCGTCGAGCCCCGCCCCTTCGTACTGCTCGAACCACAGCTCCGCCACCGCGCGGTCCGTCGTCGCCGGGGCGAGGTGCACGGGCGGCGTCACCCCCGACAGCGCCCCCTCCAACTCGGCGCGCCGGTCGCCGAGCGGGACATCGAGCAGCGACGCGTCGCCGAGCGCCAGCAGATCGAACGCCACGAACGACGCCGGGGTCCGCTCCGACAGCGTCCGCACCCGTGAGGCTGCCGGATGGATCCGCTCCGTCAGGGCGTCGAAGTCCAGATGCCCCTCCCGTGCGATCACGATCTCGCCGTCCAGCACGCACCGCTCCGGCAGCCGGTCCCGCAGCGCCGTGACCAGCTCGGGGAAATACCTCGTCAGGGGCTTTCCGGTGCGGCTGCCCAGCTCGACCTCGGGACCGTCGCGGAAGACGATCGCCCGGAACCCGTCCCACTTCGCCTCGTACTGCATATCGGGCGGGATGCGCGCCACCGACTTGGCGAGCATCGGCTTCACAGGGGGCATCACCGGGAGGTCCATGCCCTCGATTCTGCGGCCATGCCGAGCGGTCCGCCCGGTGTGCGGGGCGTGGTTCCTGCGCTTACCGTGGCTCGCATGGGTGACGCGGTGGAACTGGAGGCCGGAGGCAGGACGGTACGGCTGTCCAGCCCTGACAAGGTCTTCTTCCCGGAGCGCGGCTTCACCAAGCTGGACCTCGCCCGCTACTACGTGGCCGTCGGCCCCGGCATCCTGCGCGCCCTGCGCGATCGGCCCACCACCCTGGAGCGCTACCCGGACGGCGTCACCGGTGAGTCCTTCTTCCAGAAGCGGGCCCCCAAGCACCTGCCCGACTGGATCCCGACCGCGCACATCACCTTTCCCAGTGGCCGCAGCGCCGACGAGATGTGTCCCACCGAATCCGCCGCAGTCGTGTGGGCCGCGCAGTACGGGACCCTCACCTTCCACCCATGGCCGGTGCGCCGCGAAGACGTCGACCGTCCCGACGAACTCCGTATCGACCTCGATCCGCAGCCCGGCACCGACTTCGCGGACGCGGTACGGGCCGCCCATGAACTGCGCGCCGTCCTGGAGCAGTTCGGAGGGCTGCGGGGCTGGCCCAAGACGTCCGGCGGCCGGGGGCTGCATGTCTTCGTCCCCATCGAGCCGCGCTGGACGTTCACACAGGTCCGCCGCGCCGCCATCGCCGTCGGGCGCGAGCTGGAACGCCGCATGCCCGAGAGGGTGACCATCGCCTGGTGGAAGGAGGAGCGGGGCGAGAAGATCTTCGTCGACTACAACCAGACGGCACGGGACCGCACGATCGCCTCGGCGTACTCCGTGCGTCCCCGCCCCCACGCGCCGGTCTCGGCGCCGCTGCGCTGGCAGGAGCTCGACGACGCTGCGCCCGAGGACTTCGACCTGGCGACCATGCCCCGCCGCTTCGCCGAACTCGGTGATGTCCACGCGGACATGGACGAGCACGCGTTCTCGCTCGAGGCGCTCCTCGAACTCGCCCGCCGTGACGAGCACGACCACGGTCTCGCCGACCTTCCCTATCCGCCGGAGTACCCGAAGATGCCGGGCGAGCCCAAGCGGGTGCAGCCGAGCCGGGCCCGCGGGGAGGGGAAAGACCGGAAGCAGTCCGGCAGCTTCGGTGACGCGCCCGAGGGCGGGCAGCCGCCCGGGCCCGAGGCCTGACGTTCCAGGCCCTCGAGGGCCGTGCGGCGGAGGCTCCCGACGGACGGATGGCCCGAATGAGGGATCGCCGGGCAGTGAACGTAACCGCAATACCGGTCATTTAGGCATTCATAAGCATAAGGTTTCTGGTGCCGCTATCGTGCCTCTCGATCCACCCGGCGGCTCATCTTCATGAGTTCCGTAAAGGATGGGGAATCCGGCATGGACAGACGCTACTTCAACCGGCGGATGCTGCTGGGAGGTGCGGCCTTTGCGACATCTGTATCTATGGGCCCGGAAGCCGTCGGCGCCCACGAGCCCGCGCCGGCCATGACTGCCGATGGCGGTTCCGGCCACGGCCGGGCGAGGCCCGCAAGGGCTGTGAAGGCCGCGCGCAAAGGCGGCCAGGTCAAACGGATCAAGATGTTCACGGAGAGGCTCGACGACGGGCGCGTGGGATACGGCATCGCCGGGGGGAGGGCGACGATCCCGGGGCCGCTCATCGAACTGGTCGAGGGCGACACGCTGCAGGTCGAGTTGCACAACACCTGCGACGTGTCCGCGAGTCTGCATATGCACGGACTGGACTATTCGATCAACAACGACGGCACCAGAATGACGATGAGCTTTGTGCAGCCGGGCGAGACGCGCACCTACGTCTGGCACACCCACACCCCCGGCCTCCGCCCGGACGGCACCTACCGGGAGGGCAGCGCGGGCTACTGGCACTACCACGACCATGTCATGGGCACGGAGCACGGAACGGGTGGCATCCACAAGGGCCTTTACGGGCCGTTGATCGTGCGACGCCAGGGCGACATCCTCCCGGACAAGACCTGCACGATCGTGTTCAACGAGACGATGATCAATCAGAGCAAGCACGGCGGCCCGGACTTCGAGGCGGTCGTCGGGGAACGCGTCGAGTTCGTGATGATCACCCATGGCGATCTGTATCACACGTTCCATCTGCACGGTCACCGCTGGGCGCGCAACCGCACGGGGCTCATCACCGGACCCGACGACCTGAGCCGGGTGGTCGACAACCAGATCGTGGGCCCGGGGGACTCCTTCGGCTTCCAGGTACTCGCGGGTGAGGGGGTCGGGCCGGGCGCCTGGATGTACCACTGCCACGTCCAGCACCACGCCGACCAGGGGATGGCCGGGCTTTTCATCGTCAAGAACGCGAACGGGACGATTCCCAAGTACATGCCGTACCACCATTAGTGGCTTCGGGGCGCCGGACCAGGAGGGTGGAACTTCCCGGTCCGGCGCCCCGCTGGGCGCTCCCTGTGGGGCTCCGTCGGCCTCAGCCCTGCCCGGGATCGCGCGGCGCGCTCTTGATGACCGCGAACCGCGCACCGTACGGATCAGTCAGTTTGGCCATGCGGCCCACACCCTCGAGGTCCGTCGGAGGCATCCGGACGGTTCCGCCGAGTTCGAGGACCTTGCTCACCGTGGCGTCCGTGTCCGTCACTTCGAAGTAGGGCAGCCAGTACGCGCCCGACTCCGCCTCCGTGGGATCGTCGGCCAGCGGAACCATCCCGCCGAACATGGCGTCCGCGCCTCCCTCTTCGGGGTTGACGCAGGTGTACGTGCCGCCGGGGAAGGGCACGCCCTCGGTCTCCCAGCCCAGCACCCGGTTGTAGAACGCGGCGGCGCGCGCGATGTCCGGGGTGTACAGCTCGAGCCAGCACAGCGAGCCAGGGTCGCCGGCGACCCCGACGCCCTTCGTCCGTCCAGGCTGCCAGATGCCGAAGGGCACGCCCGCCGCGTCGGCGAGGACGGCCATGTGCCCCTCTCCCATCACGTCCATGGGCTGGAGGAGCACGCCGCCGCCGGCCTGCTCGGCGGTCTTCGCGGTGGACTGGGCGTCGGCGCTCTGGAAATAGACGGTCCAGGACGGCGGACCCTGCTCGGGAGTGGTCTGCATACCGCCGGCGGCGGTCTTGCCGGAGAGCTGGAAGAAGCCGTAGCCCCCGGCCTCGGGGCCTGCCGACTGGAAGTCCCAGCCGAAGACACCGCTGTAGAAGGAGATGGCCCCGTCGATGTCGGGGGTGCCGACATCCAGCCAGTTCGGGGCGCCATTGACGAAACGGGTGGTGAGCATGAGTGCCCTCCTTCGAGGGGTCCCGTTGCCTGTGCGCTCCAGAGTCTTGCACCGCCCACTGACACTGGCCCCCGAACGGACGCGACACGCCCGTTCACCCGCGCGCCGCCGTGCGCCGTCGTGGTGGGTGGGACATCATCGAGCGTCCTGTGACGCCGCCGGGTGGCCCGTTGATCCGGCGTTGATCGGACGTTTTTCGCCGCGCGACACGATCTCGTCATGCACATCGAAGCGACGATCACCGTGTCCGACACCGCTTGGCAGGAGCAGGCGATGTGTGCGCAGACGGGTGCCGAATTCTTCTTCCCCGAGCCCGGAAGCTCGGTGCGGGAGGCGAAACGGATCTGCGGACTGTGCGAGAGCCGCTCCGCCTGTCTGGACTACGCCCTCGCCAATGACGAGCGGTTCGGCGTCTGGGGAGGCCTCTCGGAGAAGGAGCGGATGCAACTGCGGCGCACGGACGGTCTCGGCTGACCCGGTCGCGAGGATCGCCCGCACCGTCCGGATGCGCGGTGCGGGGCCTGGGACGATGCTGGAAACATGTCCGGACGGGCTCCTGTCATCATTCATCCGCCGTCGGGCACCGGCGGCCGTCGGGTCACCACGCGCGGGGAGAACCTGGGGATGGCGTTCTCGGACGAGGACGTGATCGAGTTTCTCGGCCGCGCGGGGCTGCCGGACGCCGAGGATCTGCTCGACGATCCGTCGTGGGTGAAGTGGCGCGGCGCGGACGCGCACCACTACGAGGCCATCTAGGGTCTGGGAGCGGCGCGGCACGGGGCCGCGCGGCGCCGGTGAGGGATGTGCCCGAGACGGTTGCACTCACCACCTGGCCCCGGACCCGGCCCGGTGATGTGCCGCATGGCGCGCCAGGCGCTCAGTCCGCGCTGACCGGTGCCAGCACGGCGAGGGTGGTACGGGCCTGCCGCAGCGCCGGCTCCAGCAGGAGCGGTGAGTGCAGCGTCCCGCTTCCGTCGGGCGGGACGATCCACTCCACACGCTGCCCCCGCTGGTACGGCGAGGGCACGGCGACCCATGACCCCTTGGTCGCATGGCGAATTCCGGACCCGGCCCAGTGCGCGCTCGGATCCGGCGGCACGAAGAAGCCCACCCGGCGGGCCGCCGAGTCCACCAGCGTCGGCCCGGGTGTGTGCAACGGGTCGTACCACAGGATGTCCAGAATGAGCAGGCCGAGTTGACGGGGGACGCTCACCACGTCCCAGTGGCGTCCGGCTTCCAGCAGCACCGTGCCGTCGCCGTCGTCCCACCGCCGCCCGCAATCCCGCAGGTCCGAGGCAGCGGCGGCCGACCACTCCGCGTCCCGCATCCACATCGCATTCATCATGACCCGCTCCAGGGCCGCCACCACCCGGCGGCCAGGCTTCCGACAGGGACACCGGGCGGGTAGTCCCGTGAAACACCCACCCGGCATATTTATGCTGGTAGATATTTCTGCCCGCGGAAAGGGTGGCGCGACCTGGCGTTTACCGCCGATGCGACCCGGCGTCCATGCCGAAACGTTCTGCCGAATGATTGCTCGAACGTTCTGCCGGAATATTCGGCCCGTCGACGGGAGTCCGCGGGGTTCGGGTGGTCCGCGGAGTCCGCGCACGGACGCTACGCGCCCCGGGCCGCCATGCGTGCCTTGCGGGCCGCGAGCTTCTCGTCGAAGCGGGCGGCCTCGGTGTCCAGGCCGCCCATGAACAGGCCCAGTTCCTCCTGGGCCTGGAGGCCCTCGGGACCGAGACCGTCGATCTGCAGCACCTTCAGGTGGCGCAGCACCGGCTGGAGCACGTCGTCATGGTGGATGCGCAGGTTGTAGACCTCTCCGATCGCCATCTGCGCTGCGGCGCGCTCGAATCCGGGGATTCCATGGCCGGGCATGCGGAAGTTCACGACCACGTCCCGGACCGCCTGCATCGTCAGATCGGGCGCGAGCTCGAACGCGGCCTTCAGCAGGTTCCGGTAGAAGACCATGTGCAGGTTCTCGTCGGTCGCGATGCGGGAGAGCATCCGGTCGCAGACCGGGTCCCCGGACTGGTGTCCGGTGTTGCGGTGCGAGACACGGGTGGCCAGCTCCTGGAAGGCCACGTACGCGACGGAGTGCAGCATCGAGTGGCGGTTGTCGGACTCGAAGCCCTCACTCATGTGCGCCATGCGGAACTGCTCGAGCTTGTCGGGGTCGACCGCCCGGGAGGCGAGCAGATAGTCCCGCATCACGATGCCGTGCCGCCCCTCCTCGGCGGTCCAGCGGTGCACCCAGGTGCCCCAGGCGCCGTCCCGGCCGAAGAGCGTGGCGATCTCGTGGTGGTAGCTCGGGAGGTTGTCCTCCGTCAGCAGGTTCACCACCAGCGCGATACGGCCGACCTCCGTGACCTTGGACTGCTCCTTCTCCCAGGCCACGCCGTCCTCGAAGTAGCCAGGGAAGTTGCGGCCTTGGGTCCAGGGCACATACTCGTGCGGCATCCAGTCCTTGGCGACCTTCAGATGCCGGTTCAGCTCGGTTTCGACCACTTCCTCCAGTGCGTACAGCAGCCGGGCGTCGGTCCAGACGGCGGGGCTGCCGAGATGGGGGGAGGTGATCGTCACGGGGAACTCCAGGGGGACGCTGAGCAAACCGGCGAGCGGTGCCGGAACTTACGGGATCGTAGGCTACGGAGCCGTAGGTTACGAGCCTGTAGGTTACGAAGCCGTAGGCTAAGCGCGCTGTAAAGCCGGAATGCCCCGCTACGCGTACAGCCCCCGCATGCGCACCGAGAGGCATGTCACACAGCCCTCGAGCTTCTCGAATTCGCTGATGTCCACGATGACCGTCTCGTGCCCGAGGTCGGCCAGCAGCTCCGCCGTCTTGGGTGCGCTGGACGCCATGAGCAGTTTGCCGCCGCCGAGCAGCACGACATGGGCGCCCGACTCCTCCGGAACCGGAAGAAAGCGGGGGAAGAGCGCCGGTTTGTCCACGAGCGGCACATGGCCGATGACCGTGCCGTCGGGCAGGGCGGTTACCGCCGACTTCAGGTGCAGGACCCGGGTGACCGGCACCGCGACCACACGAGCGCCCAGCGGTTCGAAGGCCGCGCGCAGTTGCTGGACACCTGCGGCGTTCGTACGCGCGCTGCGGCCCACATAGATCGTGTCGCCGATCTTCAGGACGTCACCGCCGTCCAGGGTGCCCGGCTCCCAGACCCAGTTCACCGAGCAGCCGAGCCGGGCCACGGCCTCCTCGACCCCCTCGGTCTCCTCACGCCGGGACTCGGCGCCGGGCCGGGTGATGAGGGCGACGTTCTTGTACATCACCACCGCGTCCTCGACGAACACCGAGTCGGGACAGTCGTCGGCCGGGTCCACCTCGACGGTCTCCCAGCCATGCGTTCGCAGCGTCTCCCCGTACGCCTCCCACTGCTCGAGCGCGCGCTCGACGTCGACCTCCTCCCGCTCGATATGCGTCACCAGTCCCTCGGCGAGGCGCGGGCCGGGTCGGCGGATGAGGGCCTTCTTGCTTGATGACACGTGGGAACTCCGTCTCGGCTTCTGGTCTCGCCCGCCATGATGCAGGCCGGGTCCCCGGGGACAAAGCCCCGGGGACCCGGCCGTGCCCGGCGGGCCTACGGACGACGCCGGGCGGAGTCCTGGGTGCCCGGACTCAGACGGCATCCTCCAGAGCCTCCGGTGACGTCTCGCTGAGTCCGCCGTCGAGCAGCAGCCAGCGGGTGATGCCGATGGACCGGAGGAACGGCAGGTCGTGGCCGGCCACGATCAGGGCGCCCTCGTACGACTCCAGGGCCGTGGTCAGCCGGCGTACGCTCGCCATGTCGAGGTTGTTGGTCGGCTCGTCGAGCAGCAGCAGTTGCGGTGCGGGTTCGGCGAGCATCAGCGCGGCGAGTGCGGCCCGGAAGCGTTCGCCGCCCGACAGGGTGCCGGCCGGCTGGTCGGCCCGTGCGCCGCGGAAGAGGAAGCGGGCCAGGCGCGCCCGGATCCGGTTGCCGGTGGCGTCCGGTGCGAACCGTGCCACGTTCTGCGCGACCGTCAGCCGGTCGTCGAGCACGTCAAGACGCTGCGGCAGGAACCGCAGCGGCACATGTGCCCTCGCCTCGCCCTCGACCGGTTCCAGTTCGCCCGCGATGGTGCGCAGCAGGGTCGTCTTGCCCGTGCCGTTGCGGCCGAGCAGCGCGATCCGCTCGGGACCGCGCAGCTCGAGGACGCCGTCCACACGCGCCCCGTGCACCAGCCGCAGATCGCGCAGCGTCAGGACCGAACGACCCGGCGGCACCGCCGTGTACGGCAGGTCGACGCGGATCTCGTCGTCGTCCCGTACCGCTTCCGCCGCCACATCGAGCCGTTCCCTGGCCTCGGCGAGCCGCTCCTCGTGCATGATGCGGTGCTTGCCCGCGGACACCTGCGCAGCACGCTTGCGGGCGCCCATGACGATCTTCGGTTCGCGCCTCTCCTCCCACATCTTCTGGCCGTAGCGCTTGCGGCGGGCCAGCTTGACCTGGGCGTCGGCCAGTTCGCGCTTCTGCTTGCGGAGGTCGGCCTCGGCCACCCGCACCATGCGTTCCGCGGCCTCCTGTTCCACGGCCAGCGCCTTCTCGTACGAGGACAGGTTGCCGCCGTGCCAGGTCACCTCCCCGGAGCGCAGATCCGCGATCTGGTCCACCAGGTCGAGGAGTTCCCGGTCATGGCTGACCACGACCAGGACCCCGGGCCACTTCTCGACCGCCGCGTACAGGCGGCGGCGGGCGTACAGGTCGAGATTGTTGGTGGGCTCGTCCAGGAGCAGCACATCCGGGCGGCGCAGCAGCAGCGCGGCCAGCCGCAGCAGGACGGACTCGCCGCCGGATACCTCGCCGAGGGTGCGGTCGAGTCCGATACGGCCGAGGCCGAGTTCGCCGAGCATGGCCTCGGCGCGCTCCTCCACGTCCCAGTCGTCGCCGACGGCGGCGAAGTGCTCCTCGCCCGCGTCGCCCGCCTCGATGGCGTGCAGCGCGGCCCTGGTCCCGGCGATGCCGAGCGCCTCGTCGACCCTCCCGGAGGTGTCGAGCGTGACGTTCTGCGGGAGCCGGCCGACCTCGCCGCCCACGCGTACGGAGCCGCCGGAGGGGGAGAGCTCACCGGCGATCAGCTTCAGGAGGGTTGACTTTCCTGATCCGTTGACGCCGACGAGCCCGGTCCGGCCGGTGCCGAAGGCGACCTGGAGGCCGTCGAAGACGGCGGTTCCGTCGGGCCAGGCGAAGGACAGGGACGTACAGGTGATGAAAGGGGTCTGTGACATGCGTGTCTCGCGTTCGCTCGAGGCGGTCGGGGGCGACATGTGTGAGACACCGCGAGGGCGAGGGCCCGCGAGCAGGGGAATGCCCGTGCCGGAGGGCGGACGGCTCGTACGCCGAGGTCGCACGCGACACACACGGACGCTCAAGGCGTCGTGTGCCGGTGTCTCCAAGACCTCAGACGAGCAACGTCCTTCTCCAATCGACGGCAACAGGACCGTCGACCACCGTAGGGACACGTGCGAGGACGGTCAACGGAATTATCGCGGGCCCCGTGCCGGGCCCGGGAGCGGAGCGTTCAGCGCGCGTCGCGCATCAGCTCCGCGAGGTCCTCGTCCAGGTTCACCTGAAGATGCTCGAAGCCCAGGGGCACCAGCTCGGTGCTGCGCTGGAGGAACCGCCGCACATCGCTCGAGTGGATATGCACCACGGCGGTGCCCTCCGGGGCGTGGAACTCCAGGACGGTGCGGTCGTAGCCGTACGGGCGCACGCGGACGTCACCGTGGCCCTCCGGGCCCTCGAGACCCGCCGAGAGAAGCTCGCGGGCGAAGGTCCAGCAGACCTCGACGCCCTCCAGCGTGGCCGGTGCGGGGAAGGTCATACGGACCGCGAACGGATCGCGCCGGTCGTAGTGGAGCGTGGCCGGAATGCTCGGCATCCGCGGAGCTGCGGCGACGAGACGGGCCTCCACGGGCTGCTCGATGAGGGTGGACAACGCCTTGCTCCCTTGTGACGGCTGAACGGACTACGGGCGGTTGAGGCACGGCACGTGAAGAGACGATGGAATCGGCCGATGCGTGCATATGAATTGCGAGTGACCTCTGTCACCGGATTCATGTGATGTGGCGACCACGAGCCCCCGGTGGCGTCGGACGGCGGTGGAACGGACATCCGGGAAGACACCCGGCGGGGGCGCGCGGTTCCCGGACAGAGGCCATCTGGACGACTCAGGGGGAGTGCACTAGCTTCGCCCGCCATGACGGGCATGGGGAACACGAGACGTACGGGCAGAGCGGTGGCCGTGGGACTGTGCGCGGCGGCCCTCGCCGCACTGTCGGTGGCACCCGCGCGGGCGCACGAAGCCCCGCGGCCGGCGCCGCACTGGCAGCTCAAGGACAGCGGCACGGACGTGCGCTTCCGGGGACTGTCCGCGGTCGGCCGGGACACCGCGTGGCTGGCCGGAGCCAAGGGAACCGTGCTGCGCACCACCGACGGCGGCGCGCACTGGCGGAACGTATCGCCACCGGGAGCAGCGGATCTGGAATTCCGCGACGTGGAGGCGTTCGACGCGCGGCACGCCGTGGTTCTGGCCATCGGGGAGGGCGAGGCGTCCCGGGTGCTGCGCACCGATGACGGCGGCGCGACCTGGACCGAGACCTTCCGCAACACCGACCCCGCCGCGTTCTACGACTGCCTCGCCTTCTTCGACCGCCGCCACGGGCTGGCCGTGAGCGACCCGGTCGACGGGAGGTTCCGCATCCTCTCCACCAGCGACGGCGGCCGGTCCTGGACGGTCCTGCCGGCCGCGGGGATGCCCGAAGCCCAGGCCTCGGAGGCCGGGTTCGCGGCGAGCGGCCAGTGCCTGGTCACGTCGGGGCCGCGCGATGCCTTGCTGGCCACGGGAGGCGGCGCTCACGCGCGCGTGCTGCACTCCGGCGACCGCGGACTGCACTGGACGGCCGCGGACACGCCCCTGCCGGCGGGCGATCCGGCACGTGGTGTCTTCGCGCTCGCCTTCCGCGACCGCGCGCACGGTATCGCGGTCGGGGGCGACTACCGTGCCGACCAGTCGTCACCGCAGGCGGCGGCCGTGTCCGCGGACGGGGGCCGTACGTGGACGACCTCGGCCGAGCCGCCGCCCGCCTACCGCTCCGGTGCCGCCTGGCTCCCGCACAGCCGCGGGGCCGCGCTGGCCGTGGGGCCGACCGGCACCGACCTGACCACGGACGGCGGCCGTACCTGGAGGACCGTCGACACCGGCTCGTACGACACCGTGGACTGCGCCCCGGACATGGGCTGCTGGGCCTCGGGCGAGAAGGGGCGGGTGGCCCGCTTGGAGCCCTGACGCCGTCCGCGACCCCCGGCCGGCGGGGCCGTAGGCTCGGCACCACCATGACGACCGTACGCGTACCCGCGGGCTGGCCCGCGACCGAAGACGAAGCCCGCGCCGCGCAGGACGAGTTGCGCGGCCGGGTGATCCTCGACGAGCCCGGGCCGCCGCCGGGCACCGGCCTGGTGACGGGGGTCGACGTCGCCTACGACGACGAGCGCGGCGTGGTCGCGGCGGCGGCCGTCGTCCTGGACGCAGCCACGCTCGCCGTGGTCGCCGAGGCCACCGCCGTCGGGGAGGTGTCCTTCCCCTACGTCCCCGGCCTGCTCGCGTTCCGCGAGATCCCCACGGTCCTGGCCGCCCTCGAAGCGCTGCACCGCGAACCGGGACTGGTCGTCTGCGACGGATACGGCCTCGCCCACCCGCGCCGCTTCGGTCTGGCGAGCCACCTCGGCGTCCTCACCGGGCTGCCCACCATCGGAGTGGCCAAGAACCCCTTCATCTTCACCTACGCGGAACCGGCCGCCGAGCGCGGCAGCGCGACCCCCTTGCTCGCGGGCGCCGACGACGTCGGGCGGGCCCTGCGCACCCGGACGGGCGTCAAGCCGGTCTTCGTCTCGGTGGGACACCGTGTGAGCCTCGAAGGTGCCTGCGCCCATACGCTCGCGCTCACCCCGGAGTACCGCCTCCCCGAATCCACCCGCCGCGCGGACGCCCTGTGCCGCCAGGCCCTCAGGGACGCGGTTTCCTGAGGCCGTTGTCCCGGGGCGGATGCCTGAGTGGAGCGGCGCCGGGGCATGCCCCGGCGGTTCGTCCGGGGGACTCGACCTCGTCGGCGCGAGCGCCCGCAAGCACCGGCACTTCGGACCGACGGGGGCTCGGACCGCCCGGCCGGACGCTGCCTGCGCCCGGCCGGCGCCCGGAGCTTGCCGCCGACCGGTCGGTGCCGGACAGCTGCCGTCGGAATGCCGTCGGAATGCCGTCGGACTCCCGTCCGGCACCGGACGGGACGGCTACCGCCGTGCCGCCGTACGGAACGTGATGCCCGCGGCGCGGAGGCGGTCGATGAGGGCGTCGCCCATCGCCTGCGCGGTCGTCACCTGACCGGACGTCCCCGGCAGGTCGTCGAACGCAAGACTCAGCGCCGCCTCGGCGAACATCTTCGCCGTCTCGTCGTACCCCGGGTCACCGCCCGCGACCTCCGTGAACACGCGCTGCCCGCCGCCCTCGCCCACGAACCGCACCGAGAACCAGCTCTTGGCCCGCCGCTCGGGACTCGGGCCCTGACCGGGCCGGTACCGGTCCGACAGCCAGCGCCGCGCGGGCGGCACCTGGGCCGCCGCCACCAGCGCGGTCACGGCGGCGACACCGCCCAGAGCGAAGGGCAGGGTCTCGACCGCCGCGTAGTGCCGGTAGCGGAAGTCGGGCCCGTAGCACTCCAGCGCCCGCGCCGACCGCCGCACCACCTGCGCGTCGATGGTGGGCAGGGGCAGAGCCCAGGCCCCGACCTCCTTCGCGAACCGGGGCACGCCCAGCGGGGCCTGCACCCGCCGCCCCGGCAGGCGCGGCTCGTGGCGCGCGCGGTCCCGGGCCGCGGCCAGCATCTGCGGCCCGCGCGCGGCCTGGCCGAGCGCGGATGCGAGTGTTCCGCCCGAGACGCGTGCCTCCGTGCGGACGAATCCGTCGACCGTCAGCGGCACCCCTTCCGGGAGCTGCCGCACGGTGAAGTACGCGCCCAGGTCGTGCGGAACGGAGTCGAACGCGGCGGAGTGCACGAGCCGCGCGCCGGTCTCCCGCGCGCGTGCGTCGTGCCGCACGTACATGAGGTCCACGAACTCCGTCTCGCCGCACAGGTCGAGATAGTCGGTGCCCGCGTCGGCGCAGGCCGCCACCAGTTCCTCGCCGTACTCGAGATAGGGACCGACCGTGGTCGCGAGCACGCGTGTGCCGCGGGCGAGCTCGAGCAGCGAGCCAGGATTCGACACGTCCGCGCGCAGCACCTCGGGCCCGTTCTTGCCCGTGAGGCGGTCCCGCAGGCGCTCGAGCTTGGCGGTGCTGCGGCCCGCGATCGCCCAGCGCAGCCCGTCGGGCGCGTGCGCGTCGAGGTACTCCGCGGTGAGCTCACCCACGAAACCGGTGGCTCCGAACAACACGATGTCGTACGCGCGATCCGACTTAAGCCTGCTCATGACACCTCTCAGCTCTCAGCTTCACGGCCGCCCAGGGCGCGCCCCGACTCTCAACCCGCGCCGTTGCCGGTGGCCGAGGCTAGCGTGAGCCGTGGACGGCGTGACGGCGAGGTCCGTGGGCGGCGGGGTCCCGGCAGTGTCGGCGTGGTTCCGGGAGGTCGGCCACACAGGTGCCCGGGAATTTGAGTAAGCGCTTGCTCGTTTACCTATTGCCGAGACTGCAACACGTTCTTAACATCGTCAGTGTCACATCGGTTGTGTCATGAAGCTGAGGCTGGGGGCCGGATGGCAGTGGCAGGGAAGACGCCGGGGCACGGCCCCCTCGCCGGCGTGCGCGTCGTCGAACTCGCGGGCATCGGGCCGGGCCCGTTCGCGGCCATGCTCCTCGCCGACCTGGGCGCGGATGTCGTCCGCGTGGACCGCCCTGGCGGCGGGGGACTGGGGATCGATCCGGCGTACGACATCACGAACCGCAACAAGCGCTCGGTGATCGTCGACCTGAAGTCCGACGACGGCCGGGCCCGTGTCCTGGACCTGGCCGAACGTGCCGACATCCTCATCGAGGGGTACCGCCCCGGCGTGGCCGAACGTCTCGGCGTCGGCCCCGACGCCTGCCGCGCCCGCAACCCGGAACTCGTCTACGGGCGGATGACCGGCTGGGGCCAGGACGGGCCGCTCGCCCCGCGCGCCGGGCACGACATCGCCTATATCGCGGTCACCGGCGCGCTCGGCATGATCGGCGACGCGGACGCCCCGCCCGCGGTCCCCGCCAACCTCCTCGGCGACTACGCGGGAGGCTCGCTGTACCTGGTCACCGGTGTCCTCGCCGCGCTGCACCACGCGCGCGCGACCGGCGAGGGTCAGGTCGTGGACGCGGCCATCGTCGACGGCACGGCACATCTGACATCCATGATCTACGGCATGCTCGCGGCCGGCAGCTGGCAGGACCGGCGCCGCGCCAACCTCCTCGACGGCGGCTGCCCGTTCTACGGCACCTATGAGACGGCCGACGGGCAGTACATGGCGGTGGGAGCCCTCGAAGAGCAGTTCTACGACGAGTTCGTGGACCTGCTCGGCCTCGGTGTCACGGAGCAGATCCCGGCCCGCGCGGACGCCGCCCGCTGGGACGAGCTGCGCGAGGCGGTCGCTGCCCGCTTCAAGACCCGTACGCGCGACGAGTGGACCGCGGTCTTCGAGGACTCCGACGCCTGCGTCGCCCCTGTCCTGTCGCTGCGCGAAGCCCCCGCGCACCCCCATCTCGCCGCCCGGGGCACCTTCACCGACCACGGCGGAATCACCCAGCCGGCGCCCGCACCCCGCTTCTCGGCCACCCCCGCGTCCGTGCGCAGCGGACCCGCGCGGCCCGGCGCCGACACCGAGGACGTGGCGCGCGACTGGGACGTACCCCGGCTGACGCGGGATTGGGAGGGTGACTGATGCAGCTCCCGATCCGCTCCGGCCGGACCGGAGCCCAAGCGGCAGCCCGGGATGGCCGGAAGCCGGCTGCGAGGAGGGGACAGACCCCATGAAACGGCAGATCTACACCGACGACCACGAGGCGTTCCGCGGGACCGTGCGCGCCTTCCTGGCCAAGGAGGTGCTGCCCCACTACGAGCAGTGGGAGAAGGACGGCATCGTCTCCCGCGACGCGTGGCCGGCCGCGGGCAGGCAGGGACTCCTCGGGCTCGCCGTACCCGAGGAGTACGGGGGCGGTGGGACGCCTGACTTCCGCTACAGCGCCGTACTCGTAGAGGAGTTCACGCGCGCCGGGGCCTCCGGGCTCGCGATCGGGCTGCACAACGACATCATCGGGCCGTATCTGACGGGCCTCGGCACCCAGGAGCAGAAGCGGCGCTGGCTGCCCGGGTTCTGCGACGGCTCGCTGATCACCGCCATCGCGATGACCGAGCCCGGCGCCGGGTCCGACCTCCAGGGCATCAGGACCCGCGCCGAGGACAAGGGCGACCACTGGCTGCTCAACGGCTCCAAGACCTTCATCTCCAACGGCATCCTCGCCGACCTGGTGATCGTCGTGGCCCGTACGACCCCGGAGGGCGGGGCGCACGGACTCTCGCTGTTCGTGGTGGAACGCGGCATGGCGGGCTTCGAGCGCGGCAAGAACCTCGACAAGATCGGCCAGAAGGCGCAGGACACGGCCGAGCTGTTCTTCAACGATGTGCGCGTGCCGAAGGAGAACCTCCTCGGCGAGCTGAATGGCGCCTTCGGGCACCTGATGACGAACCTCGCGCAGGAGCGGCTGAACATCGCGGTCGCCGGGATCACCGCGGCCGAGCACCTGCTGGAGATCACGACGGAGTACGTCAAGGAACGCGAGGCGTTCGGACGTCCCCTCGCCAGGCTCCAGCACATACGCTTCGAGATAGCCGAGATGGCCACCGAGTGCGCCGTCACCCGCGCCTTCCTCGACCGCTGTATCGCCGACCATGCGGACGGCGCACTCGACGCCGTGCACGCCTCCATGGCCAAGTGGTGGGCGACCGAACTGCAGAAGCGGGTGGCGGACCGCTGTCTGCAACTACACGGTGGCTACGGCTATATGACCGAGAACCGTGTCGCCAGGGCCTTCACCGACGGCCGCATCCAGACCATCTACGGCGGGACCACCGAGATCATGAAGGAGATCATCGGTCGCTCCCTGCTCGGCTGACCCTCCCCGAAAGGCTTAACCGTGAGCACCGAAGCGTACGTGTACGACGCGATCCGCACCCCGCGAGGTCGCGGCAAGGCCAGTGGCTCCCTCCACGGCACCAAGCCCATCGACCTGGTGGTCGGGCTCATCCATGAGGTCCAGCGGCGGTTCCCGGACCTCGACCCGGCCGCGATCGACGACATCGTGCTCGGTGTCGTGGGGCCGGTCGGCGACCAGGGCTCGGACATCGCCCGCATCGCCGCCATCGCCGCCGGGCTCCCGGACACCGTGGCCGGCGTCCAGGAGAACCGGTTCTGCGCGTCCGGTCTGGAGGCCGTCAACATGGCCGCCGCAAAGGTGCGCTCCGGCTGGGAGGACCTGGTGCTCGCGGGCGGCGTGGAGTCGATGTCCCGGGTGCCCATGGCCTCGGACGGCGGCGCCTGGTTCGCCGACCCGATGACCAACATGGAGACGAACTTCGTCCCGCAGGGCATCGGCGCCGACCTCATCGCCACCATCGAGGGCTTCTCACGGCGGGACGTCGACGAGTACGCCGCGCTGTCCCAGGAGCGTGCCGCCGCCGCCGTCAAGGACGGCCGCTTCGAGAATTCCGTGGTCCCGGTGATGGACCGCAGCGGACTCGTCGTCCTCGACCACGACGAGTTCATCCGCCCGGGCACGACCGCCGACTCGCTCGCCAAGCTGAAGCCGTCGTTCGCCGACATCGGCGAGCTCGGCGGATTCGACGCGGTCGCGCTGCAGAAGTACCACTGGATCGAGCAGATCGACCACGTCCACCACGCGGGCAACTCCTCCGGCATCGTGGACGGCGCCTCGCTCGTCGCCATCGGCTCCAAGGAGGTAGGCGAGCGGTACGGTCTGCGGCCGAGGGCCCGGATCGTCTCGGCCGCGGTGTCCGGCTCGGAGCCCACGATCATGCTGACCGGGCCGGCCCCGGCCACCCGCAAGGCGCTCGCCAAGGCGGGCCTGTCGATCGACGACATCGACCTGGTCGAGATCAACGAGGCGTTCGCCGCCGTCGTGCTCCGCTTCCTCAAGGACATGGGCCTCTCGCTCGACAAGGTCAACGTCAACGGCGGCGCCATCGCGCTCGGCCACCCGCTGGGCGCGACCGGGGCGATGATCCTCGGCACGCTCATCGACGAACTGGAGCGGCAGGACAAGCGGTACGGGCTGGCCACGCTGTGCGTGGGCGGCGGCATGGGCATCGCCACCGTCATCGAGCGCGTCTGACCTCCCCCGACGGATCGAACGGATCATACGGAGCACCCCTGATGAGCACTGAATCCACCACCATCCGCTGGGAGCAGGACGACACCGGGATCGTCACCCTCGTCCTGGACGACCCCAACCAGTCCGCGAACACCATGAACGCGGCGTTCCGCGAGTCCCTCGCCGCCGTCGCCGACCGGCTCGAAGCCGAGAAGGACTCGATCCGGGGCGTCATCTTCACCTCCGCCAAGAAGACCTTCTTCGCGGGCGGCGACCTGCGTGACCTCATCCAGGTCACCCCCGAGACCGCCCAGGACATGTTCGACGGCGGCCTTGCCATCAAGCGCAACCTGCGCCGCATCGAGACCCTCGGCAAGCCGGTCGTCGCGGCCATCAACGGCGCCGCCCTCGGCGGCGGCTTCGAGCTCGCGCTCGCCTGTCACCACCGCGTCGCCCTCGACACCTCCGGCACCAAGATCGGCTGCCCCGAGGTCACCCTCGGTCTGCTCCCCGGCGGCGGCGGAGTCGTGCGCACCGTGCGCCTGCTGGGCATCGCCGACGCCCTGCTGAAGGTCCTCCTGCAGGGCACGCAGTACAACGCGCGGCGTGCCCAGGAGAACGGCCTCGTCCACGAGGTGGCGGCAACTCCCGAGGAGATGCTGGCCAAGGCCCGCGCCTTCATCGAGGCCAACCCCGAGTCCCAGCAGCCCTGGGACAAGCCGGGCTACAAGATCCCGGGCGGTACGCCGTCCAACCCGAAGTTCGCGGCCAACCTGCCCGCGTTCCCGGCCAGCCTCAAGAAGCAGCTGAACGGCGCCCCCTACCCGGCCCCGCGCAACATCCTCGCGGCGGCCGTCGAGGGCTCCCAGGTCGACTTCGAGACCGCCCAGGTCATCGAGACCCGCTACTTCACCGAGCTGGCCGCCGGGCAGACCTCGAAGAACATGATCCAGGCGTTCTTCTTCGACCTCCAGGCCGTCAACTCCGGCGCCAACCGCCCGCAGGGCATCGAGCCCCGCAAGGTCCGCAAGGTCGCCGTCCTCGGCGCCGGGATGATGGGCGCGGGCATCGCCTACTCGTGCGCCCGCGCCGGCATCGAGGTCGTCCTCAAGGACGTCTCCGCGGAGGCCGCCGCCAAGGGCAAGGGCTACTCCGAGAAGCTGTGCGCCAAGGCGGTCGCCAAGGGGCGTACGACCCAGGAGAAGGCGGACGCCCTGCTCGCCCGGATCACGCCCACCGCCGAGGCCGCCGACCTCGCGGGCTGCGACGCCGTCATCGAGGCAGTGTTCGAGGACCCGGCGCTCAAGCACAAGGTGTTCCAGGAGATCCAGCACGTCGTCGAGCCCGACGCGCTGCTGTGCTCCAACACCTCGACCCTGCCGATCACCGTGCTCGCCGAGGGCGTGGAGAGGCAGACCGACTTCATCGGACTGCACTTCTTCTCGCCCGTCGACAAGATGCCGCTGGTCGAGATCATCAAGGGCGAGCGGACCGGTGACGAGGCCCTGGCACGCGCCTTCGACCTGGTCCGGCAGATCAACAAGACCCCGATCGTGGTCAACGACTCGCGCGGCTTCTTCACCTCCCGAGTCATCGGCCACTTCATCAACGAGGGCGTCGCGATGGTCGGCGAGGGCATCGAGCCCGCCTCCATCGAGCAGGCCGCGGCCCAGGCGGGCTACCCGGCCAAGGTGCTGTCCCTGATGGACGAGCTGACGCTCACCCTGCCGCGCAAGATCCGCAACGAGTCGAAGCGGGCCGTCGAGGAGGCGGGCGGCACCTACACGCCGCACCCGGCCGAGGCCGTCATCGACAAGATGGTGGACGAGTTCGGGCGCCCCGGCCGCAGCGGCGGAGCGGGCTTCTACGAGTACGGCGAGGACGGCAGGCGCGGCAAGCTCTGGCCCGGCCTGCGTGAGCACTTCACCAAGCCCGGCCACACGGTCCCGTTCGAGGACATGAAGGAGCGCATGCTGTTCTCCGAGGCGCTGGACACCGTCCGGCTCCTGGAGGAGGGCGTGCTGACGTCCGTGGCCGACGCCAACATCGGCTCGATCTTCGGCATCGGTTTCCCCGGCTGGACCGGTGGCATCCTGCAGTACATCAACGGCTACGAGGGCGGCCTTCCCGGCTTCGTAGCCCGCTCCCGCGAGCTCGCCGAGCGCTACGGCGAGCGGTTCACGCCGCCCGCGCTGCTGGTGGAGAAGGCGGAGAAGGGGGAGCGGTTCACCGACGCCCGCTGACGCGGGCCCACGCTGCTGCGGGACACGCCAGGGTCAGGAGGAGTCCCCTGCGGGTCCCGCGTCCGGCAGCCAGGTGCGCAGCTCCTCCTTCAGGGAGCGCTGGAAAGCGGTGAGCAGCGCCTGGACCACCAGTGGATGCATGTGCGCGGAAAGGGACTTCACGTCTGTGGAGTCCCTTTCCGCCACCTCGTCGCGAAACATCCGGGACAGCTCCTGCGCCACCGCGCGCGAGTGCTCCACGAGGACACCGCGGGCGGCCAGGATCGTCTCGAGTCCGAGAGGCACGTCGAGAAGCCGGACCCCGAGGCGCAGCAGACCTGGATCCACGCGGTACGCACCGTCGCCGGACGCCACGGCCACACTCATCGCCGCGAGCCGCGCCATGTCCTCCGGGGCCAGCGCCCGGCCGGCGCGCCGCTCCAGGTCCTCCTGGGTCATCGTCTCCACCGTGTCCGGCGCCCAGGACGCCACGACGGCTCGGTGGATCGCCAGGTCGCGTGCGCTGAGACCGGCCGGAAGCTGGTGCAGATAGCGTTCGATCGCCGCCAGGGTCATGCCCTGCTGCTGAAGCTCCTCGATGAGCTCCAGCCGGGCCAGATGCCCAGCACCGTAGCGACCCACGCGCCGGGGACCGATCGAGGGCGGCGGAAGCAGCCCCTTGGCGGTGTAGAAGCGCACGGTACGGACCGTGACGCCCGCTTGCGCGGCCAGCTCGTCCACGGTGAGCGTCGGCTCATCGGTCTCCGTCGTCATGTACAGCAGTATCGCTGTCCCACCAACACTGTGACACCTGCCGGGACGCCGCACGGCAAAGTGAAGAACAGGTGACGGCCATGCGGCGGGCGGCCGATGATCAGGCGTCGATCATGTGAGAAGCGCCGCGCTGTGACGTGTGCCACCGCGTACGTGTGATCTCTCAGGGAAGGTGGCTCCTTGGTCTGTACCGCGTCAGTGCGCGGGCAGGACCAAAGCCTTTCCGTAGACCCGTGCGACACCCCTGCGCCCGGGCGCACCAGGGAGTAGATCCACTCTTGAGCAAGGACGCCGTGAACACGGTTGCGGTCGCATCGCACCAGGATGCCGCCGCGATGCCCGCGGACGCGGGCGACGCCGGGTACAGCAAGGACCTGAAGGCACGCCACGTCAACATGATCGCGATCGGTGGAGCCATCGGCACCGGTCTCTTCCTCGGCGCCGGCGGCCGGCTGCACAACGCCGGTCCCGCCCTGGCGATCGCCTACCTGATCTGCGGTGTCTTCGCCTTCTTCGTCGTCCGCGCGCTGGGCGAGCTGGTCCTGTACCGGCCGTCGTCCGGGTCGTTCGTGTCCTACGCCCGTGAGTTCCTCGGCGAGAAGGGCGCGTACGTCGCCGGCTGGATGTACTTCCTCAACTGGTCGACCACGGGTATCGCCGACATCACGGCGATCGCGCTCTACACGCACTACTGGAGTTTCTTCACCTCCATCCCGCAGTGGGTGCTCGCCCTCGCGGCCCTCGCGGTGGTCCTCTCCGTGAACCTGATCTCGGTGAAGATCTTCGGCGAGATGGAGTTCTGGTTCGCGATCATCAAGGTCGCCACGCTGGTGGCCTTCATGTTCATCGGTATCTTCCTGCTGGCCACCCAGCACGAGGTGGGCGGCCACAAGCCCGGTCTGAACGTGATCACCGACCATGGCGGTGTCCTGCCGCACGGCGTCCTGCCCGTGGTCCTGGTGATGCAGGGCGTGATCTTCGCCTACGCGGCCCTGGAGCTGGTCGGCGTCGCCGCCGGTGAGACGGCCGAGCCGGAGAAGGTCGTCCCGCGCGCGGTGAACTCGATCATGTGGCGCGTGGGCCTGTTCTACGTCGGCTCCGTGGTCCTGCTGGCCCTGCTGCTGCCGGGCTCGGTGTACTCCGGCGACGAGAGCCCCTTCGTCACCGTGCTGTCGAAGATCGGTGTCCACGGCGCCGGCGATGTGATGAACCTGGTCGTCCTCACCGCCGCCATGTCATCGCTGAACTCCGGTCTGTACTCCACCGGCCGCATCCTGCGCTCCATGGCCGTGGCGGGCTCCGCGCCGAAGTTCACGGCGCGCATGAACCGCAACCAGGTCCCCTACGGCGGCATCCTGCTGACCTGCGCGGTGTGTGTGCTCGGGGTCGTGCTGAACTACCTGATGCCGGACCAGGCCTTCGAGATCGTCCTGAACGTCGCGTCCCTCGGCATCATCAGCACCTGGGTGATCATCATGGTCTGCCACCTGGTCTTCGTGCGCCGCGCCAAGGCCGGCCTGGTGACGCGGCCGTCGTTCCGGCTGCCCGGCAGCCCGGTCACGGAGATCGTCACCATCGCCTTCCTGCTGGCGGTGCTCGGCCTGATGTGGAACGACCCCGATGTCGGCCGCAAGACGCTGATGCTCGTGCCGGTGATCGGCGTGCTGCTCGTCGGCGGCTGGTTCGCCCTGCGCCGCGGGATCGCGGACGCCACGGACCAGGAGCTGAGCGAGCTCACGAAGTGAGCGAGCCCATGAAGTAGCGGTCGACCCCTCGTCGTCGCGCGGAGTCCGGACCGGGACGAACCGGTCCGGACTCCGGGTTTTCCCGTGGCCGGTCAACCCGAGTGGACGTCGTTCGTCGCCTCGATCCGCGCCCACGACCTGGGCCGGACCGGTCCGGTGGCCGCCCTGGCGACGGCCACGCCGCGCGCCGCTGCCGCCGCCGGCTTGGACGGCTGGAACAGCCAGGTGTCGAAGAGCGAGGCCAGCGGCTTCCCGGACACCTTCTCCGCGTACGTCTGGAAGTCCGCGACCGAGGCGTTGCCGTACGCGTGCTCCTTGGGCCAGCCCTTCAGGATGGCGAAGAACGCGTCCTCACCGACCGTGTTCCGCAGCGCCTGGATGGCGAGCGCGCCCCGGTCGTAGACCGCGGCGTCGAACTGGTCGTCGGGGCCGGGGTCGCCGGGCTTGACGGTCCAGAACGCGTCACCTGCCGTGTGCGAGGCGTACACGTAGTCCGCCAGCTGCTGTGCCGTGCCCTCGCCCTCGTGTTCGGACCACAGCCACTGCGCGTACCGGGCGAAGCCCTCGTTGATCCAGATGTCCTTCCAGCCCTTGAGCGACACATCGTCGCCGTACCACTGGTGCGCCAGCTCATGGACGACGACCGAGGTGTTCGAGCCGTTCGCGAACTGCTTGGGGCTGTAGTACACGCGGGTCTGGGTCTCCAGCGCGTACCCGGTGGTCGTGTTCGGGACGTACCCGCCCACCGAGTCGAAGGGGTAAGGGCCGAAGTAGCCGGTCAGCCAGTCGACCAGCTCCCCGGTCCGCTCCACGCTCGCCCGCGCCGCCCCGTCGTTGTCGCCCAGGTCCTTGCTGTAGGCGTTGATCACCGGGACGCCGGCCGCCGTCTTCCCGGTCGTGATGTCGAACTTCCCGATCGCCAGCGTGGCGAGGTAGGTCGCCTGGGGCTTGGCGGACCTCCAGTTGTAGCGGGTCCAGCCGCGCGCCGGACTCGTCGACTGGAGGGTGCCGTTCGAGAGCGCCTGGGTGCCGTCCGGGACGGCCACCGAGACGTCGAACGTCGCCTTGTCGAGCGGGTGGTCATTGCTCGGGAACCACCACCACGCCGACTCCGGTTCGTCCGCCGCGACCGCGCCGTCCGGGGTGCGGTGCCACGCGGTGAAGCCGTACGCGCTCTTCGTGGACGGCACCCCGCTGTAGCGGACCACGACGGTCAGCGGCGTCCCCTTCGGCAGCGGAGCGGCCGGGGTGATCACCAGCTCGTGCTGACCCGACGTGGTGAACGCGGCCTTCGCGCCGTTCACCCGCACCTCGCTCACATCGAGCAGGAAGTCCAGGTCGAAGCGGGACAGGTCCTGCGTGGTGGTGGCGAGGACGGTTGCCGTGCCCTGGAGTTCGTCCGTGCGCGGCTGGTAGGTGAGCCTCAGGTCGTAGTGCGAGACGTCGTATCCGCCGTTGCCGTAATCCGGGTAGTAGGGGTCGCCGATACCGGGAGCACCGGGCTGGAAGTCGGCCGCCGACGCCGGGATCGCCAGCAGCAGGGAGGCCGCCGCCAGCGCGCCCGGGGCGATGAGTCTGCGGTGCACTAGAGCTCCAAGTCGTAGGGGCCTCAGGTCTGTTCGGACCCTATTCAGACCTCCCACCCCGGGACGTGTCCATGGCGCCTGCCGTCACACGATCGCCATCCGGCCGTCATGGACGCACGTGCCCCGTCGGCCATTCCCGGCCATCTGTTCCCGCCCGCCCCGCGTGTCGGCAGTTGTCCTCTTCTGTGCGGGAGTTGACCCCTGTACCGTCCCGCGCATGCCGACACGCACGCGCTTGACCATCTGGAGAACGCTCGTGACGGCGGCCACGGCGATCCTGCTGGCCGCCTTTCTCATTCCCCGGGCCACCGCCCACGGTGCGCCGCCGGAGAGCCGGCCCGTGTACTCGTACGAGAGCGCCATCCGTGAGTCCGTCTGGGTGGACACCGGCCTCGACGGCGACGCGGACGGCAAGGCCGACCGGGTCGCCGTCGACATCGTCAGGCCTCATGAGCCCGCCGCACAGGGCCGCAAAGTCCCCGTGATCATGGACGCCAGCCCGTACTACTCCTGCTGCGGGCGCGGCAACGAGAACCAGACCAAGACGTACGACGCCGGGGGCCATGTCGTCCGGATGCCGCTGTTCTACGACAACTACTTCGTGCCGCGCGGCTACGCCTTCGTGGGTGTCGACCTGGCCGGAACCAGTCGCTCCGACGGCTGCGTCGACGCCGGCGGCCGGTCCGACGTCCAGTCCGCCAAGGCCGTGGTCGACTGGCTGAACGGCCGGGCGAAGGGCTACACCTCCCGCACCGGCGGCACCTCGGTCAAGGCGTCCTGGACCAACGGCAGAACCGGCATGATCGGCAAGAGCTGGGACGGCACCATCGCGAACGGCGTGGCCGCCACCGGCGTCGAGGGCCTGAGGACCATCGTGCCGATCAGCGCCATCTCCTCCTGGTACGACTATTACTTCGCCAAGGGCGCGCCCCTGTACGGCTCGGGGCCCGACTGGCTCTCCCACTATGTCGAGAGCCCCGGCGCCCGCGCGCGGTGCGCCGCCGAGCAGCAGCGGCTGGTGGACGGGGCGCCCCGCACCGGCGACTGGACTCCACTGTGGAGCGACCGCGACTACGTGAAGGACGCGGGCAAGGTCAAGGCGAGCGTCTTCCTCGTACACGGCATGCAGGACCTCAACGTGCGCACCAAGAACTTCGGCCAATGGTGGACGGCTCTCGCCAAGAACGGAGTCCAGCGCAAGATCTGGCTCTCCCAGACCGGTCATGTCGACCCCTTCGACTACCGGCGCACGAACTGGGTGGAGACCCTGCACCGCTGGTTCGACCATGAACTCCTCGGCTACGACAACGGCATCGACCGTGAGCCCATGGCCGACATCGAGCGCCACCCCGACCAGTGGGTCACCTCCGGGACCTGGCCGCCGGCGGGCACGGCGGCGACCGTACTGCGTCCGGGAGAGGGCGCCCGGGCGGGCGTGGGCACGCTCGGACAGCGGTCCGGCAGGGGCACCGAGACCTTCACCGACGACCCGAAGCTGAGCGAGAGCGACTGGGCGGCGCACATCGACGAGTCCACCCCGGCCAAGGCCGGCTTCGTCACCGGGCCCCTGTCGAAGGATCTGCGGGTGTCCGGCTCCTCCACGGTGACCGTCACCGTCACGCCGACCACCTCCGCGGCCCGTCTCTCCGCCGTGCTGGCCGACATCGGCCCGGACACGATCCGCGACTACAACGGCTCCGGCGAGGGCATCACCACGCTCACGAACCGCACCTGCTGGGGTGCGAGCACCGCCGGGGACAGCGCCTGCTACAAGGCCACCCAGGCCGACACGACCGGTGTCGACCGCACCGTCTTCAGCCGCGGCTGGGCCGACCTCGGCCACTACGCCTCTGACCGCAAGGGCGTCCCGCTCACCCCGGGCAAGGCGTACACCATCACTCTCGACCTGGGCGCCACCGACCACGTCGTACCGAAGGGCCACCGCCTCGCCCTGATCGTCGCGGGCACCGACAGGGACCTGATCGACCCGCCGGCCGGCACTCCCACGCTGACCGTCGAGCTGTCCCGAACGTCGGCGCACGTGCCGCTGGTCGGAGGGGCCGGCGCGTTCGCCCGCGCCGTCTCCGGACCCCGGTCGGCCGTGCCCGGGACCGACGCCCGGGAGGGCGCACGGTTCCGGCACACGGCCCGGCGCGTCCCGTAGGCCCACCCAGACGCGCGAGGGAGCCGGGCGCACCGGCCGGCTCCCTCGCGCGAAAGACCAGTGCTCCGCGAAAGACCAGTGCCCCGCGAAAGACCAGTGCGCGAAAGACCAGTGCTCCGCGAAAAACCAGTGCGCGAAAGACCAGTGCTCCGCGAAAAACCAGTGCTCAGCGCTCGCCAGTGCCCCGGCGGACAACGATTGCGCGCGGCGAACGTTGCCTGTCGGGGCACTAGGATCGTCGGTCTGATGACTGCCACACTTGTCGCCAAGGACCTCGCCGCCGGCCACGGCGACCGCTCCCTCTTCTCCGGGCTGGACCTCGTGGTCGCACCCGGGGATGTGATCGGACTCGTCGGAGCCAACGGGGCGGGCAAGTCCACACTGCTGCGGTTGCTCGCCGGACTGCTCCCTGCGGAGCGGGGCGAACTTCGGCTGTCCCCGCCGGCCGCGACCGTCGGCCATCTGCCGCAGGAGCCGGACCGCAGGCCGGGCGAGTCGGTACGGGACTTCCTGGCGCGCCGCACGGGGGTGGCGCACGCGCAGCGCCTGATGGACGAGGCGACACAGGGCCTGGTCGACGGGACCGAGGGCGCCGACGACGCGTACGCCGCGAGCCTGGAGCGCTGGCTGGGTCTCGGCGGCGCCGATCTCGACGAGCGCGCCGAGGACGTCGCGGGCTCGCTCGGCCTTGGCGTCGGCCTCGACCAGCCCATGACCTCCCTCTCGGGCGGCCAGGCGGCCCGCGCGGGCCTCGCCTCGCTGCTGCTGTCCCGCTACGACGTGTTCCTTCTGGACGAGCCGACGAACGACCTCGATCTGGACGGCCTGGAGCGCCTGGAACGCTTCGTCGGCGGCCTGCGCGCCGGGACCGTGGTCGTCAGCCACGACCGCGAGTTCCTCACCCGCACGGTCACCAAGGTCCTCGAACTCGACCTGGCCCAACGGGAGATCAACCTGTACGGCGGCGGATACGAGGCGTACCTGGAGGAGCGGGAGACCGCCCGGCGGCACGCCCGGGAGGACTACGAGGAGTTCGCCGACAAGAAGTCCGCCCTCCAGGACCGGGCCCGGATGCAGCGCTCCTGGATGGACAAGGGCGTGAAGAACGCGCGCCGCAAGGCGGGCAGCGACAACGACAAGATCGGCCGCAAGTTCCGCAGCGACGCCAGCGAGAAGCAGGCCGCCAAGGCCCGGCAGACCCAGCGCATGATCGAGCGTCTGGAGGCCGTCGAGGAGCCCCGCAAGGAGTGGGAGCTGCGCATGGAGATCGCGGCGGCCCCGCGGTCCGGCGCGGTCGTCGCCACGCTCCGGGACGCGGAGGTGCGGCGCGGCGACTTCACGTTCGGACCGGTCTCCCTGCAGCTCGACTGGGCGGACCGGGTGGCGGTGACGGGCGCCAACGGGGCGGGCAAGTCGACGCTGCTCGGCGCGCTGCTCGGCCGTGTCCCGCTGGACGCGGGGCATGCCGCCCTGGGCTCGGGTGTCCTGGTCGGGGAGGTCGACCAGGCCCGCGCGGTCTTCCATGGCCCGCAGGCCCTGCTGGACGCGTTCTGCGCGGCGGTCCCGGACGTGGAACCGGTCGACGTGCGCACCCTGCTGGCCAAGTTCGGCCTGAAGTCCGATCATGTGCTGCGACCGGCGGCGACGCTGTCCCCGGGGGAGCGCACGCGCGCCGCTCTGGCGCTGCTTCAGGGCAGGGGTGTCAATCTGCTGGTGCTCGACGAACCGACCAACCACCTTGACCTCCCGGCCATCGAGCAGCTGGAAGCGGCGCTGGACACCTATGAGGGCACGTTGCTTCTGGTCACCCATGACCGGCGGATGCTGGATGCGGTACGGGTGACGCGGCGCCTTGCGGTGGCGGACGGCAAGGTGACCGAACACTGAGCGCGCGAACCCGCCGGTGCGGGGCGGGCTTTTGCGCAGCTCCCCGCGCCCCTTGGCGGGGTGAGTTGTCGCCCGCGGGCGGTCGTGGTTGTTCGCGGGGTTCCCCGCGCCCCTGAATGCGCGGGTTCTGCCCCCTGCCGCTCAGCGGCAGGGGGCAGAACCCGTCGGGCTCAGCGGCGGCCCTTGTCCGAGTTCAGGAGGCCTGCGCGGCGCAGGGCGTCGGCCATCGCGCTGTTCGCCGGGGGCGGCGCCTGGCGGGAAGCGCCGCCCTGGCGGTTCTGCCGCTGCTGCGGTGGACGGCCCCCGCGCTGCTGGCGACCGCCGCCGCCCTGCTGGGGAGCCGCCTCGTCCTCCAGACGCAGCGTCAGAGAGATCCGCTTGCGCGGGATGTCTACGTCCAGAACCTTCACCTTGACGATGTCGCCCGGCTTCACCACGTCCCGCGGGTCCTTGACGAACGTCTTCGACATCGCGGAGACATGCACCAGGCCGTCCTGGTGGACGCCGACGTCCACGAACGCGCCGAAGGCCGCCACGTTCGTCACCACGCCCTCAAGGATCATCCCGGACGACAGGTCGGAGAGCTTCTCGACGCCCTCCTTGAACGTGGCCGTCTTGAAGGCGGGACGCGGGTCGCGCCCCGGCTTCTCCAGCTCCTTCAGGATGTCGGTCACCGTCGGCAGACCGAACGTCTCGTCCACGAACTCCGTCGGCTTGAGCGAGCGCAGCACCGACGTGTTCCCGATCAGCGCGGCCACCTCCTGGCCCGAGGTCTTCACCATGCGCCGCACGACGGGGTACGCCTCCGGGTGCACGCTGGAGGCGTCCAGCGGATCGTCGCCGCCCCGGATCCGCAGGAAGCCCGCGCACTGCTCGTACGCCTTGGGGCCGAGCCGTGCCACGCCCTTCAGCTGCGAGCGCGAGGTGAACGGACCGTTGGCATCACGGTGCGCCACGATGTTCTCCGCGAGGCCCGAGGAGATTCCGGAGACCCGGGCGAGCAGCGGGGCCGACGCCGTGTTGACGTCCACGCCCACGCCGTTCACACAGTCCTCGACCACCGCGTCCAGCGAACGCGACAGCTTCACCTCGGACAGGTCGTGCTGGTACTGGCCGACACCGATGGACTTCGGGTCGATCTTCACCAGCTCGGCGAGCGGGTCCTGCAGGCGGCGGGCGATGGAGACCGCGCCGCGCAGCGACACGTCCATGTCCGGCAGCTCCTGCGAGGCGAAGGCGGAGGCCGAGTACACCGAGGCACCCGCTTCCGACACCATCACCTTGGTGAGCTTCAGCTCCGGGTGCTTGGTGATCAGTTCACCGGCGAGCTTGTCGGTCTCCCGCGACGCCGTGCCGTTGCCGATCGCGACCAGGTCGACCGCGTGTTCCTTGGCCAGGCGCGCCAGCTTGGCGATGGCCTCGTCCCACTTGTTGGCCGGAACGTGCGGGTAGATGACGTCCGTGGCCACCACCTTGCCGGTCGCGTCCACCACCGCGACCTTCACACCCGTGCGGAAGCCGGGGTCCAGGCCCAGCGTCGCGCGCGTGCCGGCCGGAGCGGCGAGCAGCAGGTCGCGCAGGTTCGCCGCGAAGACCGACACCGCCTCGTCCTCGGCGGCCGTGCGCAGCCGGAGCCTGAGGTCGATGCCGAGATGCACCAGGATGCGGGTGCGCCAGGCCCAGCGGACCGTGTCGGCGAGCCACTTGTCGGCGGGGCGCCCGCGGTCCGCGATCTGGAAGCGGTGCGCCACCATCCCCTCGTACGAAGACGGGCCCTCCGTCGCCTCCTCCGGCTCCAGGACGAGGTCGAGGACCTCCTCCTTCTCGCCGCGCAGCATGGCGAGAACGCGGTGCGAGGGCAACTCGGTGAACGGCTCGGCGAAGTCGAAGTAGTCGGCGAACTTGGCGCCCGCCTCCTCCTTGCCCTCACGGACCTTGGCGGCGAGGCGTCCGCGCACCCACATCCGCTCGCGCAGCTCGCCGATCAGGTCGGCGTCCTCCGAGAACCGCTCGGTGAGGATCGCCCGAGCGCCCTCGAGCGCGGCCCCCGGGTCGGCCACCCCCTTGTCGGCGTCGACGAAGGCGGCCGCCGCGGCGAGCGGCTCGACCGACGGGTCGCCGAGCAGTCCCTCGGCCAGGGGCTCAAGGCCGGCCTCGCGTGCGATCTGCGCCTTCGTGCGCCGCTTCGGCTTGAACGGCAGGTAGATGTCCTCCAGGCGCGCCTTGGTCTCCGCGCCCCGGATCCGGGCCTCCAGTTCCCCGGTCAGCTTGCCCTGCTCGCGCACCGACTCCAGGATCGCCGCGCGCCGCTCCTCCAGCTCCCGCAGATAGCGAAGCCGCTCCTCGAGCGTGCGCAGCTGCGCGTCGTCGAGCATCTCGGTCGCTTCCTTGCGGTAGCGGGCGATGAAGGGCACCGTGGAGCCGCCGTCGAGCAGCTCGACCGCGGCCTTCACCTGCCGTTCCCGTACGCCGAGCTCCTCGGCGATCCTGCCTTCGATGGACCCTACGAGGGGTGTAGCCACGATCCCGTACCGCCTTCTCCACTGAGGTTGCGCGGCAATTGTGGCAGGTCGCACCGACAACAAGGGATCAGGGCGAGGACATGGCCGACTTACGGACCGCAAGGAGCAGCGCGTATCACCCGTACGGCGTGCCGGACAGGGTCGGCGCCCCGGTCAGCTCAGCCCTTGCCGATCATGTTCTCCGGGAAGGCCCCGGCCGCGCGCGCCTTGGCCAGCAGTCCGCCCGCCAGTTCGGTGAGCCGCTCGACGCCCGCGGCGCCCAGGTGTTCGTACGGTGCGCGGTCCAGCCGGTCCGTTTCGGCCTCGATCTCCCGGCGCAGCGCGGTGCCCGTGTCCGTCAGCTCGCCTTCGGCGTCGAGCAGCCCGCGTTCGCGCAGCCGCCCGGACGCCGCGTCCCAGTCCTGCACGCTCCAGCCGCGCGTGGCAAGAGCCCACTTGGGAGCCATGCCCTTGCCCGTGGCGGTGTGTGTCACCAGGGCATCCACCGGGCCGAGTTCCACGCCCAGCAGGACCGCCAGATGGCCGTCTCCGCGGTGCTCGCGCAGCAGGGTGGCCGCGTGCCAGAACGCGAGGTGGGGCTCTTCGGGAACGGGTAGATCGGCGTGCGCCGCATACAGGGGGCGCGCGTGCCCGGTGCACGCCTCGGCCGCGCGCAGCGCGAGCTCCGCCGCTTCGGCCATCTCCTTGGACGCGACGGTCTCTTCGCCGAGCAGCCGCCTGAGTGTCGCGTCCACGGCGCGGAGGCGGGCCGCGAGCACCGTGCCGGGGGAGGCGTCCTCCCAGACGGCGGGCACATGGCGTGCCACCCGTTCGGGCGAGAAGTTGTAGAACGTGGCCGTCACCGTGCCCGCGCCCACCGGACCCATCGGGGCGGACCGCACCGCGAAGTACGCGGCCTCCCGGTCGGTGATTCCCACGGCGGTCAGTTCGCGTGCCAGATCCGGTGAGAAGTAGTGCGTCGAGTGCAGCGGGTTGATCATGTTGTGGCAGCGCCGCCCGGCGCGCTCCGGCAGGGGAGTGGTCATGACGGTCAGGTTACCGACTGGTTGGTACGCCGGGAACCATGGCGGGAAGGGAATCCCCATGCAGATCGCGATCGTCCTCTACGACCGGTTCACCGCCCTCGACGCCGTGGGCCCCTACGAGACCCTCGGCCGCCTCCCCGGCGCGGAAACCGTCTTCATCGGCGAACGGACCGGGCCTGTGCGCACCGACACCGGGGCCCTCGCACTGGTCGCCGACAAGACCCTCGCCGAGGTGGCACGACCCGACCTGGTGGTCGTACCCGGCGGCCCCGGGCAGAGCGCGCAGATGGAGAACGAGACCCTCCTCGGCTGGCTGCGCGCGGCCGACGCCACGAGCACCTGGACGACCTCCGTGTGCACCGGCTCTCTGCTGCTGGCCGCCGCGGGACTCCTGAACGGGCGCCGGGCCACCTCGCACTGGCTGGCCCTGGACGTCCTCGGCCGCCTCGGCGCCCGACCAACCGGCGAGCGCGTCGTGTTCGACGGCAAGTACGTCACCGCCGCCGGTGTCTCCTCCGGCATCGACATGGGACTCACGCTGCTCGGCCGTATCGCGGGTGACGAGCAGGCCCGGACCGTGCAACTGATGACCGAGTACGACCCGCGGCCGCCCTATGACGCCGGGTCCCCGCACAAGGCGCCCGCCCACCTCGTGGAGAAGTGCCGCGAGGACAGCCGCTTTTAGGACTCGGGCCATGTGAATTGCGGCTTCCTGCGTTCCAGGAAGGCGCTGACGCCCTCCGCGACGTCGCCGCTGCCGCGTGCGTGCGCGGTCCAGTAGGCGTCCCGGTCCACTCGGCCGTTCGCGAAGTCCTTGGCGGCTGCCTGGGTGAGCCGCGAGCGGGACGCCAGGACGTGCGTGAACTCGGCGACGCGCTGGTCGAGGCCGCCCTCGGGCAGCACCTCCTCCAGCAGCCCGGTCCGCAGCGCTCGGTTTGCGTCGACCAACTCGGCCGAGAACAGCAGGTACTTGGCGGCTCCGGGGCCCACCAGGGACGCCAGCCGGCGGGTGGAGGACGCCGGGTAGACGATCCCCAGCTTGGCGGGCGTCACCCCGAACAGCGCGCCCTCCTCGGCGAATCGCAGGTCGCAGGCGGCCGCGAGCTGAACCCCGCCTCCCACGCAGTGGCCTTGGACCGCCGCCAGGGTGGGCTTGGGGAACGCCGCCAGCGCCTCCTCGGCCAGCACCGCCAGATGCTGCGCCTTCTCCGGCGCCTCGACCAGACTTGAGATGTCGGCGCCCGCGCAGAAGGTCCTGCCCTCGCCCCTGAGCACAAGCACCCGGACGGCCGGATCGGTGGCCAGCCTGCCGAGCAGCGGCGGCAGCGCCTCCCACATGGCGGCCGTCATGGCGTTCCGCTTCTGCGGATGATGGATGACGGCGGTGGCGACCCCGTCCTCGACTCGGTGCAGCAGTTGCGGCTCCATATGGTGGATGCTATCCGCACCCCCCGGACCTGCGATCAAGAAGGGCACGACGCCGGGCGTGCGACCGACCGGGCGACGGGCCGGGCGACGGACGCGGAACCCGTACAACCCGAAGAGTTCCGAAGTCGCCGCGAGGTGCGGCAGGTCCGGTCATCCGCCCGTCCATGTCATGCGCGGGCGGTCAGAAGCCGTCGATACCGGCTGACTTCTGTTCAGTCATTCGGGACGGACCAGCGCATTCCCAACACTCGACGTGTGGTGACAATCGAGCGCGAGGGTGGCGACCGGACGATGGACGACCGAGGGCGGGGGTCCGGCCCGCGCCCTGAGAGTGACGGGACCGGACCGGAGGGCCTCAGAGCCCCGGGACCGCTGCCGTATGAGGGGGTGTGGCGGTTCACAGCCGCCGCCGTGGACGCCTCGGTGCCGCAGGCGCGGCACGCCGTCCGGGACCTGCTCGCCCGCCAGGGCGTGCCCGCCTCGGACGACACCGTGCAGGCACTGCTGCTGATCGTGTCGGAACTGGCCACCAACGCCGTGAGGCACGCGGCGGTACTGTCGCCGACGCTCGCCGTGGAGGTCGCCGTCGGTCCCGAGTGGGTGCGTCTGTCGGTGGAGGACGAGCACCCCTACCGCCCCAGCGCCCTGGAGACCGACCACGGACGCACCGGCGGCCGTGGTCTGCTCCTGGTCCGCGAGGTCACCCGGGAGGCGGGCGGGGTGTGCGACGTCGAGCACACCGCGAGCG
This sequence comes from Streptomyces sp. NPDC047022, assembly GCF_040644155.1. Taxonomy (NCBI): domain Bacteria; kingdom Bacillati; phylum Actinomycetota; class Actinomycetes; order Kitasatosporales; family Streptomycetaceae; genus Streptomyces; species Streptomyces sp. NPDC047022. The sequence goes on along the minus strand of NZ_JBEYVV010000029.1, from coordinate 16,637 downwards.
GCGGCAAGGTGATCTGGGCCGCCCTGCCGCTCAAACAACCCGGCTTCGTGTGAGGCGGCTTCGCGTGAGGCTCGGTGGCCTTCGGGTCACCAGCCCACGGACGCGCCGGTCAGCTCCCTGATCGCCGGACGCGCCGCGTCCAGGACCGTCATGAACCACGACGAGAACGTGTCCTTCGCGTGCCGCTGAGCCAGCTCCTCGGCGGTCACGAAGGCCGTCGCCCCGACCTCCGCCGGGTCCGGCCGCAGGGGAGTCTGCACCAGCCCGACGAACAGGTGGTTGTACTCCTGCTCCACGAGGCCGGACGCCGGGTCGGGGTGGTTGTAGCGGACGGTGCCCGCCTCCGCCATCAGCGACGGCGATACCCCCAGCTCCTCGTACGTGCGCCGGGCCGCCGCCGCGAACGGTGCCTCGCCCGGGTACGGGTGCCCGCAGCAGGTGTTCGACCAGACACCGGGGGAGTGGTACTTGCCCAGCGCCCGCTGCTGGAGCAGCAGCCGCCCGCGTTCGTCGAAGAGGAACACCGAGAACGCCCGGTGCAGCTGCCCTGGCGGTTGATGGGCGGCGAGCTTCTCCGCCGTGCCGATCGTGGTCCCGTTCTCGTCGACGAGCTCCAGCAAGATGACCTCGGCGCTGCCGTTCTGGGAACGGTACGTCGCGGTGGCAGGTGTGATCGGCATACCCATCCTTCGCATCGGTTGTCCAGCCCCAAGTCTGCCGTACGAATCCGGCACTCCCGGCACTTCGTCACTCCGCGCATGTCCCGCATGGCGCTCCGTAACACCCTGAGCGTGTCGCCCTCGCCCCCCTGCCGACCACGACAAGACCCTTCAGCCTATGCCCGCGCGGTGAACATGCTCCCTGTCCGTGCGGTCACGTGGACGGTGGTGTGAACACCGAGGGGGCAAGGGTGCCTGTCGGCACCAATGACGATCAAAGGGTGCTTGTCGGTATCAATGATGACCAACGCTCCCATGCGTCCCGCCCCGCGGTCGTGGTGCGTGAACGTGATGTCGTGAATGTGGGGACCTCGCCTCCACGGTTTGTGGCAGGCCCCTCCGATCTCCCATGATGATCGCGGCGGCACCGCTTCAGAGCGGATTGATCGGCCCATGAACGGCCGGTGAACGTCGGCTTCCGGTCATCCGATACCCTCTGCCGACATGCCGCCCGGCCCGGCCCCGCCCCGGGTGTCCCACACCACACGCACATGACCGGCGCCCGTACGCGTCGGGCCTCAGGGAGTGAGTTCGTCTGTCGACCGCCATCCTCACCGGTCAGCCGGTCCCCGGATCGCCGCTCGAGGGCGATCTGCGGTCCCTCGGCTTCGACGTGCGGGTCGCCACCGACGCCGGTGACGCCGAGACGCTCCTCGCCGGGGTGCCGGCGGGCCAGCGGGTCGCGATCGTGGACGCCCGCTTCGTCGGGCACCCGCACGCGCTGCGCCTCGGCCTGACCGACCCCCGCTTCCCGGTCGCCGCCGTGCCCGGCGCCGTCACGGCCCAGCCCGAAGCCCGGCAGGCCCTCACCCGCGCCCTGGCGCGTGAGCACTCCGCCCGGACCAGCGGCGTGGGCGTCCCGACCCTCACCGGCGGCCTCGCCGAGCGCCTGACCGAGGCGCTGGACGCCGACGGCATCCCGGTGCACCGCCCGGAACTCGGCGCGCTGGTCGCCGCCGTCCCGTCCGACCCCCAGGCCCGCAACGAGGCCCGCCAGGCGGTCTCGGCGGTGGACGACGAGGCTGTTCGGCTGCGCAGCGCGGTCAAGGCCCGCGACGGCTTCTTCACGACGCACTTCATCAGTCCGTACTCGCGCTACATCGCCCGCTGGTGCGCCCGTCGAGGCCTCACCCCCAACCAGGTCACCACCGCCTCGCTGGTCACCGCGCTGATCGCGGCCGGCTGCGCGGCCACCGGCACCCGCACCGGCTTCGTCGCCGCGGGCGTCCTGCTGATCGTCTCCTTCGTCCTCGACTGCACCGACGGTCAGCTCGCCCGCTACTCGCTCCAGTACTCGACGCTCGGGGCATGGCTGGACGCCACCTTCGACCGCGCCAAGGAGTACGCCTACTACGCGGGCCTCGCGCTCGGCGCGGCCCGGGGAGGCGACGACGTCTGGGCCCTCGCGCTGGGCGCCATGGTCCTGCAGACCTGCCGTCACGTGGTGGACTTCGCCTTCAACGAGGCCAACCACGACGCGACCGCCAACACCAGCCCCACCGCCGCCCTCTCCGACCGCCTCGACAGCGTCGGGTGGACCGTCTGGGCGCGCCGCATGATCGTCCTGCCGATCGGCGAGCGCTGGGCCATGATCGCCGTCCTCACCGCGGCCACCACTCCACGCATCACCTTCTACGCCCTGCTCATCGGCTGCGCCTTCGCCGCGACCTACACCACCGCCGGACGCGTGCTGCGCTCCCTGACGCGCAAGGCCCGGCGCACCGACCGCGCGGCCAGGGCGCTGGCGGACCTCGCGGACAGCGGGCCTCTCGTCGATCTGCTGCTGCGGGCCGTTCGCGGCGCCCGCCGCGGTCAGGCCGCCGTGATCGCGCTCGCGGGCGGTGTCCTCGTCGTGGCCTCGGCCCTGGTGTGGGGCGCCGGCTGGGGGACCGTCCTGTGCGCCCTCGCCTACACGGTGACATCCGCCATAGCCGTCGCGCGCCCCCTCAAGGGCGCCCTGGACTGGCTCGTCCCGCCTGTCTTCCGGGCCGCCGAATACGGCACCGTCCTGGTGCTCGCGGCCGAATCCGGGGTGAACGGAGTGCTGCCGGCGGCTTTCGGGCTGGTGGCGGCCGTCGCCTACCATCACTACGACACGGTCTATCGCATCCGCGGTGACGCCGGCGCGCCGCCGCACTGGCTGGTGCGCGCGGTCGGCGGGCACGAAGGCCGGACGCTGCTGGTCACCGTCCTGGCCGCGCTGCTCACCGCGGCACAGTTCAAGGTCGCGCTCACGGCCCTCGCCGGGTACGTGGCCCTGGTGGTGCTCGCCGAGAGCATCCGTTTCTGGGTGACCGCTCACAAGAGCGGCGCACCCGCCGTACACGATGAAGGAGAACCCGCATGATCGGCCTCGTGCTGGCGGCCGGCGCCGGACGGCGCCTGCGCCCCTACACCGACACCCTGCCCAAGGCGCTGGTGCCGGTGGGGCCCGCGGGTGAGCCGGACGGCCCCACCGTCCTGGACCTGACCCTGGGCAACTTCGCCGAGGTCGGCCTGACCGAGGCCGCGATCATCGTGGGCTACCGCAAGGAGGCCGTGTACGAGCGCCAGGCGGCCCTGGAGGCGAAGTACGGCCTGAAGCTGACACTCATCGACAACGACAAGGCCGAGGAGTGGAACAACGCCTACTCCCTGTGGTGCGGCCGTGACGCCCTCAAGGACGGCGTGATCCTCGCCAACGGCGACACGGTGCACCCGGTCTCCGTCGAGAGGACGCTGCTCGCCGCCCGCGGCGACGGCAGGAAGATCATCCTCGCCCTCGACACGGTGAAGAAGCTCGCCGACGAGGAGATGAAGGTCGTCGTGGATCCCGCCGAGGGCGTCCGGAAGATCACCAAGCTGATGGACCCGTCCGAGGCGACGGGCGAGTACATCGGCGTCACCCTCATCGAGGGCGGGTCGGCCGAGGAGCTGGCGGACGCGCTGAGGACGACCTTCGAGCGGGACCCGCAGCTGTACTACGAGGACGGCTACCAGGAGCTGGTCAACCGGGGCTTCAAGATCGACGTGGCGCCGATCGGCGACGTCCCGTGGGTCGAGATCGACAACCACGACGACCTCGCCAGGGGCAGGGAGATCGCATGCCGCTACTGACGAGGCTCATCCCCTCGCCGGTCGTCGTCGACATCCGTCCCGGGGCCCTCGACGACCTCGCGGGCGTCCTCGCGGACGAGCGCATCTCGCACTCGGGCCGGCTGGCCGTCGCGGTGAGTGACGGCTCGGGGGCCCGGCTGCGCGAGCGGCTCAGCCCCAGCCTGCCGGGCGCCGACTGGTACGAGGTCGGCGGCGGCACCCTGGACGACGCGGTCCGGCTGGCGGGCGAGATGAAGTCCGGCCGCTACGACGCCCTTGTGGGCCTCGGCGGCGGCAAGATCATCGACTGCGCCAAGTTCGCCGCGGCGCGGGTCGGCCTTCCGCTGGTCGCCGTGCCCACCAATCTCGCGCACGACGGCCTGTGCTCGCCCGTGGCGACGCTGGACAACGACGCGGGCCGCGGCTCCTACGGTGTGCCGAACCCGATCGCGGTCGTCATCGACCTCGACGTCATCCGCGAGGCCCCCGTACGCTTCGTGCGCGCGGGCATCGGCGACGCCATCTCGAACATCTCCGCCATCGCGGACTGGGAGCTGTCCAACCGCGTCAACGGCGAGAAGATCGACGGCCTCGCCGCGGCGATGGCACGGCAGGCCGGTGAGGCGGTGCTGCGCCACCCCGGCGGCATCGGCGACAACGACTTCCTGCAGGTGCTGGCCGAGGCGCTGGTCCTCAGCGGCATCGCCATGTCGGTCTCTGGCGACTCGCGCCCGTCCTCCGGCGCGTGCCACGAGATCAACCACGCCTTCGACCTGCTCTTCCCCAAGCGCGCGGCCTCCCACGGCGAGCAGTGCGGCCTCGGAGCGGCCTTCGCGATGCATCTGCGAGGGGCGCGGGAGGAGTCGAAGTACATGGCCCAGGTGCTGCGCCGACACGGACTGCCGGTGCTGGCGGAGGAGATCGGCTTCACGGTGGACGAGTTCGTCCGGGCCGTGGAGTTCGCTCCGGAGACCCGGCCGGGCCGCTACACGATCCTCGAACACCTCGACCTGAAACCCGAACAGATCAAGGACGCGTACGCCGACTATGTCAAGGCCATCGGTAGCTGAACTCCGTCCTGTCGTGCACCCCGCCGGGGTGAAGGACCGGCGCAGCGGTGAGCACTGGGCGGGACGCCTGTACATGCGGGAGATCTCGCTGCGGGTGGACCGCTACCTGGTGAACACCAGGGTCACGCCCAACCAGCTGACCTACCTGATGACCGTCTTCGGCGTCCTCGCCGCTCCGGCCCTGCTGGTGCCGGGGGTCGCGGGCGCCGTGCTCGGTGTGCTGATGGTTCAGCTCTATCTGCTGCTGGACTGTGTCGACGGTGAGATCGCCCGCTGGAAGAAGCAGTTCTCGCTCAGCGGTGTGTACCTGGACCGGGTGGGCGCCTATCTCTGCGACGCGGCCGTCCTGGTCGGGTTCGGGCTGCGCGCCGCCGACCTGTGGGGTTCTGGGCGTATCGACTGGCTGTGGGCCTTCCTCGGCACCCTCGCCGCCCTCGGCGCCGTCCTGATCAAGGCCGAGACCGACCTCGTGGGCGTCGCCCGGCACCAGGGCGGGCTGCCTCCGGTGCAGGAGTCGGCGGCTCAGCCGCGCTCGTCCGGCCTCGCGCTCGCCCGCAGGGCCGCCGCGGCGCTGAAGTTCCACCGGCTCGTCCTCGGTATCGAGGCGTCCCTGCTGATCCTGGTCCTGGCGATCCTGGACGCGGTCCGGGGCGACCTGTTCTTCTCGCGGCTCGGAGTCGCCGTACTGGCCGGTATCGCCCTGCTGCAGACCCTGCTCCACCTCGTGTCCGTCCTCGCCTCCAGCAGGCTGAAGTGAGCGGCGCCATACAGGGCGACGGGGCCGTCAAGGTCGGGGCGGTCGTCATCACGATGGGCAACCGCCCCGCCGAGCTGCGCGCGCTCCTCGACTCGGTCGCCAAGCAGGACGGCGACCCGGTCGAGGTGGTCGTGGTCGGCAACGGCTCGCCCGTGCCGGACGTCCCCGAAGGCGTGCGCACGATCGAGCTGCCCGAGAACCTCGGCATCCCCGGCGGCCGTAACGTCGGCATCGAGGCGTTCGGGCCGGGCGGCCGCGACGTCGACGTCCTGCTCTTCCTGGACGACGACGGCCTGCTCGCCCGCACCGACACCGCGGAGCTGTGCCGAGAGGCGTTCGCCGAGGACACCCGGCTCGGGATCATCAGCTTCCGCATCGCCGACCCCGACACCGGCGAGACCCAGCGCCGCCATGTGCCGCGGCTGCGCGCCTCCGACCCGATGCGCTCCTCCCGGGTCACCACCTTCCTCGGCGGCGCCAACGCCGTTCGTACCAAGGTCTTCGCCGAGGTGGGCGGACTCCCGGACGAGTTCTTCTACGCCCATGAGGAGACCGACCTGGCCTGGCGTGCCCTGGACGCCGGCTGGATGATCGACTACCGGTCGGACACGGTGCTGTACCACCCCACGACCGCGCCCTCACGGCATGCCGTCTACCACCGGATGGTCGCCCGCAACCGGGTATGGCTCGCCCGCCGGAATCTGCCCGCCGTCCTCGTCCCGGTCTACCTGGGAGTCTGGATGCTGCTGACGCTGCTGCGCCGCCCCTCGCGGGCCGCGCTCAGAGCGTGGTTCGGAGGGTTCCGGGAGGGCTGGACGGCCCCGTGCGGCCCCCGCCGCCCGATGAGGTGGCGTACGGTCTGGCGGCTGACTCGACTGGGCCGTCCCCCGGTGATCTGACAAGCTCGGTACTCGGAACCAGCGGGTGGGACCCACATCCCGGCTCCCCCTCGTGTGCGGGCAGCCCGCGCGGACCGGATACGGAGAGTTTGCCGACCTGTGAGTGGAACGACGCATGACGGCGGTGTCACGGTGGGCGGCCGGCCGTCCCCCGATGAAGGGCTGAGCGCGCGAGAGCTGGCCGCCAAGTACGGACTCTCGGTCAGCGGTGCCCGGCCCGGGCTCATCGCGTACGTCCGCCGGCTGTGGGGACGCCGCCACTTCATCCTCGCCTTCTCACAGGCGAAGCTCACCGCCCAGTACAGCGAGGCCAAGCTGGGCCAGCTGTGGCAGGTGGCCACGCCGCTGCTGAACGCGCTGGTGTACTACTTCATCTTCGGGCTGCTTCTGAAGGCCAGCCGCGGCCTGCCGCCCGGCACGTACATCCCTTTCCTCGTGACCGGTGTGTTCGTGTTCACCTTCACCCAGAACTCGGTCATGGCGGGTGTCCGCGCGATCTCCGGCAATCTGGGGCTGGTACGGGCCCTGCACTTCCCGCGTGCCTCCCTGCCCATCTCCTTCTCGCTCCAGCAGCTCCAGCAGCTGCTCTTCTCGATGATCGTGCTGTTCGCCGTGGCGGTGGGCTCCGGCAGCTATCCAGGTCTCTCCTGGCTGCTGATCGTCCCGGCACTGGTGCTGCAGTTCCTCTTCAACACCGGTCTCGCACTGATCCTGGCGCGCATGGGTGCCAGGACACCGGACCTTGCCCAGCTGATGCCGTTCATCCTGCGTACCTGGATGTACATGTCCGGGGTGATGTTCTCCATCCACACCGTGCTCGCCGGGCGGCCCGAGTGGGTGGTGCGCGTGCTCCAGGTGAACCCGGCCGCCGTCTACATGGACCTCATGCGCTTCGCGCTCATCAAGAACTACGGGGCGGCCAACCTTCCGCCGCACATCTGGGCCTTCGCGCTGTTCTGGGCCGTCGCCGTCTTCGCCGGCGGGTTCGTGTACTTCTGGAAGGCCGAGGAGCGGTACGGCCGCGGCTGAGCGGAGCGCCGGGACGGGTCCCCACCGTCATCGCCGAGTGGCTGCACACCGGCGAGCGGGCGCTGTGGCTGGAGCGCGGTGAGGTGCGCATGGAGGGCCCGCCCGAAGAGGTCCTCAAGGAGTACGAGAAGTTCACCGGCAAATGAACCCATTTGCCCCAAGCTCCGCCGGAACGTTCCGTCAGGGCTTCGAGCCCGGGCGGGAATCCTCAACTCTTTTTGCCCCTGGGAATCTTGACGTCAATAGGTGTGTTGTTGTGATGTGCGGGACACCCGGAGGAACCTCGCTGCGTTGTACAACGTAAGCTGTACCGGTACTGATTAGCGGCAACTGGGGCGATAATGCCCTACACCCTCACACCTGCCGCGCTGCGCGAACGGCCGGGCGGCGTGTCCGAAATAGGATGCTTTGGGTCGGCAGTGTAGAACGGGAGATGTGACGGCAATGGTTACGGTAAATCTCCAGCTCCGCGAGGCATGTGCCGTCTCCGCGCGGGGCGGCGAGCGGTGACCCAAGCCGGGACGGCCCGCACCGGCGATCCGGAGCGCGGCACCCTCGACAAGGCCGCGGCCGAGAACTTCCCCGTGGCCCCCTTCTTCCTGCCCAGGGCCTGGCGCGCCGACCTGATGGCCGTCTACGGCTACGCCCGCCTCGTGGACGACATCGGTGACGGCGACCTCGCTCCCGGCGGCGCAGACGCCCGCCTCCTCGGCGTGTCGCCCGAGGAGGCCGAGGACCGCCTGGCTCTCCTGGACGCCTTCGAAGCCGACCTGCACCGGGTCTTCGACGCGACGCCCCGTCACCCCCTGCTGCGCCGACTCCAGCCGACGGTCCGGCGCGCCGGTCTCACCCCTGAGCCGTTCCTCGGTCTGATCGCCGCCAACCGCCAGGACCAGTTCGTCCGCCGCTACGAGACCTATGCCGACCTCGTCGCGTACTGCGAACTGTCCGCGAACCCGGTCGGCCGGCTGGTCCTGGCCGTCACCGGCACCGCCACCCCCGAGCGGATCCGCCGCTCCGACGAGATCTGCACGGCCCTGCAGATCGTGGAGCACCTCCAGGACGTCGCCGAGGACCTCGGCCGCGACCGCATCTACCTCCCCGCCGAGGACATGAAGCGCTTCCATGTCCAGGAGACGGACCTCGCCACGAAGACAACGGGCGCACCGGTGCGCGCACTGGTCGCGTACGAAGCGGAACGCGCCCGCGATCTCCTGAATGAAGGCGCCCCTTTGGTGGGTAGCGTCCACGGCAGGCTCAGGCTGCTGCTCGCGGGCTTCGTGGCGGGAGGGAGGGCGGCGATCCACGCGCTCGCCGCCGCCGAATACGACGTACTTCCCGGTCCCCCCAAGCCCGGCAAGCTCCGGTTGCTGCGCGAGGTGGGCGTGACTCTGCGAGGAGAGGGGTGATCCGGACCGTGGAGTCGGAACAGCACGTGTCCCCACCGGTACTCGCCGCGTACAGCTACTGCGAGGCCGTCACAGGGCAGCAGGCCCGTAACTTCGCGTACGGCATCAGACTTCTGCCGGCGCCCAAACGCCGAGCGATGTCGGCGCTCTACGCGTTCTCGCGGCGGGTCGACGACATCGGCGACGGCGCGCTGCCGGACGACGTCAAGGCCGAGCGGCTGGAGGACACCCGGGCGCTGCTGGAGAGGATCCGCGCCGAAGAGGTGGCCGAGGACGACACCGACCCCGTCGCGGTCGCCCTCACCCATGCAGCCGAGCACTTCCCGATCCCGCTGGGCGGCCTGGACGAGCTGATCGACGGCGTCCTCATGGACGTGCGCGGCGAGACCTACGAGACCTGGGACGACCTCAAGGCGTACTGCCGTTGCGTCGCGGGTGCCATCGGAAGGCTGTCGCTCGGCGTGTTCGGCACCGAGCCCGGGGCGCGCGGCGCCGAGCGAGCCCCGGAGTACGCGGACACCCTCGGGCTCGCGCTGCAGCTCACCAACATCCTGCGCGACATCCGCGAGGACGCCGAGGGCGGGCGCGTGTACCTGCCCGCCGACGACCTCGCCAAGTTCGGCTGCTCGGCCGGGTTCCGCGGGCCGACCCCGCCCGAGGGCTCCGACTTCCAGGGCCTCGTGCACTTCGAGGTGCGCCGGGCCCGCGCCCTCTTCGCCGAGGGCTATCAGCTCCTGCCCATGCTCGACCGGCGCAGCGGCGCCTGCGTCGCGGCCATGGCCGGGATCTATCGCCGCCTCCTGGACCGCATCGAGCGGGAGCCCGAGGCCGTACTGCGCGGCCGGGTCTCGCTTCCGGGGCGCGAGAAGGCGTATGTCGCCGTACGCGGCCTGTCGGGTCTGGACGCGCGGAACGTCTCCCGCAGGACCCTCAGGAGGCGTGCCTGATGGACAATCCCGTCGAAGGTGACCCGACCGCCGAAAAGCGGCAGGCAACCCTCCGGTGCGGCGCGGCGTCCCTGACTGCGACTGTCCGCCGTGCATCGTTCAAGCACCACGACGGCGGACCGGCAGGGGAGGCAGAACGATGAGCGACGGCACAGGGCGCGAGGGGCCCGCCGCGGACTCGGCACGGCATCCCGGAGCGCCGTCCGCCCCGGGCACGTCCGCCGTGGTGGTCGGCGGAGGGCTGGCGGGGATCACCGCCGCGCTGACGCTCGCCGACGCCGGTGTGAGGGTCACCCTGCTGGAGGGACGCCCGCGCCTTGGAGGTCTCGCCTTCTCCTTCCGGCGCGGAGACCTGACCGTCGACAACGGCCAGCATGTGTATCTGCGCTGCTGCACCGCGTACCGCTGGTTCCTCGACCGCATCGACGCCGCCTCGCTCGCACCCGTGCAGGATCGTCTCGACGTGCCCGTTCTCGACGCGGAGGGCCCCCGGGGACGTCGGCTCGGCAGACTGCGGCGCGACGCGCTGCCGGTCCCGCTGCATCTCGGGCGCAGCCTTGCCACCTACCCCCATCTCTCCCTCTCCGAGCGCGCCAGAGTCGGCCGCGCCGCACTCGCGCTCCGTGCACTGGACCTCTCGGATCCCGCGCTCGACACGCAGGACTTCGGCAGCTGGCTGAGCGCCCACGGTCAGTCGGCGCGCGCCATCGAGGCACTGTGGGACCTGGTCGGGGTCGCCACCCTCAACGCGGTGGCCGGCGATGCCTCGCTCGGACTCGCCGCGATGGTGTTCAAGACAGGTCTGCTGTCCGACCCGGGCGCGGCCGACATCGGATGGGCCCGCGTCCCGCTGGGCGAACTGCACGACCGGATGGCCCGCAAGGCGCTCGACTCCGCGGGCGTCCGTACCGAAGTCCGTACACGCGTCACCTCCATCTCCCTTGACGGGAACGGGCGCTGGAGTGTTCAGGTTCCCGGCGAGAGCCTGGAGACCGACGCGGTCGTCCTCGCCGTACCGCAGCGCGAGGCCCACGATCTGCTGCCCGCCGGAGCGCTCGACGCCCCCGAGCGGCTGCTCGACATCGGCACCGCCCCGATCCTCAACGTCCATGTCGTCTACGACCGCACGGTGCTCACCCGGCCGTTCTTCGCCGCGCTCGGCTCCCCGGTGCAGTGGGTGTTCGACCGCACCGAGGCCTCGGGGCTGCGCGCGGGCCAGTACCTCGCGCTGTCCCAGTCCGCCGCACAGGACGAGATCGACGAGCCCGTGTCGGCGCTGCGCGAGCGCTATCTGCCCGAACTTGAGCGGCTCCTGCCCGCGGCCCGCGGCGCCGGGGTGGAGGACTTCTTCGTGACCCGGGAGCGCACGGCGACCTTCGCCCCCGCCCCCGGTGTCGGGCGGCTGCGGCCCGGGGCCCGCACCAAGGCCCCCGGCCTCTACCTGGCCGGAGCGTGGACCGCCACCGGGTGGCCCGCGACCATGGAGAGCGCGGTCCGCAGCGGGGTCGGTGCGGCGGGCGCCGCACTGAGCGGCCTGGGCCGCTCCGGCGCGCATCTGTCCGGCCTCTTCGAGGAGGCTGCATGAGCGCCGGCGCACACGGGGCAGACCCCCGCACCCCTGGCATCACGGGGATCGCAGACATCGCAACAAGAGGAGAGACTGTGCCCACTGTGCCCCCGGCCGAGACGGCCGCTCGAGAGACCGCGGTGGACGTGTCCGCGCTCCTGGAGCGCGGCCGGACGCTGGCGACCCCGGTGCTGCGGGCGGCAGTGGACCGTCTGGCACCGCCCATGGACACCGTCGCCGCCTACCACTTCGGCTGGATCGACGCCGAGGGCAACCCCGCGGACGGCGACGGAGGCAAGGCGGTGCGCCCCGCGCTCGCGCTGCTCTCCGCGCAGGCCGCGGGCAGGGACCCCGAGGTGGGCGTGCCCGGCGCGGTCGCGGTGGAACTGGTGCACAACTTCTCTCTGCTGCACGACGACCTGATGGACGGCGACGAGCAGCGCCGCCACCGTGACACCGTCTGGAAGGTGCACGGCCCCGCCCAGGCCATCCTGGTCGGCGACGCCCTGTTCGCACTGGCCGGCGAGGTCCTGCTGGAACTCGGCACCGTCGAGGCCGGACGTGCGACCCGGCGGCTGACCACCGCCACCCGCGCCCTCATCGACGGCCAGGCGCAGGACATCTCCTACGAGCACCGCGACCGCGTCAGCGTCGCCGAATGCCTGGAGATGGAGGGCAACAAGACCGGCGCCCTGCTCGCCTGCGCCTCGTCCATCGGCGCCGTCCTCGGCGGCGCCGACGACGCGACGGCCGACACCCTGGAGAAGTACGGCTACCACCTCGGCCTGGCCTTCCAGGCCGTCGACGACCTCCTCGGCATCTGGGGCGACCCGGAGGCCACCGGAAAGCAGACCTGGAGCGATCTGCGCCAGCGCAAGAAGTCCCTGCCGGTGGTGGCCGCGCTGGCGGCCGACGGAGCGGCCTCCGAGCGTCTCGGGCAGCTCCTTGCCGAGGACGCCAAGAGCAGCGACTTCGAGAACTTCTCCGAGGAGGAGTTCGCCGCGCGCGCGGCGCTCATCGAGGAGGCGGGCGGACGCGAGTGGACCGCCCAGGAGGCCCGGCGCCAGCACGCCATCGCCATCGAGGCCCTGGAGTCGGTCCGGATGCCCCAGGAAGTACGGGCGCAGTTCACCGCGCTCGCCGACTTCGTCGTCGTACGAAAGAGATGATCACTATCGGTCGCATACACCTCGCGTAGTCGCCGGCCGGTGCCCTCCCACACTCGCCCCGATCGAAGGGCCGGGAGCACCCAGCGCGCGGGAGCACCGGCCGACGGCGGACCCACAGCAGCACGACTCGCACGACTGCACGAAGGGGAAGCCATGACAGCGACGACCGACGGAAGTACCGGGGCCCTGCCGCCCCGGATCGCCTCGGCCAGCGAAACAGACGCACCGCTCCCGGAGGCGGCCGGGACGGTCGGCGCTCACGATGCCGCCGCGCGCGCCATGAGCCGTGCCAGGGACTTCCTGCTCACACGGCAGGACGCCCAGGGCTGGTGGAAGGGCGACCTGGAGACGAACGTCACCATGGACGCCGAGGACCTGATGCTCCGCCAGTTCCTGGGCATCCGCGACGAACGGACCACCCAGGCCGCCGCCCTGTTCATCCGCGGTGAGCAGCGCGAGGACGGCACCTGGGCCACCTTCTACGGCGGACCCGGCGAACTCTCCGCCACCATCGAGGCGTACGTCGCGTTGCGCCTGGCCGGCGACGCCCCGGACGCGCCCTACATGGCGAAGGCATCCGCGTGGATCCGCGAGCAGGGCGGCATCGCCTCCGCCCGGGTCTTCACCCGGATCTGGCTGGCCCTGTTCGGCTGGTGGAAGTGGGAGGACCTGCCCGAGCTGCCGCCGGAACTCATCTGGTTCCCCCAGTGGATGCCGCTGAACATCTACGACTTCGGATGCTGGGCACGCCAGACCATCGTGCCGCTCACCATCGTCTCGGCCGAGCGCCCGGTGCGTCCCGCCCCCTTCCCGCTCGACGAGCTCCACACCGACGCCCACGACCCGAACCCGGCCCGGGACCTCGCCCCGGTGGCCAGCTGGGACGGCGTCTTCCAGCGGCTGGACAAGGCCCTGCACCGGTTCCGCAAGGTCGCCCCGCGCGGACTGCGCAAGGCCGCCATGAACACCGCCGCCCGCTGGATCATCGAGCGGCAGGAGAACGACGGCTGCTGGGGCGGGATCCAGCCGCCCGCGGTGTACTCGGTCATCGCCCTGCACCTCCTCGGCTACGACCTTCAGCACCCCGTGATGCGCGAGGGCATCGCCTCGCTGGACCGTTTCGCCGTATGGCGCGAGGATGGCGCCCGGATGATCGAGGCATGCCAGTCCCCGGTGTGGGACACCTGTCTCGCCGTCATCGCGCTCGCCGACGCGGGCGTGCCCGCCGACCACCCCCAGCTGGTGAAGGCCGCCGACTGGATGCTCGGCGAGCAGATCGTCCGGCCGGGAGACTGGTCCATCAGGCGCCCTCAACTCCCGCCGGGAGGCTGGGCGTTCGAGTTCCACAACGACAACTACCCCGACATCGACGACACCGCCGAGGTCGTCCTCGCGCTGCGCCGGGTCAAGCACCACGACCCGGAGCGGATGGAGCAGGCGATCGGGCGCGGGGTGCGCTGGAACCTGGGCATGCAGTCGAGGAACGGTGCCTGGGGCGCCTTCGACGTCGACAACACCAGCCCGTTCCCCAACCGGCTGCCGTTCTGCGACTTCGGCGAGGTGATCGACCCCCCGTCCGCCGATGTCACCGCCCATGTCGTGGAGATGCTCGCGATCGAGGGCCTCTCCCACGACCCGCGCACCCGGCGGGGCATCGAATGGCTGCTGGCCGAACAGGAGCCGGACGGCTCATGGTTCGGGCGCTGGGGCGTCAACTACGTATACGGCACCGGCTCGGTGGTCCCCGCCCTGACCGCCGCCGGCCTCCCCGCCACGCACCCGGCGATCCGCCGTGCCGTCACCTGGCTGGAGAGCGTGCAGAACGACGACGGCGGCTGGGGAGAGGACCTGCGCTCCTACAAGTACGCCCAGGAATGGAGCGGCCGGGGCGCCTCCACCGCCTCCCAGACGGCATGGGCGCTGCTCGCGCTGCTGGCCGCCTCGCAGCACGAGAGCAAGGCCGTGGAGCGCGGCATCGACTTCCTCGCCCGCACCCAGAACGAGGACGGCTCCTGGGACGAGCCGTACTTCACCGGGACCGGCTTCCCCTGGGACTTCTCCATCAACTATCACCTCTACCGCCAGGTCTTCCCCCTCACCGCGCTCGGGCGCTACGTCAACGGCGAGCCGTTCGCCGAGGCCAAGGGGAGCCGATGAGCGAGAAGCCCGAAGCGGCACCGCTGCTGATCGCCTGCGCGCTCGGCATCGAGCACCTCGCCCTGCGCAGCGGTGACCGCAGCGGCGCCGACGGGCCCGTCACGCTGCTCCGAACGGGTATGGGCCCCCGTGCGGCCGAACGGTCGGTCACCCGGTTGCTCGCAGACCCCGCCCTGGCCGGGGCCGCCGTCCTGGCCACCGGCTTCTGCGCGGGGCTCGCCCCCGGCATGCACCCCGGAGACCTGGTCGTCGCCGAGGAGGCCAGGGACCCGCACGGCAGCACCCCCTGCGTGGGCACCGACCTGCTGGTCAGGGAGCTGGCGCGCGCCCTTCCCGGGCATACCGTCCACACCGGCCCCGTCACCGGCTCGGACCACATCGTCCGGGGCCAGGAGCGCTCGCGGCTGTTCGCCACGGGCGCCATCGCCGTCGACATGGAGTCCGCCGCCACACTGCACAGCGCCGTGCGCGCGGGTACGCGCCCGGTTGCGGCCGTACGGGTGGTCGTGGACGCTCCAGAACATGAACTCGTCCGGATCGGCACCTTGCGCGGTGGAATATCGGCTTTCCGCGTCCTACGTGCCGTCCTCCCAGCTTTCTTCGAATGGCACCGTTCTTTGCTGCTCCCTCGGAGGTGAGCCAGATGGCCATGCCGCTGCGTCAGTCCATCAAGGTCGCTACGTACCTGTTTGAACAGAAGCTCAGGAAGCGGGACAAGTTCGCGCTGCTGGTCGAGCTGGAGCCCCTCTTCGCCTGCAACCTCAAGTGCGAGGGATGCGGCAAGATCCAGCATCCGGCAGGCGTCCTCAAGCAGCGCATGCCCGTCGCGCAGGCCGTGGGAGCGGTGCTCGAGTCCGGGGCGCCGATGGTGTCCATCGCGGGCGGAGAGCCGCTGATGCACCCGCAGATCGACGAGATCGTGCGGCAGCTGGTCGCCAGGAAGAAGTTCGTCTTCCTGTGCACCAACGCGCTGCTGATGCGGAAGAAGATGGACAAGTTCACGCCCTCGCCGTACTTCGCATGGGCCGTGCACATCGACGGGCTGCGCGAGCGGCACGACGCCTCCGTGGCGAAGGAGGGCACGTTCGACGAGGCGGTGGAGGCCATCAAGGAGGCCAAGCGGCGCGGATTCCGGGTCACCACCAACTCGACCTTCTTCAACACCGACACCCCGCAGACCGTCGTGGAGGTGCTGAACTACCTCAACGACGACCTCCAGGTGGACGAGATGATGCTCTCGCCCGCCTACGCCTACGAGAAGGCCCCCGACCAGGAGCACTTCCTCGGCGTGCAGCAGACCCGGGAGCTGTTCAAGAAGGCGTTCTCGGGCGGCAACCGCAGGCGGTGGCGGCTCAACCAGAGCCCCCTCTTCCTGGACTTCCTCGAGGGCAAGGTCGACTTCCCGTGCACCGCGTGGGCGATCCCCAGCTACTCGCTCTTCGGCTGGCAGCGACCGTGCTACCTCATGAGCGACGGATACGTGTCCACGTACCGGGAGCTGGTGGAGGACACCGACTGGGACCAGTACGGCCGGGGCAAGGATCCGCGCTGCGCCAACTGCATGGCCCACTGCGGCTACGAGCCCACCGCCGTCCTCGCCACCATGGGCTCCCTGAAGGAGTCGCTGCGGGCCGCCCGCGAGACCATGACCAGCGGAAAGCAGGCGTGACGGCATGACCGCCGTTCCCTTGGGCGTTCCCGGGGTGCCGGCCCGGCCGATAGCGCCACGACGCGTGTCGCGGCGGATCCAGGTCGGGTCGGTGGCGGTCGGCGGGGACGCGCCGGTGTCGGTGCAGTCGATGACGACGACGCGTACGTCGGACATCGGGGCGACGCTGC
>NZ_JBEYVV010000028.1:87279-89297 GCF_040644155.1 Streptomyces sp. NPDC047022 | reverse complement strand
CATGATCACCGGCTCGTGTGCGGCGAATTCCCGCTTGCCCAGCCTGAGCATCCGCTGTGACCTCTCCCATTCAGTCCCGTTCCCTGGCCGCCTGCCGGGCCCCGCCGCATGCTGCCTGAAGTGAGCGTCAGACCAGGTTCACCGAACGCGCGAACGTCGCGCCGATCTCCTCGGCCACCTCCGCGAGGACCGTCGCCGACACCGTGTCGTCCACCGTGAGGACCGCGAGGGCCTCGCCGCCCGCGATGTCACGGGCCACCTGCATACCGGCGATGTTGATGCCCGCCTCGCCGAGGATGCGGCCCAGCGTGCCGACCACACCCGGGCGGTCGGCGTAGCGCATCACGAGCATGTGGTCCGCGAGCGCCAGGTCCACGTCGTAGTCGCCCACCGCCACGATCTTCTGGTGGTGCTTCGGACCGGCCAGCGTGCCGGACACCGAGACCTCCTCGCCGCCGGCGAGCGTGCCGCGCACGGTCACGACGTTACGGTGGTCGGTGGCCTCCGAACTGGTCGTCAGGCGCACCTCCACACCGCGCTCCTGCGCGAACAGCGGCGCGTTGACGTACGAGACCGTCTCGTCCACGACATCCTCGAACACGCCCTTGAGTGCGGACAGTTCGAGCACCTTCACATCGTGCTGGGTGATCTCGCCGTACACCTCGACGTCGAGCCTGACCGCGACCTCGCCCGCGAGCGCGGTGAAGATACGGCCGAGCTTCTCGGCGAGCGGAAGCCCCGGCTTGACGTCCTCGGCGATGACACCGCCCTGCACGTTGACCGCGTCCGGCACCAGCTCACCCGCGAGGGCGAGGCGCACCGACCGGGCGACCGCGATACCCGCCTTCTCCTGCGCCTCGTCGGTGGAGGCGCCGAGGTGCGGGGTGCACACCACCTGGTCGAACTGGAACAGCGGGGAGTCCGTGCACGGCTCCTTCGCGTAGACGTCCAGACCGGCGCCCGCGACGCGGCCCTCCTTGAGCGCCGAGTACAGCGCGTCCTCGTCGACGATCCCGCCGCGCGCCGCGTTGACGACGCGTACGCTCGGCTTGACCTTGTGCAGCGCCTCCTCGCCGATGAGGCCCAGCGTCTCCGGGGTCTTCGGCAGGTGCACGGTGATGAAGTCGGAGACCTCGAGCAGCTCGTCGAGCGACAGCACCTTCACGCCCATCTGGGCGGCGCGGGCGGGCTGGACGTACGGGTCGTAGGCGACGACCTTCATGCCGAACGCGGACATGCGCTGCGCGACCAGCGCGCCGATGCGGCCGAGACCGACCACGCCGAGCGTCTTCTCGGCGAGCTCGACGCCCGTGTACTTGCTGCGCTTCCACTCGCTGTTCTTCAGCGCGGCGTTGGCCTGCGGGATGTTGCGGGCGGTGGCCAGGAGCAGGCCGCAGGCCAGTTCGGCGGCGGTCACGATGTTCGAGGTGGGGGCGTTGACGACCATCACGCCGGCCTTGGTGGCGGCGGAGACGTCCACGTTGTCGAGGCCGACGCCGGCTCGCGCGACGACCTTCAGCTTCTTCGCCGCGGCGATGGCCTCGGCGTCGACCTTGGTGGCGGAGCGGATCAGGATGGCGTCGACGTCGGCGATGGCCGGCAGCAGCGCCGCGCGGTCCGCGCCGTTGCAGTGCCGGATCTCGAAATCGGGTCCGAGGGCGTCGACGGTCGCGGGCGACAGCTCTTCAGCGATGAGTACGACGGGTTTCGAGCTCACGTGAGTCCTCACAAGTCCAATGCGGACGGCCGTCCCGACGGCCGCAGGCGGTGGAGGGTGCTATCCGCGTGTGAGACGCACGACGCTGTGGGCCTGACGCGTTGGTGTGTGCAGCAGTGTAGTGGCGCCGGGTGCGTCGTTTCGCGCCGCTGCGGAAGGATCACCCGGACGTGGCTGGCCGGGGCGGTGCCGTGCGGCGTCACCACCGGCCGGTGGAGGAGTTCGGCGGCGACGGGCTGACCGTGCGTCATCCGGGAGCGGCGCAGGGTGTGCACCGGCTCGTTCCGGCCGGTCTCCAGGA
>NZ_JBEYVV010000028.1:0-87269 GCF_040644155.1 Streptomyces sp. NPDC047022 | reverse complement strand
CTACGTGGGCGACACCAAGACCCTCGACGTCCACGTCAAGCGCCTGCGCGCCAAGATCGAGCCGGACCCGGGCGCACCGCGCTACCTGCGCCGCACGGCGGTCGGCTCACGCCTCTTCGTCGACCCAGCTCATCAGCTTGCGCAGCTGCTTGCCGGTGGTCTCCAGCAGGTGCTCGGAGTCCTGCTGCTTGTACTCGTTGTACTTCTTCAGACCGCCGTGGTACTCGTCCATCCAGTTCTGCGCGAACGTGCCGTCCTGGATCTCGGCGAGGACCTTCTTCATCTCGGCCTTGGTGGCGTCGGTGATGATGCGCGGACCGGTGACGTAGTCGCCCCACTCGGCGGTCTCGGAGATGGACCAGCGCATCTTCTCCAGGCCGCCCTCGTACATCAGGTCGACGATGAGCTTCAGCTCGTGCAGGCACTCGAAGTAGGCGATCTCGGGCTGGTAGCCGGCCTCGGTCAGGGTCTCGAAGCCAGCCTTGACCAGCGCCGCCGTGCCACCGCACAGGACGGCCTGCTCACCGAACAGGTCGGTCTCGGTCTCCTCGGTGAAGGTGGTCTTGATGACGCCGGCGCGGGTGCCGCCGATGCCCTTGGCGTACGACAGCGCCAGCGCGAACGCGTTGCCGGAGGCGTCCTGCTCGACGGCGACGATGCAGGGAACGCCGCGGCCCTCCTCGTACTGACGGCGCACCAGGTGGCCCGGGCCCTTGGGGGCGACCATGCAGACGTCGACACCGGCCGGGGGCTTGATGAAGCCGAAGCGGATGTTGAAGCCGTGCCCGAAGAACAGCGCGTCGCCGTCGTTGAGGTTGGGGGCGATGGACTCCTCGTAGACCTGGGCCTGGATCGGGTCCGGCACCAGGATCATGATGACGTCGGCCTCGGCGGCGGCCTCGGACGGCGTCACCACTCGCAGGCCCTGCTCCTCGGCCTTCGCCTTGGACTTCGAGCCCTCGGGCAGACCCACGCGGACGTCGACACCCGAGTCGCGCAGCGACAGCGCGTGGGCGTGGCCCTGGCTGCCGTAGCCGATGACCGCGACCTTGCGGCCCTGGATGATGGACAGGTCGGCATCAGCGTCGTAGAACAGCTCGGCCACTTTCGGTTCTCTCCTTGGGGTGCAGATGGTGCGTCCCACCGTATGACGGCAGGGCTGGGGGAAGGCTGATGGTCTCGGTATACGGGCGGGCGCCCACCGGCCGTCCGCCCGTTCCGGTATGAAGTCCTACTACGAGTCCTACGCGGACCGTTCGAGGGCGCGCAGGGAGCGGTCCGTGATCGAGCGGGCGCCGCGGCCGATGGCGATCGTGCCGGACTGGACGAGTTCCTTGATGCCGAACGGCTCCAGCATCTTGAGCATCGCCGACAGCTTGTCGGTGGATCCGGTCGCCTCGATGGTGACGGCCTCCGGGGAGACGTCGACGGTCTTGGCGCGGAACAGCTGGACGATCTCCACGATCTGGGAGCGCGTCTCGTTGTCCGCTCGCACCTTCACCAGGACGAGTTCGCGCTGGACGGCGGAGCCGGGCTCCAGCTCGACGATCTTCAGCACGTTGACGAGCTTGTTGAGCTGCTTGGTGACCTGCTCGAGCGGCAGGTCCTCGACGTTCACCACGATGGTGATGCGGGAGATGTCGGGGTGCTCGGTGACACCGACCGCGAGCGAGTCGATGTTGAAGCCGCGGCGGGAGAACAGGGCGGCGATCCGGGCGAGGATGCCGGGCGTGTTCTCCACGAGGACCGAGAGGGTGTGCTTGGACATGGTTCTCAACTCAGCTCTCTCAGTCGTCTTCGCTGTCGCCGAAGTCGGGACGCACGTCCCGCGCGGCCATGATCTCGTCGTTGGAGGTGCCCGCGGCGACCATCGGCCAGACCATCGCGTCCTCGTGCACGATGAAGTCGACCACGACCGGGCGGTCGTTGATGGAGTTGGCCTCTTCGATGACCTTGTCGAGGTCGGCCGGGGACTCACAGCGGATCGCGTGGCAGCCCATGGCCTCCGACAGCTTCACGAAGTCGGGGACGCGGGTGCCCGCACTCGGCTGCAGGCCGTCGGCCTCGGGGCCGGAGTGCAGGACCGTGTTGGAGTACCGCTGGTTGTAGAACAGGGTCTGCCACTGGCGGACCATCCCGAGGGCGCCGTTGTTGATGATGGCGACCTTGATCGGGATGTTGTTCAGGGCGCAGGTGGTCAGCTCCTGATTGGTCATCTGGAAGCAGCCGTCGCCGTCGACCGCCCACACGGCGCGGTCGGGCGCTCCGGCCTTGGCGCCCATCGCGGCCGGGACGGCGTAACCCATGGTTCCGGCGCCGCCGGAGTTCAGCCAGGTGCCCGGCTTCTCGTACTGGATGAAGTGCGCGGCCCACATCTGGTGCTGTCCGACGCCCGCGGCGAAGATCGTGCCCTCGGGGGCGAGCTGCCCGATGCGCTGGATGACCTGCTGCGGGGAGAGCGTGCCGTCCTCGGGCAGGTCATAGCCGAGCGGGTAGGTCTCGCGCCAGCGGCTGAGGTCGTTCCACCAGGCGGTGTAGTCACCCTTGTGGCCCTCGCTGTGCTCCTTCTGGACGGCCTGGATCAGGTCGGCGATGACCTCGCGGGCGTCACCGACGATCGGCACGTCGGCTGCGCGGTTCTTGCCGATCTCGGCCGGGTCGATATCGGCGTGGACGATCTTGGCGTACGGGGCGAAGCTGTCGAGCTTGCCGGTGACGCGGTCGTCGAAACGGGCTCCGAGGGCGACGATCAGGTCGGCCTTCTGCAGCGCGGTGACGGCGGTGACCGCACCGTGCATGCCCGGCATTCCCACGTGCAGCGGGTGGCTGTCGGGGAATGCGCCGAGCGCCATCAGGGTGGTGGTGACGGGCGCTCCGGTGAGTTCGGCGAGGACCTTCAGCTCGGCGGTGGCGCCGGCCTTGAGGACGCCGCCGCCGACGTAGAGGACGGGCCGCTTGGCCGAGGTGATCAGCTTGGCGGCCTCGCGGATCTGCTTGGCGTGCGGCTTGGTCACCGGGCGGTAGCCGGGCAGGTCCGTGGCGGGCGGCCAGCTGAAGGTGGTCTGCGCCTGGAGGGCGTCCTTGGCGATGTCGACGAGGACAGGGCCCGGGCGGCCGGTGGAGGCGATGTGGAAGGCCTCCGCGATCGTCCGCGGGATGTCCTCCGCCTTGGTGACCAGGAAGTTGTGCTTGGTGATCGGCATCGTGATGCCGACGATGTCCGCCTCCTGGAAGGCGTCGGTGCCGATCGACTTGGAGGAGACCTGGCCGGTGATCGCGACCAGCGGCACCGAGTCCATGTGCGCGTCGGCGATCGGGGTCACCAGGTTGGTGGCGCCGGGGCCCGAGGTCGCCATGCAGACGCCGACCCTGCCCGTGGCCTGCGCATAGCCCGTGGCGGCGTGGCCCGCGCCCTGCTCGTGCCGCACCAGCACGTGCCGCACCCGCTTGGAGTCCATCAGCGGGTCGTACGCCGGAAGGATCGCACCGCCGGGAATACCGAATACCGTCTCGGCGCCGACCTCCTCGAGAGAGCGGATGAGGGACTGCGCACCCGTCACCTGCTCGGGCGCGGACTTGTGTCCTCCGGATCGGGGCCGCGGATGCGGGTGAGGGGCCCCGGTGGCCTGCTCGGTCATCGTCATTCTCTTCTCGATGCTGAGGGTTTGTGCGCGAGGTTGTCGCGAGGGGTCTGCGAGGGGTCTTTGCGAGGTTCGGGCGTTGTTCGGCTGGTGCTGGTGCAACAAAAAACCCCTCGTGCCAGAAGGCAAGCGAGGGGAGCGCGCCGGGTGTGGTCGCTGGGTGTTCCGGTTGTTTCCGGTGGTCCCAGCTCAGCCGACGCGCTGGCCAAGTACGAGAATTCGGGTGCGCATGGCACTGACCCTCTACCCGGGGCACTGTCACTGTCAAGTGGGTGGGACGGGAGTCTCATTATGTGAGCGCAGACCCGTCCCGCCTCCAAAAACGGCGGTCATTCCACTGGTGTACACCCCCGAACCCCCTCCGGCGAGCACCGGCTCCACGGGGTGGCGCGGCACCGGATAATGGCCGGAATGCAGCGCCCGGCGCAGCCGGTACTCGTCCAGCGGTCCGGAGAAC
This sequence comes from Streptomyces sp. NPDC047022, assembly GCF_040644155.1. Lineage (NCBI taxonomy): Bacteria > Bacillati > Actinomycetota > Actinomycetes > Kitasatosporales > Streptomycetaceae > Streptomyces > Streptomyces sp. NPDC047022. Next base: position 83,171 of record NZ_JBEYVV010000028.1, on the reverse strand, counting down.
GCCGCGCCCTGCCCATGGGTGCAGCCCATCGCACGCAGGGCGACGACCTGCTCGGGGAGATCCACACCGTCGGCGATCGACTGGAGACCCAGGTCGGTGGCGATGCGCAACAGTCCACTGGTGATCTTGTGCAGCCGCGCGGACTCGACTACGCCCTCCACGAGGCCGCGGTCGAGATTCAGGACGTCGACGGGCAGTCTGCGCAGCGCCGTGATGGCCGCGTAGCTGCTGCCGAAGCCGTCCAGGGCGACCCGGACCCCGATCCTGCGCAGGGCGCCCAGTCTGCGCTCCAGCTCCTCCAGGCAGATGCGCGGATCGGTGTCGTACAGCTCGATCATCAACGCGCCCGAGGCCAGTCCGTGCCGCGTGAGCAGGGCTTCTACGGAGCCCAGCGGCAGGGAGCGGTCGAGGAGCCGGCGGGCGCCGATGCGGATGGCGACAGGCGCGGCGAGCCCGGCTGCGGCGCGCTCGGCGGCCTGTTCGACGGCCGCCTCCAGCGTCCAGCAGTCCAGCTCGGCCGTCTTGTCGCTGCCGTCGGACACCCGCAGGAACTCCGCGGGGGTGAACAGCACGCCCTGGGAGGAGCGCCAGCGTGCCTGGGCACTGACCGATGCGATCCGGCCGTCCGCGAGCGAGACCACCGGCTGGTGCAGCAGGGTGAACTCCCCGTCGTGCAGCGCGGCCCGCAGCCGGGTGGCCAGCTCGGCCTTGCGTACGACGTCCTGCTGCATCTGCGGGGCGTACAGCTCCACGCGGCCCTTGCCCGCGGCCTTGGCCCGGTACATGGCGAGGTCCGCGTTGCGCAGCAGCTCACCAGCGCCGAGGCCCGGATCGGCGAAGGCCACTCCGATGGACGCCGCCACCCGGACATCGTTGCCGTCGATGTCGTAGGGCTGGGAGAGGGTGATCCGGAGCCGGTCGGCGAGTTCCATGATGTGACCCTCGCGCGCGCTGCGGTCCCTCGTGCCGTCACCGACGATCAGGGCCGCGAACTCGTCACCGCCCAGCCGGGCGGCGGTGTCGCCCTGCCGGACCGCGTCCTGGAGCCTGCGGGCGGCCTGGACGAGCAGCTCGTCCCCGGCCTGGTGCCCGATCGTGTCGTTGACGGCCTTGAATCCGTCGAGGTCGATGAAGAGCACGGCGGTGCCTCGGTCGGACGAGCGGCGGCCGGACAGCGCCTGTTTGACGCGCTGGGTGAACAGCGCGCGGTTGGGCAGGTCGGTGAGCGGGTCGTGCTCGGCGTTGTGCTGCAGCTGCGCCTGGAGGCGCACCCGCTCGGTGACGTCGCGGCTGTTGAAGATGAGGCCGCCGTGATGGCGGTTGACGGTGGACTCGACGTTGAGCCAGCCGCCGTCGCCCGACCTGAAGCGGCACTCGATGCGCGTGGTGGAGCCTCCGGTGTGGCCGGCGGCCAGGAAGCGGCGCACTTCGTGCACCACACAGCCCAGGTCCTCCGGGTGGATGAGCGCGGCGAGCTCGGTCCCGACGAGTTCTTCGGCGGGCCGACCGTAGACACCTGCGGCGGCCGGGGAGACGTACCTGAGGATGCCGTTGGGCGCGGCGATCATGATGACGTCGCTCGAGCCCTGCACCAGGGAGCGGAAGTGGTTCTCCTTCTGTGCGAGCTCCTGGGTGAGGGTGATGTTGTCGAGCAGCATGATTCCCTGGCGCACGACGAGTGCGAGCACGACGGCGCCCGCGGTGATGAGCCCCACGCGGTCGACGCGCTGGCCGTTGAGGACGTTGTAGAGGATCCCCAGTGTGCAGACGGCGGCGGCCAGGTAGGGCGTGAGCGCGGCCAGCGATCCGGAGATCGGGCGCGTCGCCGGATACCGTTCGTGGTCCTGCGGAAGTGCGGCCTGGTTCTGTGGCGGTGCGTGGTCGTCGTCCGGGTCGGACGCGTGCGGGTGTTCGCCCAGGAGGTCGGTTTCCCGCGGACCCGGCCGTCGCTGCTCCGGGACGTGGGGTACGTGCGGGGCACGTGTGGTGTGCGGGGCCTGGGTGGTTTGTGAGACGCGGGTGGTGCGTGGTGCCCGTTCGCGGACGTACGGCGCGCGGTTGCCCTCGTCCTCGTCCTCGCCCTCGCCCTCGCCCTCGCCCTCGCCCTCGCAAGACTGTCCCGGGCCGGCGGAGCCGACCCAGGGCGCGTACGCGAGCAGCAGGGAGCCGGAGAACCAGCCCGCGTCCAGCAGCTGACCCGAGTGGTAGCTGCTGTGCAGCAGGGGCGAGGTGAACAGCGCGTCGCACATCACGGTCAGCGCGAGCGCGCCGATGGCCGTGTTGACCGCCGAACGCGTGACCGCCGAGCGTCGGAAGTGGAGCGCCACCACCATGCTGATCAGGGCGATGTCCAGCAGCGGATACGCGAGCGACAGCGCCGTGTGCGCGACACTCGGCCCGTCGAATTTCGCCGCCTGGGCGAGCGCGAGGCTCCACGACAGCGTCAGCAGCGAGCCGCCGATCAGCCAGGCGTCAAGCGCGAGGCAGACCCAGCCCGCTTTGGTGACGGGCCGTTTGGCGAGTACGAGCAGCCCTACGATGGCGGGCGGGGCGAAGCAGAGGAAGAAGAGGTCGGCGCAGCTCGGCGAGGGCACGGGACGCTCGAGGACGACCTCGTACCAGCCCCACACCCCGTTCCCCAGCGCCGCCATGAGGGAGGACAGCGAGAAGAGCAGCCAGGCGGGCCGGAAGCGGCTGCGGCGGCTACGGGCGTAGAAGAAGCAGGAGACCGACGCGGCTCCCGCTGCGGTGCTCAGCCCGAAGTCGCCCATGAACAGCGCAATGTTCCTGGAGCCCCAGCCGATCGCGGAACCGACGGCGTATCCCGCGCACAGCAGGGCCAGAACGAGTTGCGGAACCATGCGCGTCCGGCCGTCCGGCATCGGACGGCGGACCAGGCACGCTGCCGGCGAGCTCACCGGGCACTCCGGGTCCGGGGCACGGCCGAGTCCCGCTGGTTCCTGCGGGCTGGATGGGTGTGCCTTTTGCGTCCTGAGTGCCTGCGGTGGTGGTGATGACCGCTGTGCCCGATGTGGCCACTGTGCCCGTGTCTGCGCATCGCGGCTCGCCGGGGTCGCCGCCCGCGACCCCGCCGCGTCGGATCGTTCGCCCATAGGCCGTGCATCGCCCGTCGCCCCCCTCGCATGTCTCAAAGTTCCGTCCCCGGCGCCGAACGGTGCGCGGCGCAGCCCCTGTCGGGACGATACACCAGTCTCGTCACTCAGGGACATAGTTCCTCTACGCTCCGTGACGACCAGCGGATATACGAGCACGTTACGCGCACGGGGGACTGCGGAGTGTGCCGGAAGCGGATGAGAAGCAAACGACAGCCAACGCACGCGCCGGTAGTGCGCCCCCTCGAGAGGGCGCACGCGGTCATTGCCCTTGGCTCAAATCAAGCGCCCCTGTGGGGGCGCGGTGCGCGGCCGATGCGCGGCTCCCCCGCACAGGGTTGCGCGCGAAGCGCGCCGAAGGGTGCGGAGGACCCTCTCCCTGTGCGGCGAAGCGCTCAAGCCCCCGTCGTCAGCACGACGTTCAACAACGGCTCCCCCTCCGCGAACCGGTTCACCTGCGCGCTCAGCAATCGTTTGACCCGAGGCCAGAACGCCGAGGTGGGCCCCCCTACATGAGGGCTGATCAGCACACCCGGCGCATGCCACAGCGGATGGCCCGCCGGCAGCGGTTCGGGATCCGTGACATCGAGCGCGGCGGTGATACGGCCTCGCTCCAGCTCCGCCAGCAGCGCCTCGGTGTCGACCACACCACCGCGCGCCACATTCACCAGCAGTGCCCCGTCCTTCATACAGGCCAGGAACCCGGCGCCGGCCAAACCCTTCGTCTCCTCCGTGAGCGGCGTGGCCAATACCACCACATCGGCGTCGGGAAGGAGATCCGCCAATCGGGAGAGGGGTTGCACAGGGCCGCGCTCCGTTTCGCGTGCACGGCGCGCGACGCGCGCCACCCGCGCGACCTCGAAGGGCACGAGCCGGTCCTCGATGGCGGCGCCGACGGCGCCGTATCCGACGATGAGGACGGACTTGTCGGCGAGCGCGGGACGGAACCCGGCGCGCCACTCCTCGCGGTCCTGTCCCCGGACGAAGTCGGGAATGCCGCGCAGTGAGGCGAGGATCAGGGTCAGCGTGATTTCGGCGGTGCTGGCGTCGTGCACGCCACGTGCGTTGCACAGCCGCACCCCCTCGGGCAGCAGGGAGAGCCCGGGCTCCACGTGATCCACTCCGGCACTGAGCGTCTGCACGACCCGGACGGACGTCATCGCGGCCATGGGACGCACCGCGATCTCGCTGCTCTTCATATACGGCACGGCATAGAACGCGCAGTCGGCGGGGTCGGCGGGGAACTCCGGACCGCCGTCCCAGAACCGGTAGGAGAGGCCCTCGGGGAGCCCCTCCACCTCCTCGCGGTGGAAGGGAAGCCAAACGTCGACAGTCATGGTCAGGAGGCTAAGCGAAAGGCCCGGTGGCGCATTGGTTAGTTTGGGGTGCCGAACGAGGGAGGACACGGCCAGGTGGAGCGCAGGACGATCGGCGCGGCAACACTCGAAGTGGGGGCCGTGGGACTTGGGTGCATGCCGATGAGCTGGGCGTACTCCGGATCACGGCAACGCGGCGACGAGTCCCTGCGCACCGTGCACCGGGCGCTCGACCTGGGGGTGACGCTGCTCGACACCGCCGACATGTACGGGCCGTTCACCAACGAGCTGCTGGTGGGACGGGTGTTGAAGGAGCGGCGCGCCGACGCGTTCGTCTCGACCAAGGTAGGGCTGCTGGTGGGCGAGCAGCACATCGTGGCGAACGGCCGCCCCGGTTATGTGAAGCGTGCCTGCGACGCGTCGCTGCGGCGGCTGCAGACGGACGTCATCGATCTCTACCAGCTGCACCGCGCGGATCCCGAGGTCCCCGTCGAGGAGACCTGGGGCGCCATGGCGGAGCTGGTCCAGGCGGGCAAGGTACGAGCACTGGGGCTGTACGCGGTGGGCGGTCAGGCCCGGCGCCGGTCCGGGGCGGGACCGTACGACGCCGCCCTGCGGCAACTGGAGCGGGTGCAGCAGGTGTTCCCGGTGAGCGCCGTGGAGGCGGAGCTGTCGCTGTGGTCGGCTCAGGCACTGGACGCGCTGGTGCCCTGGTGCGCGGCGCGCGGGGTGGGCGTGCTGGCGGCGATGCCGCTCGGCAGCGGCTACCTGACCGGCACGCTGACCCCTGGCGAGGGCTTCGAACGCGACGACCTGCGGGCCCGCCACCCTCGTTTCACGGCCGAGATGATGGCGGCGAACCAGCCGATCGTGGCGGGACTGCGCCGGGTGGCCAGGCGGCACGGGGAGGACGTCACGGCCGCCCAGGTGGCCCTGGCCTGGGTGCTGGCGCAGGGCGGTCATGTGGTGCCGGTTCCCGGCGCCAAGCGGGAGCGCTGGGTCGTCCAGAACGCGGCGGCGGCCAGGGTGCGTCTGGCCCCTGAGGACCTCGCGGAGCTGGCGGGGCTGCCCGCGGCACAGGGGTCATGGGACTGAGCCGGCGCCGTGGAGGGCGCGAGCGGTGTAGGAAGGGATGAGGGCACCGCGTCGAAGGGACCTGAATCGTGCGACGCCGAACTGTGACGGCCGTGTCGGCCGCGTCCGCTCTGGTGCTGGCGGCCGGCTGCTCCTCCGGCGGCGGCAAGCCCTGGCCGGACCCCGGAAGCCGCTCGCCCGGCGGTACGGCGGCCAGGCCGTCGGCCTCCGGACCGGGCGCCGAGCAGACGCCGCCCGCGACCGGATCGGCCCGGGTGGTGCGCACCGTCGCCACCGGTCTCAAGTCCCCCTGGGGCCTGGCCCCGCTGCCCGGCGGCGGACTGCTGGTGGCAGACCGGGACGACGGGACGATCACACGGATCGACGAGAAGACCGGGCGGAAGACGCTCCTGGGCGCGGTGCCCGGTGTCTCCGCCGCGGGCGAGGGCGGCCTCCTGGGCATCGCCCTCTCCCCCGGCTACGCCTCGGACCACCTGGTCTACGCGTACTTCACGACGGACTCGGACAACCGCATCGCCCGCATGCTGTACGACCCCGAAAAGCCCGCCGGTGAACAACTGGGGGCACCGGACACGGTGTTCAGGGACATCCCGAAAGGGATGATCCACAACGGGGGACGGATCGCGTTCGGGCCCGACGGGATGCTGTACGCGGGGACGGGCGAATCGGGCGAGCGGGGTCTCGCCCAGGACCGCAAGTCCCTGGGCGGCAAGATCCTGCGTATGACCCCCGAGGGCGAACCGGCTCCCGGCAACCCCTTCGTCGACTCGCCCGTCTACACCTACGGCCACCGCAATGTGCAGGGCTTGGCCTGGGACGGCAAGCAGCGGCTGTTCGCCTCCGAGTTCGGCCAGGACACCTGGGACGAGCTCAACGCGATCAAGCCCGGAGACGACTACGGCTGGCCGGACGCGGAGGGGAAGTCGGCCGACCCCCGGTACCACAATCCGATCGCCCAGTGGCACACCGACGACGCCTCCCCCAGTGGCATCGCCTATGCCAAGGGCTCCATCTGGATGGCGGGCCTGCGTGGACAGCGGCTGTGGCGCATCCCGCTCAGGGGCACACAGGCGTCCGCGCCCCCGCAGGCGTTCCTGAAGGGGACGTACGGACGCCTCCGCACGGTGGTCGCGGCCGGGGGCGGCACCCTGTGGGTGACGACGAGCAATACGGACGGGCGGGGCGAACCGTCGGGGGCCGACGACCGGATCCTGGAGGTGGAGGTGTCGTAGGGGCGTTCCCGGCCCCGCGTGGCCCCTACCCCGCAGCGCGGGTGGCCACGGGCGCCTCCGGCGGGAACAGCCGCAGACGGTGGGCAACCGCCGCCGCCTCGCCCCGGCCCGAGACCTCCAGTTTCGCGAGGATGTTGGAGACATGGACGCTGGCCGTCTTCGGGGAGATGAACAGCTCCTCGGCTATCTGCCGGTTGCTGCGACCGGCCGCGACCAGGCGCAGTACGTCACGCTCCCGGTTGGTCAGCCCCAGGGACTCGGCCGGATCCGGTACGGCGGCCGGGTCCGGGGGCACCGGTTCGCGTACGGGTGCGAGGCGGGCGCGCCGGCCCAGCAGGGCGATCGACTCGGCGAGCGGCACGGCACCGAGGCGGTCCCCCACCGCGCCCGCCAGCCGCAGCAGTTCGGCGGCCCGTTCGCGACCGTCCTCGCCGCCCGACGGGGCCAGCAGGGACTCCGCGAGGCGGAGGCGGACACGGGCCAGCTCGTATGGACGCTCCAGCGCCTCGAACGCGGTCACGACCTCCTCCCAGTCGTGCGGCCCGTCCAGGCCCTCGGCGCGTCGCAGTTCCGCGCCCACCCAGCGTGCGTGCGCCTGCCAGACCGGGGCGTTCGCGGCAAGCTTCTTGGAGCAGGCACGGATTCGCTCGAGGCTCGCGTCCCGGCCTGGCTCGGCGGCGGGCAGCGCTGCGGCGGCGGCCTCCGCAATGGCCGCGGCAAGCAGCAGCGGCCAGCCGTAGCGCTGGGTTCCCACGGGAAAGCCGCTGGTCAGAGTCGGTTCGACAAGGGCCCGGACGTCCATGGCGTGGCCCTTCGCGACAGCGAGTTCGGCGGCGATGCGCACCACGCTGAGCACATGCTGGGGCGCGGCGTCGCTCGTTCCGAAGTGCTCGCGAGTGGCGGCCAGTTGGCGCTCGACGTCGGCCAGATCGCCCCGGGCGAGCGCGACATGCGCATGGATCACGGCGCAGAAACCCCGTGGGCCCCCGATACGGCCCACGCGCTCCGAGGCGAGCGCGGCGTCGGTCGCCTCGTCCCAACGCCCAAGGGAGTAGAGGGACTTGCCGAGGTTGGCCCACACCCACGCCTCGGCGTCCCGCAACCCCAGTCTCCGGGTGAGGTCGAGGCCCTCGCGCAGCACCTTCTCGGCCTCCCGGGAACGGCCGATGCCCTCCAGGTGCGACGGCAGGTTCACATGGGCCCGGCCCGTCACATAGGCGTTGCCGAGCTCCGCCGCCCGCTCCTTGACCTCGTACATCTGCGCGAGTCCGGTGTCGATGTCGCCCGCTTCGATGAGGAGACCGCCGAGCGTGAGACGGGCGTTGACCTCGGTGTCGCGGGCGCCCACCATGCGCGCGTACTCGACGGCGCGTTCGGCGGCCGAGAGCGCGTCGGGTCCAGGGGCGTGCACCATCGACCAGTTGGCGACGGCGGAGTGCACCTCGGCGTGCACCTCCGAGGGAGGCAGCCCGCGCACCAGTTCCTCAGCTGCGGTCAGTTCCTGCCGGCCGTCGCCACGCCCCGTGTTCCGCATCAGTTTGGAGCGCTGGACCCAGAACCAGGCGGCGCGCAGCGGGTCGGTCTCCTCCTCCAGGAGGCGCAGCGCCCGCTTCGCGATCTTCAGGGCCCGCTCGCGCTCGCCGCTCAGCCGACCCGCGACGGCCGCCTCGGCCAGCAGGTCGAGATAGCGCAGGGGGGTGGTCGCCGGGTCGCAGCCGCAAGGGGGGTAGACCTCTGCGTAGTCGTGCGGGCGCAGCTGAGACCGTACGGTGTCGGGGGCGACGTCCCACAGTTCCATCGCCCGCTCCAGGAGCTGCAGTTGCTCGGCGTGCGCATGGCGGCGGCGGGCCTTCACCGCGGCGTCCAGAGCGGCGGGCAGGGCCTTGGCCGCGTCATGCGCGAGGTACCAGTAGCTGGCCAGCCGCGGAGCTCTCTGGTCGTCCGGTACGAGCGTCGGGTCGGCTTCCAGGGCCTCGGCGTAGCGCCGGTTGAGGCGGGAGCGCTCGCCGGGGAGCAGGTCGTCGCTCACGGCCTCGCGGACCAGGGAGTGGCGGAAGCGGTATCCGTCGCCCTCCGGTGTGGCGAACAGGATGCTGGCTCCTACGGCGGCGCGCAGGGCCTCGATGAGGTCGTCCTCCGTGAGCCGGGCGACGGCCGCCAGGAGTCGGTGCTCGACGGTCGAACCGCCCTCGGCGACGATCCGCACGACGTGCTGCGCGGTCTCGGGCAGCCTTTCCACGCGGACGAGGAGGAGGTCGCGCAGGGAGTCCGTGAGGCCGCCGCAGGAGCCCTCGTGGGCGGCTACGGCCAGTTCCTCCACGAAGAAGGCGTTGCCGTCGGAGCGGGCGAAGATGCCGTCCACCTGGGCCGGTTCGGGTTCCGCGTCGATGATGCCGGCGATCTGGCGCTGGACCTCCGTGCGGTTGAACCGGCCGAGTTCGATCCGGCGGACCGTGCGGAGCCGGTCGAGTTCGGCGAGGAGGGGGCGCAGGGGGTGGCGGCGGTGGATGTCGTCCGAGCGGTAGCTGGCGACGACGGCCACCCGGCCGCCGCGCAGGGTGCGGACGAGGTAGGCGAGCAGATGGCGGGTGGAGGCGTCGGCCCAGTGCAGGTCCTCCAGGATCAGGACCACCGTACGGAGGGCGGCGATCCGCTCCAGCAGACGCGCGGTGAGCTCGAAGAGGCGTGCCATGCCCTCCTCGTCGTCACGGTGGCCCCGGCGCGTCTCACCCAGCTCGGGCAGCAGCCTGGCCAGCTCCTCCTCCTGCCCGGCGGCGGCCTCGGCGAGCTCCTCGGGGAACTGCCGCCGCAGGGCGCGCAGCGCGGTGGAGAAGGGGGCGAAGGGCAGGCCCTCGCAGCCGATCTCGACGCAGCCGCCGAGCGCGACGACCGCGCCCGCGCCGGTCGCGGCGGCGGTGAACTCCTCGATGAGCCGGGTCTTCCCGACTCCCGCCTCGCCCGCCACGAGCAGCGCCTGCGGCTCGCCGGTGGCGGCGCGCGCGAGCGCGTCGTGCAGCACCCCCAACTCCTCGGCGCGGCCGACGAACACGGGGCTGACGGATCTGGTCTCCACGCTCCTGAGGATGTCACGGGCCCGGGACGGAGGGGCACCGGATATCGCTGGACGCGAACCGCGGGCGGTGGCCCGCGCAGCGCCCTCACCGACGGGGACGGTCCCCGTCGGTGAGGGGTGAGGACGTCCGACCCCCGTACGGCCGTCCTCGAGGAGCGCGGTGCCCGTGCCGCCGGGCTCCTGTGACCCGGTGTTCACGCGGTGCGGGTGGCACGGGTGCCGCGCCGGTGACTGTGCGGCCGGCCCGTGCGTTCGGGTTCTCGGCCGGCCACGCGGTCCGTGTGGCGGGCCCTGCGGGCCTCGCGGCCGCGCCGGTAGTCCTCCGCCTCGCGGATCAGCTCGGCGGAACGGATCTGATGGAGTTCGTACTCGAACATGGTGTGTCCCCTGGAGAGATCGAGGTGTGGTGCCGCTTTCTGCGACGTCCTCAACCTTCGTCTCCGAGGGGGGTTTGGCGCATGGGGAGAGTGCCGCATCTTGCGGTGGGTCGGGGACCTTAGATGTGGGGAGGCGGGCGGGGGGCTTACGTAAGGATCGGGCGTAAGTCCTAGGCGCCGTAGGGGTGTGGCGGGGGGTGTCCCGTGCGGGTGCGTTGTGGGTTTTGCGCAGTTCCCCGCGCCCCTGTCGAGCAACTGCCGGTACGTCGTCGGCTGCGGGAGCGTTGTGGGTTTTTGCGCAGTTCCCCGCGCCCCTGTCGAGTACCTGCCGGTACGTCGTCGGCTGCGGGGTGCGTAGTGGGATTTGCGCAGTTCCCCGTGCCGCTGTCGTGCAACTGCCGGTGCGTTGTGAGGATTGCGTAGTTCGGTGTGGCGTTGGGGTCGGGGGCGCCCCGCGTCCCCTTGGGGGCGCGGGGCGGGGTGGGGTGGGTCAGGGGGCGGAGGGGAGGCCCATGAGGATGTCGGTGTACTTGAGGACGGCCAGGAGCAGGCCGAGGACGCCCAGGGACACGCCGCCCCAGGCGACGGACTTGGTCCAAGCGGCCTGCGGCTTGCCGGGCTCGCCGAAGGCCGGGCGGGCCAGGACGACGACGCCCACCAGCAGCGCGGCGAGCGCGAACAGGCCGCCCCACAGCGCGGTGGCCTGCCAGGCGTCGCCGTACACCGCCTTGATCTGCGTGGCGACCTTCGCCGTGGACGAGGTCTGCAGCTGGCCCACAAGGGTCTGGCGGGCGGCGGCCACGGTGCCGACCCAGCTGCCGGTGAGGGAGACGACTCCGAGTGCGGCGGAGACCACCGCCCCGGCTCCCTGGCCCACCCCGGTCGGGGCCTCGGCCGCGGATTCCGCGGATTCCTCGGTCCGGCTGTCCTCGGCCTGCGTCGTCCGCGCCGTCTCCTCGTCGGTCGTGGCCTTGGTGCCGGTCTCGTCAACTGTCTCGATTCCCATGCCTGGCACCGTACGGACGGTGTATGAGAAGTCTCTTAATGATCGCCCGGGGACACCGCAACTACGCCCGTGCGGCCCTCCACTCGGGCGCGAGCACCGACCACACCTCGGTGTTCCGGAGTGCGCCGCGGTAGCGGTAGTTCTGTCGCAGGACGCCGTCGCGGGTCATGCCCAGGCGTCGGGCGACCGCGATGCTCGGTTCGTTGGCGGAGGACGCCTGCCACTCCACCCGGTGGATGCCGCGTTCCTCGATCGCCCAGTCGATGAGGATCCGCATCGCGCGCGTGACGAGTCCCCGGCCGGTTCCGGCGGGCTCCAGCCAGCAGCCGGCCTCGCACGTGCCGCCCTCGGCGTCGAAGACTCGGAAGAGGACCCCGCCGACCAGGGTTCCCTCCAGCCACAGCCCGTACAGGCTGCCGGTGTCGGCGGCACGCTTGTCGGCGTACGACTGGAGGACGGCCCGGGCGGAGGGGACGTCCGTGGCGCCCGACCCGAACGGGATGTGCTCGTTGATGAACTCCCGCCCTCGGTCGAGGTGCGCCAGGAACTCCTCGGCGTGCCACGGCTCGAGCGGCCTCAGTTCGGCCCCGTCGTCACCCAGGGATATCGCGTACATCGAGCTGCGGCTCCTTCATCAGCATGTCCTCCAGCACGTCGTCTTCCGCGCACTGCGCTGAAATCGTCGCACGGCACTCCGGCGGCTCGATGCTGATTTTCGGCAGCCTGCGGTCCAGCCAGGAGGGCAGCCACCAGTTGGCGCCGCCGAGCAGGTGCATGAGGGCGGGGACGAGCAGGGTACGCAGGACGAAGGCATCGAGGGCGACGGCGGAGGCGAGCCCGATGCCGAACATCGCGATCACACGGTCACCGCTGAGCACGAACGCGAGGAAGACCGAGATCATGATGACGGCGGCCGAGTTGATCACCCGGCTGGTCTCGGCCAGGCCGATCCGTACGGCGCGCCGGTTGTCGCCGGTCTCCAGCCACTCCTCGTACATCCGGCTGACCAGGAACACCTGGTAGTCCATGGAGAGCCCGAAGAGCACCGAGACCATGATCACGGGAAGGAAGGGCTCGATCGGCCCGGCCCGGCCGAGTCCGAGCAGCTCGCTGCCCCAGCCCCACTGGAAGATCGCGACGACCACGCCGAACGCGGAGGCGACGGCGGCGATGTTCATCGCGGCGGCCTTCAGCGGAATGCCGAGGGACCGGAAGGCGAGCAGAAGCAGCACACAGCCGAGACCGATCACCACGCCCACGAACAGCGGGAGCTTGCTGACGATCACGCTCGCGAAGTCGTCGTAGCTCGCCGTGACCCCGCCCACGGACAGGTCGAGCGAGGTGCCCTTCTCGGCCTTCGGCAGAACGTCGGAGCGCAGCCGGTGCACCAGGTCGCTGGTCTGCTTGGACTGCGGGGCCGAGTCCGGTACGACGGTGAGGTACGCCGTATCGCCACCGCTGTCGTAGGTCACCGGGGTCACCGAGGCGATGCCCTTGGTGCCCTCGAGCGTGTGGTCGAGGTTGTCGAGGACCAGCTTGTCCTCGGCGCCTCCCACATGGGTGACCACGGTCAGCGGACCGTTGACGCCAGGACCGAAGCCCTCGGCGATCATGTCGTACGCCTGCCGCGTGGTCGACGTCCTCGGGTCGTTGCCCTGGTCGGAGGTGCCCAGGTGGAGGGAGAGCGTGGGCAGCGCGAGCAGCGCCATGACCACCAGCGCGACGGCGCCGAGCTTCTTCGGGTGGCGCTCGACGAACGCCGACCAGCGGGCGGCGAAGCCGGTCGGCAGCTCGGGCTCGGGGCCGTGCTCGTCCAGCCTGCGGCGCTCGCGGCTGCCGAGGGCGCGCGGCCCTATGAAGGACAGCAGGGCGGGGAGCAGGGTGATCGAAGCCGCGACGGTGAGCAGGACGGTCAGGCACGCGGCGACCGCGACGCCGTTGAGGAAGCCGAGCCGCAGGATCAGCATGCCGAGCAGGGCGATGCAGACGGTCGCGCCCGCGAAGACCACTGCGCGTCCGGTGGTGGCGACGGCGCTCACGGCGGCCTCCTCCACCGGGACACCGCGCTTCAGGTTCCGGCGGTGCCGCGTCACGATGAACAGCGCGTAGTCGATGCCGACGCCCAGACCGATCAGCATGCCGAGCATGGGCGCGAAGTCGGCGACGGTCATCGCGTGCCCGAGCAGTCCGATGCCGGAGTAAGCGGTTCCGACGCCGATCACCGCGGTGGCGATGGGCAGGAAGGCGGCGGCGAGCGAGCCGAAGGCCAGGAAGAGGACCACGGCCGCGACGCCCACGCCGAGCGCCTCGGCGAGGTGGCTGCCCTGCGAATCGGTGGACGGGACGGCGCTGCCGCCCAGCGCGACCTTCAGATCGCCGCTCTCGGCGGCCTTGGCGGTGTCCACGACGGCCTTGGCCCGGCCCTTGCCGATCTTGTCGGCGGGCTGGGAGAAGTCGACCGTGGCGTACGCGGTGTGACCGTCGCGGCTGATCTGGTCACTGTGACTGCCCGTATAGGGGCCGGTGACGGAGACGACGCCGGGCAGGTCCGCGATGCGGTCCAGGGTGCGGGTCATCGTCTGCTCGACGTCGGCGGCGTTCACCGTGCCCGCACCCGTGTGCCAGACCACCGTGTCGCTGTCCCCGGAGAGGTCGGGGAAGCCCCGGTCGAGCATCTGGGCGGCACGGTTCGCTTCGGTGCCGGGAACCCCGTAGTCGTTCGAGTACGCGGAGCCCGCCGCCGCGGAGGCGGCAGTGATCCCGGCGAAGGCGATCAGCCACAGCAGGACGGTGACGAGGCGGTGACGCACACACCAGCGCGCTAGGGCGGCCACAGACATGCTCCCTGGGGTGGTTCGTGGATCTTTGACCGGGAGCTGCAGCTGATGGAACTGAACGGCCCGCAAAGAACGAATGAACGAATGAGCAATCCCCACCACTGTTGCAGCCGAAAGAGATCATTTGTCGCTTTCGTGGCGTTGGTCACAAGACCGGGACCCGATTGGACTCAGTCCAATGACGGACCGGCGGACAGGACCGGCAACTCCGTCGCACCATAAGGTTTTTGTTAATGCTCCGGAATGCGGTCGGGGGTGGTGCACCGCATCAGGCGCACCACCCCCGAGGACACCCCCGAAGGGGACTATGTCCGTTTATGTCAGCCTTCGCTGACGCCCAGCCGCTCCAGGATGAGTTCCTTGACGCGGGCGGCGTCGGCCTGGCCACGGGTGGCCTTCATGACGGCGCCGACCAGGGCGCCCGCGGCGGCCACCTTGCCGCCGCGGATCTTGTCCGCGATGGCCGGGTTGCCGGCGATCGCCTCGTCCACGGCGGAGGTCAGCGCGCCCTCGTCGGACACGACCTTCAGCCCGCGCTTGTCGACGACCTCGTCCGGCGTGCCCTCACCGGCGAGAACGCCCTCGATGACCTGGCGCGCCAGCTTGTCGTTGAGGTCCCCGGAGGCCACCAGCGCGGTGACCCGGGCGACCTGCTCCGGCGTGATGGACAGCTCGTCCAGCGCCTTGCCCGACTCGTTGGCGCTGCGGGCCAGCTCGCCCATCCACCACTTGCGCGCGGAGGCCGCGTCGGCGCCCGCCTCGATGGTGGCCACGATCGAGTCGAGCGCACCGGCGTTGAGGATCGCCTGCATGTCGGTGGCGGAGATCCCCCACTCGTCCAGCAGCCGGGTACGGCGCACCAGCGGCAGCTCCGGAAGACCGGCGCGCAGTTCCTCGACCCACTCGCGCGAGGGCGCGACGGGCACCAGGTCGGGCTCGGGGAAGTACCGGTAGTCCTCGGCCTCCTCCTTCACGCGGCCCGAGGTCGTCGACCCGGTGTCCTCGTGGAAGTGGCGGGTCTCCTGGATCACCTTGCCGCCGCCGTCGAGCACGGCGGCGTGGCGCTGGACCTCGAAGCGGGCGGCACGCTCGACCGAGCGCAGCGAGTTGACGTTCTTGGTCTCGCTCCGCGTGCCGAACGTGTCACCGCCCTTGGGCATCAGCGACAGGTTCACGTCGCAGCGCATCTGGCCCATCTCCATACGGGCCTCGGAGACGCCGAGCGCCCGGATGAGCTCGCGCAGCTCACGGACGTACGCCTTCGCCACCTCGGGCGCACGCTCGCCCGCGCCGACGATCGGCTTGGTGACGATCTCGATCAGCGGGATGCCCGCGCGGTTGTAGTCGAGCAGCGAGTGGGACGCGCCGTGGATACGGCCGGTGGCCCCGCCGACGTGCGTCGACTTGCCGGTGTCCTCCTCCATGTGGGCACGCTCGATGTCCACACGGAAGGTCTCTCCGTCCTCCAGCTGCACGTCGAGGTAGCCGTTGAAGGCGATCGGCTCGTCGTACTGGGAGGTCTGGAAGTTCTTCGGCATGTCCGGATAGAAGTAGTTCTTCCGGGCGAAGCGGCACCACTCGGCGATCTCGCAGTTCAGCGCGAGACCGATCCGGATCGCGGACTCCACGCCGATCGCGTTGACGACGGGGAGCGCGCCCGGCAGGCCGAGGCAGGTGGGGCAGGTCTGCGAGTTCGGCTCGGCGCCCAGCGCCGTGGAGCAGCCGCAGAACATCTTGGTCTTGGTGCCGAGTTCGACATGGACCTCGAGGCCCATGACGGGGTCGTACGACGCCAGCGCGTCCTCGTACGACACCAGGTCGGTCGTGGTGGTCACGGTGAAACTTCCCTCTCAGCCCAGCAGGACGTCGTCGTCGCCCAGGCGCTTCAGCTCGCGGACGAGAAGAGCGAGACCGGTGACGATGGCGGCGGCGGACACGGCGGCGTCGATGAGGCGCAGGGTGTCGTGCTCGACGCGGGCCTTCTTGACCTGCTTCGCGACACCGAACGCGCCGAACGCGGTGGTGGCCATGGACAGGTACGTACCGGACTTGGACTTCTTGAAGCCCTTGGCCTTGGACAGTGCCTTACTCACAGCGACGGAGCCTCCTCCAGGAGCGGGTGCCCCCACTTTTCCACGAAGGCGGCCTCGACTGCGGCGCCCACCTTGTAGAGCCGGTCGTCCTGCATCGCCGGAGCGATGATCTGCAGCCCGACCGGGAGATTGTCCTCCGGTGCGAGGCCGCAGGGCAGGGACATGGCGGCGTTGCCCGCCAGGTTGGTCGGGATCGTGCACAGGTCGGCCAGGTACATCGCCATCGGGTCGTCGGCGCGCTCGCCGATCGCGAAGGCGGTCGTCGGGGTCGTCGGGGAAACGATCACGTCGACCTGCTCGAATGCCTTCTCGAAGTCGCGGGTGATGAGCGTGCGGACCTTCTGGGCCGAGCCGTAGTACGCGTCGTAGTAGCCACTCGACAGGGCGTACGTGCCGAGCATGACGCGGCGCTTCACCTCGGCACCGAAGCCCGCCTCACGGGTGAGGGAGGTGACGTCCTCGGCGGAGCGCGTGCCGTCGTCGCCGGTCCGCAGGCCGTAGCGCAGGCCGTCGAAGCGGGCGAGGTTGGACGAGCACTCGGACGGCGCGATCAGGTAGTACGCCGACAGCGCGAGGTCGAAGGACGGGCAGTCCAGCTCGACGATCTCGGCGCCCAGCTCCTTCAGCAGTTCGACGGACTCGTCGAAACGCTGGATGACACCGGCCTGGTAGCCCTCGCCGCGGAACTGCTTGACGACGCCGACGCGCATGCCGGAGACGCTGCCGTTGCGCGCGGCCTCGACCACCGCCGGGACGGGCGCGTCGATCGACGTGGAGTCGAGCGGGTCGTGCCCGGCGATCACCTCGTGCAGCAGCGCCGCGTCCAGGACCGTACGGGCGCAGGGCCCGCCCTGGTCGAGGGAGCTGGAGAAGGCGACCATGCCGTACCGCGAGACCGCACCGTACGTCGGCTTCACACCGACCGTGCCGGTGACGGAGGCCGGCTGACGGATGGAGCCGCCGGTGTCGGTGCCGATGGCGAGCGGGGCCTGGAAGGAGGCGAGCGCGGCGGAGGAGCCGCCGCCCGAGCCGCCGGGGATCCTGGTGAGGTCCCAGGGGTTGCCCGTGGGCCCGTAGGCGCTGTTCTCGGTGCTGGACCCCATGGCGAACTCGTCCATGTTGGTCTTGCCGAGGATGACGACGTCGGCGTCCTTGAGGCGCTTGGTGAGCGTCGCGTCGTACGGCGGGATCCAGCCTTCGAGGATCTTGGAACCGACGGTGGTGGGAACGCCCTTGGTGGTGAAGATGTCCTTGAGCGCCAGGGGCACACCTGCCAGCGGGCCGAGTTCCTCGCCCCGCGCCCGCTTCTCGTCGACGGCGCGGGCCTGGGCCAGCGCGCCTTCGCGGTCGATGTGCAGGAAGGCGTGCACCTTCTCGTCCACGGCCTCGATACGGGCCAGGTGGGCCTCGGTGACCTCTACGGCGGTGAGCTCACCGGAGGCGATCTTCTCGGCGGTCTCGGCGGCCGTGAGCCGGATGATGCTGTTCTTGTCCGTCATGACGGGCTACTCCTCCCCCAGGATCTGCGGCACCTTGAAACGCTGCTGTTCCTGGGCCGGGGCACCGGACAGCGCCTGCTCGGGGGTGAGCGACGGACGGACCTCGTCCGCTCGCATGACATTGGTCAGCGGCAGCGGGTGGGAGGTCGGTGGTACGTCTTGGTCGGCGACCTCGGCGACGCGGGCGACCGCGCCGATGATGTCGCCGAGCTGGCCTGCGAAGTGGTCGAGCTCTTCGGGCTTCAGCTCCAGACGCGCCAGCCGTGCGAGGTGGGCGACCTCCTCGCGCGTGATGCCAGGCATGCAGCGATCCTCTGGGGTGAGTGTGTGTGGTTTGGGGCCAATCCTATGGCGCGGGCCCGACTGCCCGCGCATGGGTTGACCGGGGACCGCCCATCGTGGGGCGCGCGCCCCTGTGAATACGCACCTCCGCATCGCTGTACGCCTCCGCCACACGAGCGCCACCAGCCACGACGCGTGGAAGGAACCTCGGCACCGTCGTGGCAGGTCGCGCAGTTCCCCGCGCCCCTCGAGAGCGCGCTTCGCGCGCGTCCGAGGGCCGGAGACCTGCCGACATCCGCCTCCGCCACGCGACTGCGCGCGAAACGCGCCGCTCGGGGGCGCGGGGAAACTGCGCGAATCCCACGACGCGCCCTCAGATCACAACACACCGGAAGTGGCTCCACAGGGGCGCGGGGAGCTACGCGGGACACCACGACGCACCCACGGGTGAAGGCGCACCGCAGCACCCCGACAGGGGCGCGGGGAACTGCGCGATAGACCGACGCGTCCGCGGACGACGACGGACCCCAGCCGAGCGGACCGCTCAGTCGTCCGTAACAGCAGGCGCCGCAGGCAAGGCCGCCCGCGGCCGGGGCCGCCCCCTTACGCCCCGCGCCCGCAGCCACGCGGTGGTCTCATCGGCGGGCATCGCCGCAGCCACCAGCCACCCCTGGACCGCATCGCATCCAAGGTCCCGCAGCCGCTCCCAGGTCTCGTCGTCCTCGACGCCCTCCGCGACCACCAGAAGCCCGAGCGAATGCGCGAGGTCCAGCGTGCAGCGCACGATCTCCGCGTCCTCCGCGTCCACCGCCAGCCGCGCCACGAACGAACGGTCGATCTTCAGCTCACTCACCGGCAGCCGCCTCAGATGCACGAGCGACGAGTAACCGGTGCCGAAGTCGTCCAGCGACATCTTCACGCCGTGCCCGCACAGCGCGGCCAGCGTGTCCGCGGCCCGCTGGGGATCCTCCAGGAGCACGTGCTCCGTTATCTCCAGCTGCAGCGCCCCGGCGGGCACCCCGTGCCGTGCCAGCCGGGCGGCGACCGCGCCCGCGAAGCCCGGCGAGTGGACGTCGCGCGGCGAGACATTGACGGCGACGGGCACCTCGAGGCCCTGTGCCCGCCAGCGCGCCACCTGTCCCAATGCGGTCTCCAGCACATACTCCGTGAGATGCGGCATCAGCCCGGAGGACTCGGCGATCGCGATGAACTCGTCCGGCGGAACCTTTCCGCGCTCGGGATGCACCCACCTCACCAGCGCCTCAAGCCCTGCGACCTGGCCGTCGAAGCGCACTTTCGGCTGGTAGTGCAGCTCCACCTCCTGCGCGTCCAGCGCGCGCCGCAGATCGCCCAGCAGACCGAGGCGGTCCGGGGTGTTCGAGTCGCGCTTGGACTCGTACACCTCCACGCCCGTACGGTCCCGCTTCGCCTGGTACATCGCCACGTCCGCGCGCCGCAGCAGTCCCTCCGCGTCGAGCGCGTGGTCCGGGAAGACCGCGACCCCGGCGCTGGCCTCCAGGACGAGCGTGAGCCCGTCGAGGTCGAGGGGCGAGCTCAGCGCCGCGACCAGGCACCGGGCCGCTCGCGCCGCGGACGTCGTGGAGTCGGCGACGGGCAGTAACACGGCGAACTCGTCGCCTCCGAGCCGCGCGGCCTCCGCCCCGCGCGGCAGAGCCAGTCGCAGCCGCTCGGCGATCTGCAGAAGCAGCCGGTCCCCGGCGAGGTGGCCCAGCGTGTCGTTCACCGAGCGGAAGCGGTCGAGGTCGATGAGCATCAGCGCGGCCCGCGCCCCGATGCGGTCGGCGTCGTCCAGGGCCTTCCAGGTGCGCTCCAGCAGCCACTGCCGGTTCGGCAGCCCGGTCAGCGGGTCACGCAGCTGCTCCTCGGCCCGGGCGCGGGCGATCCACAGCGTGGAGTCCAGTGCGATGAGCGGGACGGCGAACAGCGGCAGCAGGATGGGGAGTTCCAGGGCCACGACACAGACCAGCGGCGCGATGCCGAGCAGCGCGACGGCCACGAGTCCCTGCCTGACCAGCGCGGTCCGCACGGCGGTGGGCAGACCGCCGATGCGCGATGCGTGCAGGTACCACAGCAGTGCCCGGGTCACGGCGAGGTACGCCACGGCGACGAGAACGACCTGGGGCGCGGAGGAGACGGTCCAGCTCTGCGGGTTCCAGGGCGTCTCGACGGTCGGGACCCGGCCGAAGGCGGCCAGGGCGAGCGCCGCCGCGCCGATGCCGAGGATGTCGACAGCGCCGTGCAGCACGTCCTCGCGCCATCGCCCGGGCCGCGCCGCGCCGACGAGCACGACCACGGTGAGGCTGACCATTCCCGCGGGCACCCAGCCGTACAGCAGCAGGACGGCGAGGGTCAGCGCGGCTCCGGAGCCCATGCCGCCCGACCAGTGGGAGCGGCCGAGTGCGATCAGATGTCCGACGATGATGCCGGTGAGCACGGCCAGGGACCAGCCGGCGGCCCCGGACGGAAAGAGCGCGTGGTGCTGGCCGAACGCGCGGTAGAAGCAGGCGCCCAGCACGAGCGCGGCGGTCCCGACGACGGCCGCGGGCAGCGCGGGCCACGTCGCATGCCGTCCGTCCTCCTCGGAGTCCCGTGCCGGCAGTCCGCCCGTGCGCCCGGTGGTGAGCGCGGCGGGGCCCGCCGGGAGGGCCGGGAGGCCCGGCGCGTTCGTCGGGAGGACTCCGGTGCCGGGCGCGGCTATCGGTGCCGGTACTCCGCCCGCGTCGAGGCCGCCGCCCGTGGCGGCGCGGGAGCCGTCCGTGTGTGGGTGGCGGGCCTGACGCGTACTACGACGGGCCACCCGCCAGGCGCCGCGCACCCTGTTCAGGGGCAGCCGCGAGATGGGGGCGGCGCTCTTGGTCGGTTCCATTCCCGTCCCTCTCACAGCCGGCGGTGCCCACGCCACGCGGACCCGCGCCCGGCTGGCCATGGGCGACACCGCGTCTGAAACCGTCTGAAAACCCACCACGCGTCCGGGCACGGCAGGCACACACCTCAACAGTAGGCCGCGGATGGCTTCCGCGGGCAGCGGTCGTCGGTGGTTGCCCGAATGCGCCCCGGCCATCCGTATGCATCTGGTATGCGCCGAACGGTTGAGGTTTACTCACTACTCCCCTGCTGGAAGCGCGACTTCCGCGGCTGCTTCAGGCCCCTGTTCCAACAGGACGGCGAAACCCTCCTCGTTGAGGACCGGAACCTTCAACTGCATGGCCTTGTCGTACTTCGAGCCGGGATTGTCGCCCACGACGACGAACGACGTCTTCTTGGAAACGGAACCGGTCACTTTCGCGCCTCTGCTCTGCAGGGCTTCCTTGGCACCGTCGCGTGTGTGGTGCTCCAGCGTTCCGGTGACGACGACCGTGAGCCCCTCCAGTGGGCGGGGGCTCTCCTCCTCGCCGGAGCCCTCCTCCTCCGTCCGGACGCCGGCGGCCTTCCATTTGCGGATGATGTCGCGGTGCCAGTCCTCCGCGAACCACTCCTTGACCGCTGCGGCCACGATCGGACCGACACCTTCGGTGGCCTTGAGCTCGTCCTCGGTCGCCTGGTCGATGCGGTCGATGGAACGGAACTCGCGGGCCAGCGCCTCCGCCGCCACGGGGCCGACATGGCGGATCGACAGTCCGGTCAGAAGGCGGGCGAGCGGGCGTTCCTTGGCCGCCGCGATGTTCTCCAGCATCGCGAGCGCGTTCTTCCTGGCCTCGCCCAGCTGGTTGGCGAAGACCGTCGCGACCTTCTCCTCGCCGGTCTTCGGGTCCCGCTTGGGCAGACCGCTGTCCTGGTCGAGGACGTACGCCTTGATGGGCAGCAGCTGCTCGACGGTGAGGTCGAACAGGTCGCCCTCGTCCTTCAGCGGCGGGTCGGCCGGCTCCAGGGGCCGGGTGAGAGCCGCGGCGGCCACATATCCGAAGTGCTCGATGTCGAGCGCCTTGCGGCCCGCCAGATAGAAGAGGCGCTCACGCAGCTGGGCCGGGCACGAGCGCGCGTTCGGGCACCGAAGGTCGACGTCGCCCTCCTTCATCGCCCGCAGCGGCATACCGCACTCGGGGCACTCGGAGGGCATCACGAACGCGTGTTCCGTGCCGTCGCGCAGGTCGACGACCGGACCGAGGATCTCCGGGATGACCTCGCCCGCTTTGCGGATCACCACCGTGTCGCCGATGAGCACGCCCTTCGCCTTGACGACGTCCTGGTTGTGCAGGGTGGCGAACTCGACCTCGGAGCCCGCCACGGTGACCGGCTCGACCTGCGCGTAGGGCGTGACCCTGCCTGTGCGGCCCACGCCCACACGGATGTTGATGAGCTTGGTGTTGACCTCCTCCGGCGGGTATTTCCACGCGATGGCCCAGCGGGGGGCGCGGGAGGTGGAGCCCAGGCGGCCCTGGAGCGGGATCTCGTCCAGCTTCACCACCACTCCGTCGATCTCGTGCTCCACGGAGTGCCGGTTGTCGCCGCCGTAGTGCGCGATGAACCTCCGTACGCCCTCGAGGCCGTCGACCACCTCGTTGTGTCTGGCGGTGGGCAGTCCCCAGGAGTGCAGCAGCCCATAGGCCTCGGAGAGACGCGTGAGGCCGTTCCGGAAGCCCTCCAGGGCGCCGATGCCGTGCACCACCATGTGCAGGGGGCGGGTGGCCGTGACGCGCGGGTCCTTCTGGCGCAGGGAACCCGCCGCCGCGTTGCGCGGGTTGGCGAACGGCTTGTCGCCGCCGGCCACCAGACGGGCGTTCAGCTCCTGGAACTTGTCCATCGGGAAGTAGACCTCGCCCCGGATCTCCACGAGGTCGGGGACGCGGTCACCCTTGAGGCGGTCCGGAATCTCCGTGATCGTACGGACATTGGGGGTGATGTCCTCACCGGTACGGCCGTCACCTCGGGTCGCGGCGCGCGTGAGCCGCCCGTGCTCATAGGTGAGATTGACCGCGAGGCCGTCCACCTTCAGCTCGCACAGGAAGTGGTGCTCGGAGGTGCCGACCTCCTTGGCGACACGGTCGGCCCAGGCAGCGAGCTCCTCGTCGTCGAACGCGTTGTCCAGGGAGAGCATGCGCCGGCGGTGCTCGACGGACGTGAACTCCGTCTCGTACGACCCCGCGACCTTCTGGGTCGGCGAGTCGGGCGTGCGCAGCCCTGGATGCTCCTCCTCCAGCGCCTCCAGGGAACGCAGAAGGCGGTCGAACTCCGCGTCGCTGACGACGGGAGCGGCCTTCACGTAGTACCGGAAGCGGTGCTCCTCGATCTGCTCAGCGAGCTGCGCGTGCTGCTCCCGCGCCTCGGCGGGCACCGTCGTCTCCGCTTGGTTGTCGCCGGCCACCGTGTGGTCCTCCCGTTACTCTGGGTTGTCCGCTAGGGATCTCGCCGCCCTGACGCAGTGGGCCAGTGCCCTGCGGGCGTAGTCCGGGGACGCACCCGCCAGACCGCAGGCCGGTGTGACCGTGACCGCGTCCGCGAGGAGCCCCGGGCGCAGCCCCAGCCTGCGCCACAGCGTTCTGACACCCATGACGCTACCGGCAGGGTCTGACAATGGGCCGTCCGCGCCGGGGACCACTCCGGCGAAGAGCCGGGTCCCCCCTTCCACCGCCTCGCCGATCGCGTCGTCGTCACGCTCGGTGAGAAGAGAGAAGTCGAAGGAGACCCCGGCGACGCCCGCCCTGCGCAGAAGGGCGAACGGTACGTCCGGTGCGCACGAGTGGACCACGACCGGGCCGTCCGGGTGCACCCCGACGACGTCCCGCAGCGTGGCCTCGACGATCTGCCGGTCCACGGCCCGGTGGGTGCGGTAGCCGCTGGCCGACTTCACCTGCCCACGCAGGACGGCGGTCAGCGACGGCTCGTCCAGTTGCAGCACCACCCGCGCGCCGGGTACGCGCCTTCGTACCTCGTCCAGGTGGAGCCGCAGCCCCTCGGCGAGCGACCCGGCCAGGTCTCGGCAGGCGCCCGCGTCGGAGAGGGCCGCCTCGCCGTTCTTCAGTTCGAGAGCGGTGGCGAGCGTCCATGGGCCGACGGCCTGGACCTTGAGCGGGCCCTCGTATTCCTGGGTGAACTCCTCGAGGGCGTCGAGGTCCTCTCCCAGCCAGGACCGGGCCCGCTTGGTGTCCCGCCCCGGCCGGTCGCCGAACCGCCAGCCGCTGGGCTCCACTCGCGCGTACAGGTCCACGAGCATTCCGGCGGTCCGCCCGATCATGTCCGCGCCGGGGCCGCGGGCCGGCAGCTCCGCGAGGAACGGGAAGTCCTCGAGGCTGCCGGTGACGGTCTTGGCCGCCTCGCGCGCGTCCGCGCCGGGCATGGAGCCGATGCCGGTGGCTCCGCCAAGGTGGGGGTGGGTGTTTTCGCTCACCCGTGCAGCGTATGCGCTCCGCTTGGGGTGCGGGGACGGTCGTCTCGGCGTGGTCGTGGACGTCACGGGGCTGCGCCCCGGGCCCCCTTTCGGCCTGAACGGCCTCGTCCTCAAACGCCGGACCGGCTGGGATGCCCCGAACCGCCACGAGGCCGCGCCCCCGACCCCCATCGGCCTCAACGGCCTCGTCCTCAAACGCCGGACCGGCTGGGTTGGCCTCACGCGGTCCGGCGGGGAACCGGCCGATGGACCGGACAAGCGGCGCCAGGCCGCGTGTCCGGTCGAGGACTACGTGCCCGGACGTACCGTCAGGTCGTTGACCTCCGCGTCCCTCGGCAAGTCGATGGCCATCAGGATCGCCGTCGCCATGGATTCGGGGTCGATCCACTGGGACGGGTCGTACTGCTTGCCCTCCTGCTGGTGGACCTTGGCCTGCATCGGGCTCGCGGTGCGGCCTGGGTAGACCGAGGTGACCCGGACGCCGTTCGCGTGCTCCTCCTGGCGCAGGGAGTCGGCGAGGGCCTTCAGGCCGTGCTTGGAGGCCGCGTACGCCGCCCAGTGGGCGTGGGCGTTCAGTCCCGCGCCCGAGTTCACGAACACGACATGGCCGCGCGTGGCACGCAGCTGGGGCAGGAAGTGGCGGGTGAGCTCGGCAGGCGCGATCAGGTTGACGTCGAGCTGGTGGTGCCAGGACTTCGGGGTCAGCTCGTCCACCCGGCCGAGGTCGACGACGCCGGCGATGTGCAGCAGACCGTCCACGCGGTCCGGCAGGGTCTGATGCGAGAACGCCCAGGACAGCCTGTCGGGTTCCGCGAGGTCGCCCACCAGGGTCTTCGCTCCGGGGAACTCGGCCGCGAGCTCCTTCGCCCGCCCCGCGTCGCGCGCGTGGAGCACGAGGTCGTCCCCGCGCGCGTGCAGGCGGCGGGCGACGGCCGCGCCGACGCCGGAACCCGCACCGGTGATCACATGAGTAGCCATGCCCGCCATGCTCGCACCAGGCCGTCAGCGGCCGGAGAGCGACTCCTCCAGATACGCCATGGCCCCGGCCGGTTCCTCGGCGAAGAACACCAGGTCCGACAGCGGCCGGGGCAGGAAGCCCTCGTCCTCCATACGGCGGAACTGCTCCTTGAGGCCGTCGTAGAACCCTTCCGTGTTCAGCAGGACCACCGGCTTGTCGGTGTGCCCGTGCTTCTTCAGCTCCATGATCTCGGTCGCCTCGTCGAGCGTTCCCGCCCCGCCGACCATGATCACGACCGCGTCGGCCTTCTCCAGAAGCAGCCGCTTCCTCTCGGCTAGGTTCTCGGCCATCACCATCTCGTCGGCGTCCGCCCGCGCCCTGGCCGCGAGGAACTCGACACAGACGCCGACCAGCCTGCCGCCCGCCTCCCGCACCCCGTCGGCGACCACCTTCATGAGCCCCACGTCGGCGCCGCCCCACACCAGGGTGTGGCCGCCCTTGCCCAGGAGCTTGGCGAACTCCTGCGCCGGCCGGGTGTAGCGGTCGTCGAGGTCGGCGGCGGAGAGGAAGACGCATATGTTCATGCGGCGAGCGTACGCGGGAAGAACCGGGGGCCCGCGCGTGCTGTCACAGGTATGGCCGAAGGACACACGATCACCATCGAGCAAGGCAACGAGCACGTGCGCGTGGTGCACGGCGAAAAGGTGCTGGCGGAGAGCGACCGGGCACTCGTGCTGCACGAGACCGGCTGTCCCCCGCGGTACTACATCCCGGCGGAGGACGTCCGCCTGGACCTGCTGACCCCGTCCGACACCCACACCGTCTGCCCCTTCAAGGGCACCGCGTCCTACTGGTCCCTGCCCGGCGCGGCGGACCTGGTCTGGGCGTACCCCGACCCCAAGCCGGAGGTCGCGCAGATCAAGGACCACCTCTGCTTCTACGAAGTCGAGGTGTCGTGAGCGCGTAGTGCCGTCGTCTGGGGCAGTCTCACAGTCATGGACAACCAGACCATCTCGCGCGACGGCACCTCCATCGCCTACGAACGCACCGGACAGGGCCCGGCGGTCGTCCTCGTGAGCGGTGCGATGTCCACGGGCGCCACGGTGGCGCCCCTGGCCGCGCGCCTCTCGGACCGCTTCACCGTCATCGTCTACGACCGCCGGGGCCGCGGCGGCAGCGGGGACACCCAGCCCTACGCGGTGGCCCGCGAGGTGGAGGACCTCGCGGCGCTCATCGAGGCCGCCGGGGGCGAGGCGTCGCTGTACGGCGTCTCGTCGGGCGGCGCGCTGGTGCTGGAGGCGGCGACGAGCGGGCTGCCGGTCCGTCAGGCCGCCGTCTACGAGACGCCGTTCGCCGACTACGGCGGCGGGGCGGAAGAGCGCGCCGAGTACACGAAGAACCTCACCGAGGCGCTCGGTGACGACCGGCCGGGGGACGCGGTCGAGCTGTTCCTCCGGCTCACGGGCCTGGCGCCCGAGATGATCGCGAACGCCCGCCGCTCCCCCATGTGGGCCGGCATGGAGGCGATCGCCCCCACCCTCGCGTACGACAACGCCGTGATGGGCGACGGCCTGGTGCCCCGGGACCGGCTGGCCCGGGCAGGCGTCCCGCTCCTGGCCGTCGCGGGCGGGGCGAGCCCCGAGTGGCTGCGCCGGGCGACCGAGGCGGTGGCCGAGGCGGCGCCCGAGGGCACGTACCACGTGCTCGAGGGCCAGAACCACATGGTGGATCCGGAGGTTCTCGCCCCGGTGCTGGCGGAGTTCTTCGCCCGTCAGGCGAACCAGGGCCTTTCGTAAGGGCCCTGGGGTCTTTCGTAAAGGCCCTAGGCCACCGCGGTCGTCGCGCGCGTGGTCGAGGCGATCGTCGCCGAGCCCACCACGCGTGTGCCTTCGTACAGGACGATCGCCTGGCCGGGTGCCACCCCGCGCACGGGCTCGGTGAAGGCGACCCGCAGCGTGCCGTCGGCCAGTTCGGCGGTCACCCGTGTCTCGTCGCCGTGGGCGCGCAGCTGGGCCGTGTAGGTGCCGGGGCCCGTGGGGGCCGCGCCGCACCAGCGGGGCTTGACGGCGGTCAGGGCGCTGACGTCGAGGGAGGCGGCCGGGCCGACCGTCACCGTGTTGTCGACCGGCGAGATGTCGAGCACATAGCGCGGCTTGCCGTCGGGCGCCGGGACGCCGATCCGCAGGCCCTTGCGCTGGCCGATCGTGAAGCCGTACGCGCCGTCGTGCGTGCCCAGCCTGGCGCCGGACTCGTCCACGATGTCGCCCTCCGCCCGGCCGAGCCGCTGGGCGAGGAAGCCCTGTGTGTCGCCGTCCGCGATGAAGCAGATGTCGTGCGAGTCGGGCTTCTTGGCCACCGCGAGGTCCCGGCGCTCGGCCTCCGCACGGATCTCCTCCTTGGTGGTGACCGTGTCGCCGAGCGGGAACATCGCGTGGGCCAGTTGCTTGTCGTCGAGGACCCCGAGCACATACGACTGGTCCTTCGCCATGTCGGAGGCGCGGTGCAGCTCGCGGGTGCCGTCGTCCAGGGTGATGACCTTGGCGTAGTGGCCCGTGCACACCGCGTCGAAGCCGAGGGCGAGGGCCTTGTCCAGCAGCGCCGCGAACTTGATCTTCTCGTTGCAGCGCAGGCAGGGGTTCGGGGTGCGCCCGGCCTCGTACTCGGCGACGAAGTCCTCCACCACGTCCTCGCGGAAGCGTTCGGCGAGGTCCCAGACGTAGAAGGGGATGCCGATGACGTCCGCGGCGCGGCGGGCGTCACGGGAGTCCTCGATGGTGCAGCAGCCGCGCGCGCCCGTACGGAAGGACTGCGGGTTCGCGGACAGCGCGAGGTGGACGCCGGTCACGTCATGGCCCGCTTCGGCGGCGCGGGCGGCGGCGACGGCGGAGTCGACCCCGCCGGACATGGCGGCGAGGACGCGGAGGGGGCGCTGCGGTGTGT
Organism: Streptomyces sp. NPDC047022; assembly: GCF_040644155.1. NCBI lineage: Bacteria > Bacillati > Actinomycetota > Actinomycetes > Kitasatosporales > Streptomycetaceae > Streptomyces > Streptomyces sp. NPDC047022. The sequence continues at coordinate 55,004 of NZ_JBEYVV010000028.1, read as the reverse complement.
CAGTCATAGCTCTTCAAGAGTACGGGGCTCGAAGGGGCTCCCGGAGGGCCGCCCGGAGCCGTGCCCGTTTCCTTACGCGTCAGCTCAGTCCCGCGGTACGGGCGCGTTCCACCGCGGGGCCGATCGCCTTGGCGACCGCCTCCACGTCGGCCGCGGTGGACGTATGGCCGAGGGAGAAGCGCAGGGTGCCGCGGGCGATGTCCGGATCGGCTCCCGCGGCGAGCAGGACATGGCTCGGCTGGGCCACGCCGGCCGTGCAGGCGGAGCCGGTGGAGCACTCGATGCCCTGGGCGTCCAGCAGCAGGAGCAGCGAGTCGCCCTCGCAGCCGGGGAAGGCGAAGTGGGCGTTGGCCGGGAGCCGGTCGAGCGGGTCCCCGCCCAGGATCGCGTCGGGGACGGCCGCGTGAACCGCGGTGATCAGGTCGTCGCGCAGTGCGCCGATCTCGCGGGCGAACCACTCGCGGCGCCCGGCCGCGGTCCGTCCTGCGACGGAGAAGGAGACGATGGCCGGGACGTCGAGCGTGCCGGAACGGACATGGCGCTCCTGGCCGCCGCCGTGCAGCACCGGGACGGGGCTGTGCTGGCGGCCGAGGAGCAGCGCCCCGATGCCGTACGGGCCGCCGACCTTGTGTCCGGAGACCGTCATCGCCGCGAGCCCGGAGGTCTCGAAGTCGATCGGTACCTGGCCGAAGGCCTGGACCGCGTCGGCATGCAGCGGGACGTCGAATTCTTGCGCGACATCGGCGAGTTCCCGGACCGGCATGATCGTGCCGATCTCGTTGTTGGCCCACATCACCGTCGCGAGGGCGACGTCCTCGGGGTTGCGGGCGATGGCCTCGCGCAGGGCGTCCGGGTGGACGCGGCCGTAGGAGTCGACCGGCAGGTACTCGACCGTGGCGCCCTCGTGTTCGCCGAGCCAGTCGACGGCGTCGAGCACCGCGTGGTGTTCGACGGGGCTCGCGAGGACGCGGGTACGGGCCGGGTCGGCTTCACGGCGCGACCAGTACAGGCCCTTGACCGCCAGGTTGTCGGCCTCGGTGCCGCCCGCGGTGAACACGACCTCGCTGGGGCGGGCGCCCAGCGCCTCGGCGAGGGTCTCGCGGGCCTCTTCGACGGCTCGCCTCGCGCGGCGGCCGGACGCGTGCAGGGAAGAGGCGTTGCCGGTGATGCCGAGCTGTGCGCTCAGCGCCTCAGCCGCCTCAGGCAGCATCGGGGTGGTCGCGGCGTGATCGAGGTAAGCCATGGTGCGCCAATTCTAGGACCGCCCGTCTCACGGCCGACGTGCGGCCGGTGTGACAGGCGCCCACCGGCGCCCCGGCTAGAAGCTCCAGGACACCGAGTGGTCGGCCTGCGTGAAGGCCGCGAGGACCACCAGGTCGGCGACGCCCAGGCCGAGACCCAGGAGTGCGCGCCCCGGGCGCTTGGTGCCGCGCCACATGGCCACGGAGGCCAGGACGATGGCGATGGGACCGAGGAAGAGGTTGAGGACGAGAAGGCCGAGGAGTCCCAGAATGAAGGACGCGACGGCCATGCCGTCCGCCTCGCGCCCGGCCTCGCGACGGACGCTTGCGGTGGTCTTTCCGGTTCGTTCGGCGGTGAGATTCATGATGCGTCAGCTCCCGACGGTTGTTGGGTGTGCGCGGGTCAGTGGGCGGACGTCTGCCGGCGACGTCCGTGCCGTTCGCGGATCGCGAAGACCGTGAGCCATACGGCGATCACGGCCGCGGCGACAAGGGTGAAGCCGAGCGGTGCGTGGGCCACGGTGCCCAGCACGGTGCCGAGCACCAGCAGTGCGGCGACGAGGAACAGCATGGGATGAGATCCCCCTCCTAGATGCCTCTCGCGTGAAGGTTCGGTGAACAGTTGTTGTAACAGTTGTTCACTGACTCCATAGTCTAGCGCGCTTCCCGGCTTTCAAATTCCAGAGAACAGTTGTTAACTGCATGGCATGAGTCACACCCTCGGCATCCGGCAGGCCCAGAAGCAGAAGACCCGGCAGGCGCTCCTGGACGCGGCGCTGGAACTGCTGGAGGAGCAGTCTCTGAGCAGCCTGGGACTGCGCGAGGTCACCCGGGCGGTGGACATCGCGCCGGCCGCGTTCTACCGGCACTTCCGCTCGATCGCCGACCTCGGCACGGAACTGGTCGAGCAGGCTCTCGGCAGCCTGCACCCGATGATCGAGTCGACGGTCTCCGTGGTCGGCGACTGGGAGGAACGCATCGAGCGCGCCGTCGACCTGATCGCCCGCCATGTCGACGCCTGGCCGGCTCATGTGCGCTTCATCGCGCGCGAGCGGCACGGCGGTGTCCAGCCGGTGCGGGAGGCGATCCGTCGGCAACTGGCCCTGTTCACCGAGGAGGTGAAGGGCTCACTGGCGCTGCACCCGGAGTCCGCCGGGTGGAGCGACGAGGATCTGCTGATGCTCGCCGGCCTGTACGTCGACCAGATGCTGATGACCGCGTCCCAGTTCCTTGAGGCCCTGGAGGGCCCTCGCCCCGGCGAGGAGAAAGAACGGGTGGCCCGGACCGCGACGCAGCGGCTGCGCCTCATCAGCATCGGGCGGCACCACTGGAAGACATGAGCGGTCCGCCGTGGCCGCGGCACCCCTCGGGCACCGCGGCCACGGCGGACCGCCGACGGCTCAGGCCAGCCTGAGCCGGGCCAGCTGCCGCGACTGGGCGACCAGGCGGCCCGCGCTGTCCCAGACCTCGGCGTCCTCCTCCAGGAAACCGCCGGCGAGGTTGCGTGTGACGATCGACACCCGCAGCGGTCCCGGCGCCGGACGGCAGCGCACATGGACGGTCAGCTCGACGGTGGGCACCCAGCCCACGATCCCGATCTCGAAAGCGGTCGGCGGCAGCGCGTCCACCGCGAGCAGCAGGGAAAGCGGGTCCGCGTCCCGGCCGTCGGCCAGCCCGAACCAGGCCCGCATCTCACCCTTCCCGGACGGCGCACCGAGCGCCCAGCCGAGCGTGGAGGGGTCCAGCTTGATCATCAGCCGGTCGGTGATGGCCGAGCTGCCGGGGATCGGCGCCGGGCCGTCCTGGGGCCCGAAGCACTGGTCGATGGGCGCCAGGGCCGGCGGCTGCGCGCTCGTGCGGACGTCGTCGGGCAGGGAGTCCAGATCGCCGTACGAGGCGAGGACACGGATCCGTTCGACCTCACGGCCCTCCTCGTCGTACTGGAAGAGCGACGCCTGGCCGGTGGAGAGGGTGCGCCCCGTGCGTACGACGTCCGTGCGGATCACCGCGGGTCCCGGCTGGGACGCGGTGAGGTAGTGCGCGGTGATCGTGAACGGATCGCCGTGCGGCAGGGCCTCGGACAGCGCCCGCCCCAGGACCGCCAGCAGATAGCCGCCGTTGACGGCACTGATGATCGTCCAGCCGGCGGAGAGGTCGATGTCGTAGACGCCGGGTTCCCGGAGGGTGACCGCGGTGTCGCGGTCGAACTCGCTGTTGCCGATCTTGGCTCGCGCGGCTTGCGCGGTGGCTGCTGCTTCTGGCATGACTGAACCGTACAACGGGAGATTACTAAGCGGTAGCTTTGTTTGTTGCGGCTGGGTGACGTTCCCCCTGAACCCGTGAATCCGCGCTTCCGGTGCGCCCGCACCCGCGGTGAAACCGGATCCACGCGGGCGCGGCTCGCGTGAGGTTTCGGCAATTTCTTGGTAAGTGTCCGCACTCGTCCGTGACCTACCGGCCCCGCATCCCCTCTGTGAAGACGTACAGCCTGATCCGTCCGTTCACAGGAAGAGCCGGAAACGCCGATGAGCCTGACCGGGACACCGTTCCTCTTCACGACGATCGTCCTAGCGGCGATCGCCCTCATCCTGCCGATGTTCCTGTGGTCCCGGCTCCGGGGCCCCTTCCTGCTGCGCCAGGCCTCCCGGGTCCTGATGCTGCTGTTCGCCCAGGTCACCGCGATCACCCTGGTGTTCCTCATGGTGAACAACGCCAACAACCTGTACGACAACTGGGGCGATCTGCTCGGCACCGGCGACCATGTGCAGCAGGCGGCCGACCTGGGCAAGGACGGTACCGGAGGCATCCAGGTCAAGGCGCTGCCGAAGGTGCACCAGACGTTCACGCCGGCGAGCGGCACGGGGGCCCCCGGTGTGCGCGTCACCCAGCTCAAGGGCCGGGTGTCGGGTATCAACGCCGAGGTCTACGTCTGGCTGCCGCCCGAGTACGACGACCCGGCCTACAAGGACAAGAAGTTCCCCGTCGTGGAACTGCTGTCGGGCTACCCGGGCTCGGCCAAGGCCTGGTTCGGGACGCTCCATGTGCACCAGCAGCTCGCGCCGCTGATGCGCGACGGACAGGTGGCCCCGTTCATCCTCGTGTCGCCGCGCACCAACGTGATCGCCAAGACCGACACGGGCTGCGCCAACATCCCCGGCGTCGTGAACGCGGACACCTGGCTCAGTATCGACGTGCCCAAGATGGTGACGGACAACTTCCGCGCCGAGGCCGCGCCGGACGGCTGGGCGACCGCCGGCTACTCCGCCGGCGGTCACTGCGCGGCCAAGCTCGCCGTCGCCCACCCCGACCGCTACCGCGCCGCGATCAGCCTCTCCGGCTACAGCGACCCGATAATAGAGCGGAACTCGCTGGCCGCGCGGACCGTCGAGCTGCGGCGCGCGAACAACCCGTACTTCATCCTGAAGGGCTACCGCACCCCGCCCCGCGTCTCCCTCTACCTGTCGGGGCAGACCGGCGACGGATACGAGTCGGCTCAGGGCCTGCAGTCCATCGCGAAGGCTCCGACGGTCGTGCGCGCCGTGCACATCCCGCGCAGCGCCGGCGGTCACAACATGAAGCTGTGGAGTCCGCAGATCCCCTACGTCTTCACCTGGCTGACCCAGCAGATGACGGGCAAGGCGGCCACAGCTCCTACTCCTCAGCAACCGTGGAGCGCCGGTTCCAAGCGCGCGGAGCTCGCCAGTGGAACCTCATCGCCAGGAGCCGTAGTACGAAAGCGGTGACCACGGCGAGGCCCGTGGTGAGCGGAGTCAGCGCGTCGTAGTGGATGCACAGCGCGACCATCGTGGCGCCGACTATCGCCGGCACCGCGTACAGATCGCGGTCCCAGCGAAGCAGCGAGGGCACCTCGTTGGCGAGGACGTCGCGCAGGACGCCGCCGCCCACGGCCGTGGCCAGGCCCAGGGCGACGGACGCGGTCAGGCCGAGCCCGTAGTCGTAGGCCTTGGTCGTCCCGGAGACGCAGAAGAGGCCGAGGCCGGCCGCGTCGAACACGTCGACCGCGCCCTGGATGCGCTCCACATGTGGGTGCATGAAGAAGACCAGCAGGGCGGCGAGCAGCGGGGTCAGGAAGTACCCCAGGTCCGTGAACGCGGCCGGCGGCACGGCGCCGATGACCAGGTCGCGGAAGACCCCTCCGCCCAGCGCGGTGACCTCGGCGAGCACGGCGATGCCGAAGACGTCGAAGTTCTTGCGGACGGCGAGCAGCGCGCCGGAGATCGCGAAGACGAAGATGCCGACGACATCCAGCGTGTGCTGGACGGAGGGGCTGAACAATTGCTGGAGCACCCGAATATTCTCACCCATCGAAGAGGGTGCACCTTGCAAAGCAAGGCGAAAGCAAGGCTAACGCCTTGAAAATCCTAGGCTACGCGGTCACAGTGCGGGCTTTCCGGTGGTGTAGAGCCACTTCTGGAACAGATCGTCCAGCTTCTGCCCCGAGATCCGCTCGGCCAGCCGCACGAAGTCGGCGGTGTTCGCGTTGCCGTACCGGTGGATCCGGGTCCAGGTCGGCAGGAGCCTGAAGAAGGCGGCGTCGCCGATGCGCTCACGCAACGCCTGGAGCGTCATCGCGCCGCGGTTGTAGACCGCGGAGGCGAACATGGTGTCGCGCCCCGGGTCGGCCACCTCGACCCCCCAGAACGAGCTGTCGGCGGGACGCGCGTTGTACGCCGCCAGGAACGAGTCGTGCGCCGAGGCGGTCCCCCTGTGCTCGGCCCACAGCCACTGGGCGTAGGTCGCGAAGCCCTCGTTGAGCCAGATGTCCTTCCAGCGGTCGACCGAGACCGAGTCGCCGAACCACTGGTGCGCGAGCTCGTGCACGATGGTCGTCTCGTTGCGCACGGCCGAGTAGGCGGGCTTCGACTGGACCTCCAGCGAGAACCCCGCCTCGGGCATGTTGTCGACGATGGCGCCGGTCTCCTCGAAGGGGTACGGGCCGAACAGCCGCGACCAGTAGTCGGTGGCCTCGGCCGTGACCGCGTACACGTCGACGCCGTTGCTGTTCGCGAGCACGGGGTCGATGGCGACGTAGATCGGGATCCCCGACGGGGTCCTGCCGGTCTTCACGTCGAACTTCCCGATGGTCGCCGTAGCCAGGTATGTCGCCATCGGCCGGGACTCCCGCCAGTGGGTCACGGTCTGGCCGCCGCGGTCGTACGTCGATATCAGGCGCCCGTTGGAGACGCCGGTCAGGCCCTTGGGTGCCTTGATCCGGATGTCGTAGGTGGCCTTGTCGGAGGGATGGTCGCTGGAGGGGAACCAGGTGGAGGCGGCGTTGGGCTCGCACGCGACGAAGACGCCGTCGCTGGTCTTCATCCACCCGTACTTGGAGCCGAAGACGATGGGGCCGCCCAGGGGTTCGGGCAGACCGCCGTAGGTGACCGTGACCGTGAAGTCCCGTCCCTTGCGCAGGACGCCTCTCGGGGTGATGCGGATCTCGTCGCCCGAGCGCGTGAACCGGGCCTTCCTTCCATTGACCTCGACCCTTGTGACCGTGAGTTTCTGCAGGTCGAGGTCGAAGGAGGTGAGGCTCTGCGTGGCGCGGGCCGTGAGCGTCGTACGGCCGTCGAGACGGGCGGTGTCCGGGTTGTACGCCACGTCGAGGTCGTAGTGGCGGGCGTCGAAGCCGCCGTTGCCGAGCTGCGGGAAGTAGGAGTCCCCGATGCCGGGGGCACCGGGGACCGGGGCGGAGGAGGCGGCGACGGAGAAGAGGGAGGCCGCCGCGGTGACGAGGATGCCTAAGCGTGCCGAACGGGAGAATGCCATGAGTCGTCCCTTCGAGCGTGCTGTCGGTCAAGACGGACACGCCAGACTCTGCGTCACCCCGGACGGTCATGCACATGACTTTGCCAATTTGTCATGTGATGCGACAAAGCCCCGCAAGCGGGATCGCTCCTGCTTGCGGGGCTTTGCCGGGGAACGCGGACACAACTGCCTGCGCGTGTCCGCGTCCCCGCTACTTCTTGCCGGCGTCGCCTTCGGACTCCTGCGCGTCCTCGGCAGTCTCCGCCTCCTCGGAGGCCTCCGCAGGGGCCTCTTCGGTGGAGGTTTCCGCAGGAGCGCCCTCGGAGGCCTCCTCCGAAGCGGTCTCCTCAGAGGTGGCTTCCGCGCTCTCCTCGGACACGGTCTCCTCGGACACGGTCTCCTCGGGCGCAGCCTCCTCGGACACGGTCTCCTCGGACACGGCGTTCTCGGACACGGCCTCCTCCTCGACGGACGGCTCCTCCGCGGACGCGCCTACGGCTCCGGCCGCCACCTCCGCGGCCACCGCCGCCGAGGTCTCCGCCGACTCCTCCAGCACGGCATCCGGTACGAGCTCCGCCGCCGCCTTGGCGTCGGACAGCAGCACCGTGTCCTGCGGCGCCTGGTCCTCGAAGTCCTCCGGGTGGTGGCAGGCAACCCGCTGACCCGGCTTCAGCTCGAGGAGCAGAGGCTCGGTGGTCCTGCAGATCTCCGTGGCCTTCCAGCACCGTGTGTGGAAGCGGCAGCCGCTCGGCGGCGCGATGGGCGACGGCACATCGCCCTTGAGCAGGATGCGCTCGCTCTTCGCGTTCTTCCGCTTCGGGTCCGGGATCGGCACCGCGGACATGAGCGCCTTGGTGTACGGGTGCATCGGCGCCCTGTACAGCGAGTCCCGGTCGGCCAGCTCCACGATCTTGCCGAGGTACATCACCGCGATCCGGTCCGAGACGTGCCGGACGACGGACAGGTCGTGCGCGATGATCACGTACGTCAGGCCCAGCTCCTCCTGGAGGTCGTCCATCAGGTTGACTACCTGGGCCTGGATCGACACGTCCAGCGCGGAGACCGGCTCGTCCGCGACGACCAGCTTCGGCTTCAGGGCCAGCGCTCGGGCGATGCCGATGCGCTGACGCTGCCCGCCGGAGAACTCGTGCGGGTAGCGGTTGTAGTGCTCGGGGTTGAGGCCCACGACCGACAGCAGCCGCTGGACTTCCTTCTTGATGCCGCCCTCGGGCGTCACGCCCTGGAGACGGAAGGGAGCGCCCACGATGGTACCGATGGTGTGCCGGGGATTGAGCGATGAGTAGGGGTCCTGGAAGATCATCTGCACATCGCGGCGCAGCGGTCGCATCCCGCCCACACCGAGGTGCGTGATGTCCTTCCCCTCGAACTCGACCGTGCCGGCAGTAGGTTCGAGCAGTCGCGTGATCAGCCTGCCCATCGTCGACTTGCCACAGCCCGACTCGCCCACGACGCCGAGGGTTTCACCGGCTCTGACCTCGAAGTCGATGCCGTCGACCGCGCGCACCGCCCCGACCTGCCGCTGGAGCAGGCCCTTCCGGATGGGGAAGTGCTTCTGGAGCCCGGTCACCTTCAGCAAGGTCTCGCCGGGGGCGGCGTCCTTGACGAGGCCGGCTCCGCCGCTCTGCGCAGGGATGTTCACTGCCTTTTCGTCGCTCACAGCTTCGGCGCAATCTCTTCGGTCCAGATACGCTCCCGCTGCTCCTGCGTCATGTGGCAGGCGGCCCAGTGCCGGCCGCCGACCTCGGTCAGCTCCGGACGGACCGTGCGGGTGACATTGTCCTTGGGGAGGTCGGCGTACGGGCAACGCGGGTTGAAGGCGCAGCCGGACGGGACGTTGATCAGGGAGGGCGGGGAGCCCTTGACCGGTATGAGGCGCTCCTGCTGGTCGCGGTCGAGGCGCGGCATCGAGCCGAGCAGACCCCAGGTGTAGGGGTGCCGGGGCTCGTAGAACACCTTCTCCGCCGGTCCGCGCTCGACGCAGCGTCCGCCATACATGACCAGGATGTCGTCGGCCAGCTCGGCGACGACGCCCAGGTCGTGGGTGATGACGATGACCGCGGAGCCGAACTCCTTCTGCAGATCGCGGATCAGGTCCAAGATCTGCGCCTGGACGGTCACGTCCAGGGCAGTCGTGGGCTCGTCCGCGATGAGCAGCTCGGGGTTGTTGACCAGCGACATCGCGATCATGGCGCGCTGGCGCATACCGCCGGAGAACTCGTGCGGGTAGCTGTCGACCCGCTTGTCCGGCTGCGGAATGCCGACCCGTTCGAGCATCTCGACCGCACGCCTGCGGGCGGTCTTCTTGTCCACGGCGTGGTGGATCCGGTACGCCTCCACGATCTGCTGCCCGATCGTGTAGTACGGGTGCAGCGCGGACAGCGGATCCTGGAAGATCATCGCCATGTCCCGGCCGCGCAGTTTCCGCACATGGTCGGGGTCGGCGGACAGCAGTTCGGTGCCGTTCAGCCAGATCTCGCCGGAGATCCGTGCCCTGCGCTTGCCGTACTGGCCCGCGGTGTGCAGACCCATGATGCCGAGCGAGGTCACCGACTTGCCGGAGCCCGACTCACCCACGATGCCGAGGGTCTTGCCCTTCTCCAGCTGGAAGCTCAGCCCGTCGACGGACTTGACCAGTCCGTCGTCGGTGGGGAAGTGCACCTTGAGGTCACGCACGTCGAGGAACGCGGCGGAGGGGGCCGAGTCGCTCGTGGGCTCGCTCACGGCTCCGGTCTTGCTGAGTTCGGTCATGACAGCCTCACTCGGGGGTCGATCACGGCGTACAAGACGTCCACCAACAGGTTGGCTATGAGCACCGCGACGGAGGTGATGAGAGTGACACCCAGAATGATGGGCAGGTCCTGGTTCTTGATGGCGCTCAGCACCGCCTGGCCGAGGCCCGGCAGGCTGAACGTGGTCTCGGTCAGGATCGCGCCGCCGATGAGGGCGCCGAGGTCCATGCCGAGCATGGTGAGGATGGGCGTCATCGTGGAGCGCATGGCGTGCTTGCCGATGACGACCTGCTCCTTGAGGCCCTTGGCCCGGGCGGTGCGGATGTAGTCCTCGCCGAGGACCTCCAGCATGGTCGCCCGGGTGATCCGCGCGTACATCGCCGCGTAGAGGAAGGCGAGGGTGACCCAGGGCAGGATCATGGCACCGAACCAGCCGCCGGGATTGTCGGCGAAGGGGACGTACTGGCCGTCGATCCAGCCCAGCCCGTAGCTGAAGATCGCCAGCGAGAGCAGGCCGGTGAAGTAGATCGGGAGTGACACGCCGGCAAGGGCGACGACCATCGCACCGCGGTCCCAGAGGCTGCCCCGCTTGAGAGCGGAGAGCACACCCGCCGCGACACCGAAGACGAGCCACAGAACGGCGGCACCGAGCGCGAGGGCCAGGGTCACTGGGAAGCGGTCGGTGAGCACGGGCCAGACGGCCTGCTCGGTGCGGAAGGAGTAGCCGAAGCACGGAGCGGCACAGTGGGTGACGTCGCCGCCGCCCGAGTAGGTGCGGCCCACGAAGATGCCCTTGAAGAAGTGCCAGACCTGTATGTAGATCGGGTCGGCGAGGCCGAGCTTCTCGCGCACCGCGTTGACGGAGGCCGGGTCCGCCTGCTTGCCCACGAAGCTCGTGGCGATGTCGACGCCCGCCCACTTGGGGACGAGGAAGAAGATGCTGAAGACCACCAGGATGATGACCGCGAGCATCACTGCGGCGGCGAACAGCCGCCTGATGAGGTATGCGAGCACAGCTAACGGCCCGCTGCGGACCGCGGGCCACCGGAGGTCTCTTCCCACTGTCTTGTGGACGTGGGAGTCGTCCCCAGGTGGCCCGCGCTCACGCCGCGCCGGCCTTCACCTGCCTTTCGTGCCGTACGGCGGGTGTGCCGGGACTACTTCGTGGACTTCAGGCCGAGGTTGACGAAGTCGTAGTAACCGCTGTACGCGTTCGTCGTGTACACGTTGGCCAGACGCGAGGAGCGGATGTTGAGCAGCCGCTCGAAGGTGAAGGGCAGGTAGTACGCGCCCTCGGTGACCTTGTGGTTGATCTCGGTGGCGAGCTCGGTCTTCTTCGACTCGTCCAGGGCGTTGTTGTAGTCCGTGAACAGACCGTCGATCGCCTTGTCCTTGATCATGGCGAAGTTGTTGTTACCGCTCTGCAGGATGTAGCTGCTGTTCCACAGCGGCGCACCGTAGCCCTGAACGGTCGGGAAGTCGGCGCCCCAGCCCATGATGATGATGCCGAGATTCTTCTTCTGGACGTTCGAGGGGCTGCCGATGATGCCCGAACTCTGCGAGCCGTCGTACTGGTAGATGTCGGCGGTGATGCCGACCTTCTTCAGCGAGGCCTGGAGCGACTCGGCGGTGGCCACTTCCTGCTGCTTGTTGTTGCGGACCGCGATGGTGGTCTTGAAGCCGTTCGGCTGGCCGCAGGCCGCGAGCTCCTGCTTGGCGAGGGTGACGTTGCCGTTCTTGTTCTCACCGGAGATCTTGTACGGGTCGTACTTCTGGCCCTCGCCACCGGCGATGGCGGGCGGCAGCATGTTGGTGCCGATGTCGCCACCGGCGATCGGGCCACCGCGCGCGGTCTGCAGCGACACGTGGTCGGCGGCGTAGATCACGGCCTTGCGGCAGTGGAGGTTGTCGAACGGCTTGACCGTCTGCGGGAAGACCGCGTACCGGATGAAGCCGGAGATCGGGTTGTCCAGGTTGCCCTTGTGCTGCTTCAGAGCGATCTGGCGGCCCTGCGGGCCGAGGCCGGTCTGGCCGATGTCCAGGTCGAAGTCACCCTTGATCAGGCGCTGGTCCATGTCGGTCTGGTTCGTGGAGATCGTCAGCGAGATCTTGTCCGGGTAGGCCTTGCGGATCGGGTCCGACGACGCCTTCCAGTTGGTGTTGCGGACCAGGACCAGCGACTTGTTCGGCGTGTACGACTCGAACTTGTACGGGCCGGAGGAGAACGGGTGCAGGCCGTACTTGGACTTGGTGTCCATGTCCTGGCGGACCGGCGACGCCGTGACCATGGCCAGCACCTGGAGGAAGTCGGAGTTGGCCGTCGGCAGGTGGAAGACGATCGTCTTGTCGTCCGGCGTGGCGATCGCGCTCAGGCCCAGGTGGTCCGCGGACTTGTCCTTGTACGGGCCCTTGTAGGCGTTCTTGGGGTCGAGCATCTGCTGAAGGTAGATCGGACCGCCGGACAGGACGTCCTGCGCCCAGGAGCGCTCGATGCCGTACTTGATGTCCTTGGAGGTGATGGCCTTGCCATCCTCCCAGGTGATCCCGTCGCGCAGCGTGAACGTGTATGTCTTGCCGCTGTCGGTGACCTTGGGCATGTCCGCGGCGAGGTCGGGCGTGAGCTCCGCGCCCGTGGCACCCGGCTCGGTCTTGTAGGTGACCAGCTGACGGCTGTAGTAGCGGGAGAAGTCCCACATGAAGCCGTAGTAGCCACGCGTGGTGTCCCACGAGTCGGCGTCCTGGGTACCGGCGAACTTCAGCTCGCCGCCCTTCTTGACCGCAGATGCCTGGGCGACCTTGTTGTTCGCCGCGTCGAAGCCGGCCGCGCCATCGCTCGAACCGCTGTCCTTGCCTCCGCCGCACGCGGCCGTGGACAGCAGCGCGGCGACCACGGCGGCAGCGGCGATCGCCTGCTTGCGCCGCCCGTGGGTGCGTTGGGTAGTCACGATCTCGGATCCTCCGGATTTGATGAGAGACCCCGTGGCGATATCACGGGACGTTTGGGGTACGGCAGTTCAGCGGGAACCCTTCGGGTCGAGCGCGTCACGCACGCCGTCGCCGAACAGGTTGAAGGCCAGAACAGTGATGAAGATCGCCACACCCGGGACCACCATGTACATCGGGTCCGAGTCGTAGTAGTCGATCGCGGTCGAGAGCATCTGCCCCCACGACGAGGTGGGCGGCTTGACGCCCACGCCCAGGAAGCTCAGCGCTGCCTCGGTGAGGATGTTGGTCGGGATCATCATGGTCGTGTACACGATGATGGGCGCCACCAGGTTGGGCAGCAGCTCCTTGAAGAGGATGTAGAGCCGTCCGGCGCCCAGCGACCGGGCGGCCTCGACGTACTCGCGTTCACGCAAAGAGAGCGTCTGGCCGCGCACCACACGACCGATGTACGGCCAGCCGAAGAAGCCGATCACCAGGATCATCACGAAGACGCGCACGGCCGAGCCGCTCAGCCCCAGCATCTGGTTCGGCATGACCGCGACGAGCGCGATGATGAAGAGCAGCTGCGGGAAGGCGAGCAGACCGTCCATGATCCGGCTGATGACCGAGTCGACCCAGCCGCCGAAGAAACCGGCCAGAACGCCCAGGATCGTACCGAGGACGATGGCCACCACCGCGGACAGGAAGCCGACCAGCAGCGAGATCTGCGCGCCGTAGAGGATGCGGGCGAAGATGTCGCGGCCGTTGACCGGTTCGACGCCGAGCAGATGGTCGCCGCTGATGCCGCCGAGGGTGCCCGTGGGCGTTCCGAACAGCGGGTCGATCAGGTTCTCGTGGTAGGCGTCCGGGTCCTGCCCGATCAGGTTGGAGAGCACTGGCGCGAGGAGCGCGACCACGACGAGGAGGAGCACCACGACGCCGCCCGTCAGCGCGAGCTTGTCCCGCTTCAGGCGCTCCCAGGCGATCCGGCCCAGGGAGCGTCCCTGAACGGCCTTCGCGTCCGTGCTCGCTGTGGCCGCTTCTTCGGCAGCACTCGGGGCCGCTTCCGCGGTCGGCTCGTGCAATGGTGCCGTCATCTGGCAGGGACCCCTCTCAACCGGCGGTGACCGGTCCGCACTTGCCGCTGTGGCGGCATGAATCAGTCCGTCGTACACAGGGGCGAACCCCTTGAACCGGGAGTCTTCAACGCATCGGCGATCAGGTACCAGACTTGCGGGTGAATGGATGCGTAAACGTGATGCGGACCTGGGCGATCCGTTATCCGGACGCCATGTAACGCCGCCCGGACACAGGCGAATTCGGACACATCGCACGAAACGTGCGCCATCCACCCTCATCTACGCGCGAAGATCTCCCACGAACGAGGAACCAGGCCGACCGGCAGGCTGCTCTGCGTGACTATCCGCCGTAGACCGGCGGATAGCCGTATCCGGCGGCCGGGCCCAGGGGCTGGGCCTGCAACTGGGGCTGGAGCGGGGCGCCATGGGCGTCGCGGTCGTAGAACGGACGCGCGCCCGCCCTCATCCACATCACGACCGGGTCGTACTCGTCGGCCATCGCCACGGTCGACACCGGGAGCCCGTCCGGCACGGCGCCGATGGACTGCTGCATCATCGCCCGCACCGAGTCGACCGCGGACGGCGAGGTGTCGTACACATCCAGGCCGATGGCCAGATACGGCGCCCCGAGGGCCGGTTGCACCCAGGCCCGGCGCAGGGAACGGACCGCCGGAGTGCGGTGGGCGTTCTGCGTGAGCAGGGCGTAGAACTGCGGGATCTCGATGCCGGGTTCGGACAGCCGCAGCGGGCCCGCGGGCTGGCGGTCCAGGCCCGCGGCGATGCGGCGCAGGTCGAGCCAGGGGATGCCCACGCCACCGCCCGGGGCGTGCGGGTTGAGCCAGAGGCCGTAGTGGTCCGGATAGAGGGTGCGGGCCACATCGAGGCCGTCGGCCACCTCGTACGACCTGTTCCAGCCGCTCGCCGAGAGTTCCTGGGCGGAGGTGACGCAGGGCGCGTAGCCGTGGCCGCCCACCTCCATGGTGCCGTACTGGGCGTCGGGCGAGCCTGCCTGGCCATGCCACAGGAACATCCAGACCTGGCCGGAGGACGGGGTCGCGAGCGCGCGCAGGAGTGCCTCGTAGGCGTCGTAACGCCCGGGCGTCACCTGGCGCAGCATGTGCTCGACCTGCCCGGTCGAGGCCGTGCCCGACGCGCTCACCCTCTACCGCCCCTTCACGACGTACCTGACGACACCGACGACCCCGGCGCGGGCTTCTCCCGCTCCGGCCATGAAACCAGGTTAAGGCGCCATCCTGACAGCAACTTGACGCGCGCCACCCTCCGGCGTCCGGGCACCGCCGGATACCGCACGGACGGTTCTTCGGCCGTGCCGGTGACCGTCTCCGTGGCCCTGTCAGTAACCGTGCTGGTAGAAGGGCCGCACCGTATCCCGCAGCCAGTCGCACACCGGGTCCTGGGCCACGTCCAGGAACACCATGTTCACGGGCGTCGACACCGGCACCTCGGCGAGGGCCCGGCCGAGCGCGTCCAGGGAGAGTGCGCGGGCGTCGGCCTCCCAGGAGGAGAGCTCGACTCCTATGAACATCACCGGCTCGGCGGTCTCGACCGCGGCCAGGCAGCGGCGCGCGCTGAGCACCACTCCGGTCGCGGCCAACTCGGCCGACGCGGCGGCGAGGAAGTCCACGGGGTCGTCCTGCCAGTCGGGTTCGAAGAGCCGGACCCGGCCCCCGCTCGCCGGCCCGTCCAGCTCGGTGCGCCCCGCGCGGCACAGCTCGGCCACGGCCTCGGGCGGCAGCGGCACGCCCACCACGCCGTCCGGGTTGACCGCGATGCCGACCTGCGGGGGCAGCCCGCGCGCGAACTCGGCGGCGGGCGCAATGGTGTAGGACATGTGGTTGCCGACGACCTGGCGGAACTGCTCCTCCGAGCTGAACACCGGCACATAGGCCTGGCCCGCGATCTCCACCGCGGGCAGGTCGAGGGGGCCGCTGTGCGGGCCGCCGCCCTGCGGCAGGGGTACCCAGACGAAGCTGCGGCCGAGGACCTCGATGATCCGGCCGGCGGCCGAGGGCACTCCGAGCGCGGCGGAGAGCACCTCCTCCAGCTCGTTGCCGGGCCATCCGCCGTGCGGATGCGGGTGTGCGTGTGCGGGGAAGTCCGCGGGAAGGTCCGCCGGGATGTCCATCTGCCTACCGCCTGCTCAGAACTGCTGCTGGTCGCCTTGTGCTGTGCCCGAAAAGGCTAGGGCATGCTGGGAATGTCCCGCCTGCCCGCGAAGTCGATGCGCCGCAGGACGTCGGCGGCGTCCCGGTCCAGGAGCACCGCCGAGCCGCAGCCCCCGGGCAGCCGGCCCTGTTCCATGGAGCGCAGCAGACGGTGGGTGGCCCTGCGGTGCCGCAGGAACGCGTACCGCGAGACGCCACGGCCTCTGCGGCGTTGGCCGTTCAGGGCCGTGCCCTCGCCGACGTCGAGCAGAAGGAGATGGAGGGTGCCGCCGCGGCGCCGGGCCGCCCACGCGAGCCAGCCGCGCACCCAGCGCTGGGCACCGCAGTCGTGCACGACGATTCCCTGCCCTGTGCGCAGGGCGCGTCCGAGACCCGCGTAGTGCGCGAGGCGGACGAAGGGGCGGTAGACGGCGTACGGAAGGAACGGAAGGGTCCGGGCCAGACGCGCGTCCCAGCGGTCGCGGGTGTCCTGAGAGTCGACCCTGGCGCCCAGCACGGCGCGCCGCATCAGCGTGGACTTGCCGCTGCCCGGCAGGCCCGAGACCACGACGAGGTCTCTGGCGCCGAAGGTCAGCGTCTTGGGGCTCAGGCCCGCGCGGTCGCGCAGATCGCGGACATGAGCCGGCCGCCGGGGGCCGCGGCCCTCCCGGGGCACAGCTCCGGCTTGTCCGGGCACCGCGAGGCCTGAAGCCGCGGCGCATGCCATGTTCCTGTCCACCGTCATCGCCTCCCCTGCCTCCCCATGGCCGTGGGTCGGGAGGTCCCTCCCCACCGAGTGTAAAGAGAAGGTAATGAAAAGGTATCGCGATGTCGTCCCCGTACCGCCAGGGACCGGTAACCGATCCGGCCTGCCGCCATTCGGGCGGGGCATGCAATGATGTGCGCGCCAACTGCATACCGGCCGCTTGAATCCGCGCGGGAGAGTTCCGGGTACGTCTGCGTGCCCGGGCGCCGAAGGAGCAAGTCCCTCCCTTGAATCTCTCAGGCCCCGATACCGCGCGGGCGAGGCACATCTGGAAAGCGGGCCGCCTTTCGCGGCTCCACCCAAGGTGCAAGCCATGACCCAGGACCACGGGAGTCATGGCGAACCTCTCAGGTTCCGATGACAGATGGGGAGGAACGACCTCGCCCTTCCCCATGCCTTGGAGCACATCCGATGAGCAGCAGCCCCCTGCGTCTCACCGCGCTCGATGCCGTGCATCGTTCGCTGGGCGCCACGATGACCGACTTCGCAGGCTGGGACATGCCCCTGCGCTACGGCTCGGAGCGCGACGAGCACGTCGCCGTCCGCACGAAGGCCGGTCTCTTCGACCTCTCGCACATGGGCGAGATCACCGTGACCGGTCCCGAGGCGAACCGGCTCCTCGACCACGCCCTGGTCGGCAACATCTCCTCCATCGGCACCGGCCGCGCCCGCTACACCATGATCTGCCAGGAGGACGGCGGGATCCTGGACGACCTGATCGTGTACCGGCTCGCCGAGCAGGAGTACATGGTCGTCGCCAACGCCTCCAACGCCCAGGTGGTGCTGGACGCTCTCATGGAGCGCTCAGCCGGCTTCGACGCCGAGGTGCGCGACGACCGCGACGCGTACGCGCTGATCGCCGTCCAGGGCCCCGAGTCCCCCGGCATCCTGAAGTCCCTGACCGACGCCGATCTGGACGGCCTGAAGTACTACGCGGGTCTGCCCGGCACGGTGGCCGGGGTCCCGGCGCTCATCGCTCGCACCGGCTACACGGGCGAGGACGGCTTCGAGCTGTTCGTGGCGCCCGAGCACGCCGAGAAGCTGTGGCAGGCGCTGACCGAGGCGGGCGAGCCCGTCGGCCTCACTCCCTGCGGCCTGTCCTGCCGGGACACTCTGCGCCTGGAGGCGGGCATGCCGCTGTACGGGCATGAGCTGACCACGTCCCTGACTCCCTTCGACGCCGGTCTCGGCCGGGTCGTGAAGTTCGAGAAGGAGGGCGACTTCGTGGGGCGCGCCGCGCTCCTCGAGGCCGCCGGGCGCGCCGAGAAGAACCCGCCGCGCGTCCTGGTCGGCCTGGTCGCCGAGGGCCGCCGCGTCCCGCGCGCCGGGTACACGGTCGTCTTCGGCGGCGAGGTGATCGGCGAGGTCACCTCCGGCGCCCCTTCCCCCACGCTGGGCAAGCCGATCGCGATGGCCTATGTCGACGCCGCGCACGCCGCGCCCGGCACGTCCGGGGTCGGCGTGGACATCCGGGGCAGCCACGAGCCGTACGAGGTCGTGGCGCTGCCGTTCTACAAGCGCCAGAAGTAGACACTGAGCCCGGGCCGGATGCGGCGCCGCGCGTGTCCGCGCATGTCCTCACGGCTTCCGGGCGCCTCGAGAAGTCACCCGTTCAGTCACCCGTATCACCAGCACTGACCGCGTACAGGAGAATTCAGGCCATGAACAACCCCCAGCAGCTTCGCTACAGCAAGGAGCACGAGTGGCTGTCGGACGCCGAGGGCGGCGTCTCGACGGTCGGCATCACCGAGCACGCGGCCAACGCGCTCGGCGACGTCGTGTTCGTCCAGCTTCCGGAGGTCGGTGACACCGTGACCGCGGGCGAGACCTGCGGCGAGCTGGAGTCGACCAAGTCGGTCAGCGACCTCTACTCCCCGGTCACCGGCGAGATCACCGCGGTCAACCAGGACGTCGTGGACGACCCGTCGCTGGTGAACTCCGCCCCCTTCGAGGGCGGCTGGCTGTTCAAGGTGCGGGTCACGGACGAGCCCTCCGACCTGCTCTCCGCCGACGAGTACGACGCCCACATCGCGGGCTGAGGAGTCGTAGCACCCATGTCGCTTCTGAACACGCCCCTGCATGAGCTCGACCCGGACGTCGCCGCCGCCGTCGACGCCGAGCTGCACCGCCAGCAGTCCACCCTCGAGATGATCGCCTCGGAGAACTTCGCTCCGGTCGCGGTCATGGAGGCCCAGGGCTCGGTCCTGACCAACAAGTACGCCGAGGGCTACCCGGGCCGCCGCTACTACGGCGGCTGTGAGCACGTCGACGTGGTCGAGCAGATCGCCATCGACCGCATCAAGGAGCTCTTCGGCGCCGAGCACGCCAACGTCCAGCCGCACTCGGGCGCGCAGGCCAACGCCGCCGCGATGTTCGCGCTGCTCAAGCCCGGCGACACGATCATGGGTCTCAACCTCGCGCACGGCGGGCACCTGACCCATGGAATGAAGATCAACTTCTCCGGCAAGCTCTACAACGTGGTCGCCTACCACGTCGGCGAAGACGGTGTGGTCGACATGGACGAGGTGGAGCGCCTCGCCAAGGAGCACCAGCCCAAGCTGATCGTCGCGGGCTGGTCGGCCTACCCCCGTCAGCTGGACTTCGCCGCCTTCCGCCGGGTCGCGGACGGGGTCGGCGCCTACCTGATGGTCGACATGGCGCACTTCGCCGGCCTCGTGGCCGCGGGCCTGCACCCGAACCCGGTGCCGCACGCCCATGTGGTCACGACCACCACCCACAAGACGCTGGGCGGCCCGCGCGGCGGTGTGATCCTTTCGACCGCCGAGCTGGCCAAGAAGATCAACTCCGCGGTCTTCCCCGGTCAGCAGGGCGGCCCGCTCGAGCATGTGATCGCCGCCAAGGCCGTGGCGTTCAAGGTCGCGGCCTCCGAGGAGTTCCGCGAGCGGCAGCAGCGGACGCTGGAGGGCGCGCGGATCCTCGCCGAGCGCCTGGTGAAGGACGATGCCAAGGCCGTGGGCGTGGACGTCCTGACCGGTGGCACCGACGTGCACCTGGTCCTGGTCGACCTGCGCAACTCCGAGCTTGACGGGCAGCAGGCCGAGGACCGGCTCCACGAGGTCGGTATCACGGTCAACCGCAACGCCGTCCCGAACGACCCGCGTCCGCCGATGGTCACCTCGGGCCTGCGCATCGGCACGCCCGCCCTGGCGACCCGCGGCTTCACGGCCGAGGACTTCGCCGAGGTCGCGGACGTGATCGCCGAGGCCCTGAAGCCGTCGTACGACGCCGAATCGCTGCGCGGCCGGGTGAAGGCCCTGGCCGACAAGCACCCGCTCTATCCAGGTCTCGGAAAGTAAGCACTTCCGAAACGTTTCCGGAGCAGTTCCGGAACGTCTCCGGAGGACTTCCGCAGCACCCTCGGGCACCGCGCACACTGGAAGGACACACACCAGCCGGGCGCGGTGCCCACCCCGCACCACCCTGTCATTGAGGAGTCACCGTGGCCATCTCGGTCTTCGACCTGTTCTCGATCGGCATAGGCCCGTCCAGCTCCCATACGGTCGGTCCGATGCGTGCGGCGCGCATGTTCGCCCGCCGGCTGCGCAACGAGGACCTCCTGGAGCCGGTCGCCTCCGTACGCGCCGAGCTGTACGGCTCGCTCGGCGCCACCGGCCACGGCCACGGCACCCCGAAGGCGGTGCTGCTGGGCCTGGAGGGCGCCTCACCGCGCACGGTCGACGTCGAGACGGCCGACCAGCGCGTGGAGGACATCAAGGCCTCCGGCAGGATCCGGCTGCTCGGCGAGCACGAGATCCCGTTCTCGTTCGACGACGACCTCGTCCTGCACCGCCGCGAGACGCTCCCCTACCACGCGAACGGCATGACGCTGTGGGCGTACGACGCCTCCGGGGCCGAGCTGCTGTCGAAGACGTACTACTCGGTGGGCGGCGGTTTCGTCGTCGACGAGGAGGCGGTGGGCGCGGACCGCATCAAGCTGGACGACACGGTGCTGAAGTACCCCTTCCGCACGGGCGACGAGCTGCTGCGCCTGACGAAGGAGACGGGTCTTTCGATCTCCTCGCTGATGCTGGAGAACGAGCGGGCCTGGCGCACCGAGGAGGAGATCCGCGAGGGTCTCCTGGAAATCTGGGAAGTCATGCGGGCCTGTGTCGCGCGTGGCATGTCGCGGGAGGGCATCCTGCCGGGCGGTCTGAAGGTGCGTCGGCGCGCCGCCGTCACCGCCCGCCAGCTGCGCGCCGAGGGCGATCCGCTCGCCCACGCCATGGAGTGGATCACGCTCTACGCGATGGCCGTGAACGAGGAGAACGCGGCGGGTGGCCGCGTCGTCACCGCCCCGACGAACGGCGCCGCGGGCATCATCCCGGCGGTCCTGCACTACTACATCGACTTCGTGCCGGGCGCCGACGAGGAGGGAGTCGTGCGCTTCCTGCTCGCGGCTGGCGCCATCGGCATGCTGTTCAAGGAGAACGCGTCCATCTCCGGCGCGGAGGTCGGCTGCCAGGGCGAGGTCGGCTCGGCCTGCTCGATGGCGGCGGGCGCCCTGGCGGAGGTGCTGGGCGGGACACCGGAGCAGGTCGAGAACGCGGCCGAGATCGGCATGGAGCACAACCTCGGCCTGACCTGCGACCCCGTCGGCGGTCTGGTCCAGATCCCGTGCATCGAGCGCAACGGCATGGCGGCGGTCAAGGCCGTCACGGCGGCCCGCATGGCGATGCGCGGCGACGGCACCCACAAGGTCTCCCTCGACAAGGTCATCAAGACGATGAAGGAGACCGGGGCGGACATGAGCGTGAAGTACAAGGAGACCGCTCGGGGCGGGCTCGCGGTGAACATCATCGAGTGCTGAGGGGACAGGCCCTGACCTGTGCGTTCGCTTCTTCGGCGCCGTCAGGGCCTTCCCTGCCCACCCGGCGGGAAGTCCCCGGGATGTCCCCGACGAGGAACGTCACTGTTGGCGGTTGGGCGCGAGGACGAAATCGCGGCCAGGGACAGCCGCACGGGTAGACGCCAACTACAAAGGCGCGGCTCGCCAGTTCGCGATACGAGCACGATCCATCGAGCTGGTACAGCTCGACCATGCCTGCGTGAAGCCCGGCAACGTCACGAATCACGTTGACGTTCAATCGACGCGAGCGCCGGCGCCTGCCACCCGACTCAAACCTGTCGACTCGTGCCCATCTCCATGGGTATTCCGCGTGGCGCGGTTCGCCGCCGCACGCCTCCGCGAAGGCGACCGCCACCTCCAGCGCGGGGACATTGCGGCCGGACGCAGCCGGCACTCCCCGACGGAGAGATGTCGATCACAGTGCCACGCTGGACAGTTGGTGCAAACTACAATCCCACGAGCGATCCTTTCTCGACCCCACCGCCGATCGGAGCCGCACCCATGGGTGACCAGACCCAGACGCAGACCACGCCGCGCACAGGGTTAAAGATCCCGCCTGAGGTCCTCAGCCGTTTCGCCGTCGCCGGCGTCGACCTCGAGTCGATGTTCTCCGCCGGACACCTCGGCAACCGCATGGGCGTAGAGCTCGTCGAAGCCACCCCCGACCGCGTCGTGGGCACGCTGCCGGTCGAGGGCAACACCCAGCCCTACGGCCTCCTGCACGGCGGCGCCTCAGCGGTCCTGGCGGAACACCTGGGCTCGATCGGCGCAACGCTGTACGCCGGCCCCACGAAGGTGGCGGTCGGTGTGGAACTGAACTGCACCCACCACAGGGGGCTGCGCTCGGGAACGGTCACGGGCACAGCAGTCCCGGTCCACCTCGGCCGCACCATGGCGACCTACGAGGTCGTCATCACCGACGACCAGGACCGCCGAGTCTGCACCTCCCGCCTGACGTGCCTCATCCGGGACGTGGCCCCGAACGGGGTGGGCGCGTCGGCTTGAGGCCGCGGAGGCAGAGCACGGCCAGGACGACGCCTCCCCCGTTCACCACTCTCCGGCCCCTCCGGTCGACGAGCGAGCCGCCCGGCTCCACCCCGGCAGCATCGCCACGCCTGCGCCGCAGGCATTCAGCGTGGCCTCCTCACCAGCATCGAAAGACCGGCTTCGAAGTCGCGGCCCGACAAGCGAACGGTGTGCGCTGCACCCGGCCCATATCCTCCGGATCGGAGCCGGTGCGAGCTTCTTGATCTCTTCGACGAGGTGCTCGACGGCTGACGGAACGCGCCGTCACCACCGAAGCGCGACAGGGCCGTTGATCGGGCACTCCCCGCGACGGCTACTTCGTGTCGTCGGCGATGGAGCCGTCGCTGACGATGCTGGGCAGAAGGAAGTCCACGATGCGCTGCAGTTCCGTGGCAAGGCCTTCGCCCTTCAGATCGCCGCGACACCATCGGAACAGCACCCCCAAGTAGGCGTCCCGCAGCAAGTGCCCTACCTGTACAGGATCCACACCGGACCTGATCCTGCCCTCCGCCACCCCGGCCCGGATCACGTCGGCGAAGACCTCGGCCGTGCGTGGCGGTTCGGTGATCGGCAGGCCTGCCCGCACCCACGAGGTGAGCATGACCCGGTTGAGCCCCGGCTCCTCCTCCTCGTTGATCTCGACGAGTGCCGCCATGCATCGCCCGAGGGCGACGCGCAGGTCGTCGTTCGTAGGCGTCCCCTGCCGCAACTTTTCCTCGAATCGCAATTGGCGTTGGCTGCTCCAGGTGGTGACGAGCTCTTCCTTGTGCTGGAAGTGGTTGAAGAACGTGCCGCGCGCGACGTCGGCGCGCTCCGTGATGTCGTCGACCTTCGTTTGCTCGAAGCCCTTTTCGGCGAACAGACTCAGGGCAGCAGAGAAGATGCGTGCCTTCATCCGCTGTTTGTTGCGTTCGCGGCGGCCCGTAGCAACGGGTGCAACAGTGGGTTCAGCAAACATACGTTCTCCAGCGACGAGGGAGTGGACCTTGTAACCATGTGTTGCGCGGCCCGCAAGGCTGGGCCTAGTCCCCCTGTGTAAATTTATACCAGAATTTAACTTTGATGCATAGTGCTCGTTTGAACCCCGGTTGCCGCCACCAGCTGGCCGATGCTCTCCCGGCCGAGCAGTCGCCCCACGGGCAGATCGATGCCCATGGCGGTCCGTATGCGCTGCCGCAGTCTGACGGCCGTGATGGAGTCGAGGCCGAGCTCGCGCAACGGGCGTCGGCGGTCGATGCGTTCGGGCGTCATTCCGAGGAGCGCCGCGGCGTGCGTCAGAACGGCCGCCTCGCCGTCGGCAGCCGGCTTGGGCGCAGATTCGTTCACGGCCTTCGCCACCGCAGGTGCCGGCTCGGCCGCCCCGGCCTCTCGCCGTGGCGAGGTGTCCCGGGCGTCCGCCGCGCCCGTTGGGCCGGCCAACTGCAAGAGCTGGACGCCGTGCAGCTCTGCCAGTAAGTGTTCCCCGTCGTCCGCGTGGATCACGACGTCCGCGCGGACAACGGAGTCCCAGGAAGCCGTGCCGTCCTCCGCCACCGGTCGGAGCACGGCCGAGCTCCACACCGGCCTCGTCAGGTCGGTCAAGTCACCGTGCACCGTCACGGAGTCGATGCCGACGGGCAGATAGGTGTAGCTCATGCCGTCCGGTCCGCTGCGGGGCAGCACGGCGAGCAGCGGCTGCAGCGGGATCTCCCATGCCGCGGGGTGTCCGGGTGCCGGCAGGCTCATCCGGGCCACCGCACGGCCCGCCTTTCGCCAGAGCCGGCAGACGCCCGCGAGGTCGCCGGGGACCTCGTATCCGTACCCCCGGGCCTCGTCGTAGAAGTCCGGTCCTGACAGGTACTCGGTGCAGTGCGCGAGCAACGCGTCGAGGCTTTCGGTCGTGCCGCCGCCCTTGAGCGGGGCTGAAGTGACGCGGGCGGTCAGGCAGGTCCGGGCCGGTTCGCCGGTTGCCCCCGGGGAGACGACCTGGACCGTTGCGAGGCTGTCGGCACCCTCGGGACGCAGCTTGACCCGGAGGGAGGCCCCGTGTGCCTGTCCCCGGTCGACCAGTTCTCCGGTCAGTGTGATGTCCTCAAGGCGGTGTTGCCCGCCGAGTTCGGAACGCGCCGCGCTCAGCACGGCGTCGACGTACAGCATCGGTGGCACAACGGCAGTGCCGCGGAACGACACCCCCAACGCCTCGATGTCCAGTGGCCGTTCGTAGGTGAACCCGGTGGCCGCCGGGAGGGGCGCCGGTTCCCGCAGGTGCTCGTTGTCCCAGGGGTATCGGGGCAGTGGCACGGGGCGGGCCGCGCCCCGGAACCACCGGGAGAAGTCGATGGCGGCGCCCGCGGCATGGAGGCGTCCGGCCGCGCGGGCGAGCTCAACGCCTTCGTTCTCCTTCCGGCGCAGTGAAGCGACGGTGAGGTACGGGGTACCGATCGCGTCCAGGGTCTCCTCCACGGCCGAGGTCAGCAGCGGGTGCGGACTGATCTCCAGGAAGACGCTCTCCTCCTGATTCGCCAGCTGCGAAACGGCACCGGCGAACCGCACGGGGCGCCGCAGGTTGTCCATCCAGTACGCGGCGTCGAGGGCCGTCCCGGGGACGGACTCGGCACGCACGGTGGAGTAGAACGGCAGCGACGTCTCGCGCGGCTCGAGGTCCGTCAGGGTGCCGAGCAGCTCGGACCGCAGCGCGTCCATGTCAGGGGAGTGGGAGGCCACGCCGACGTTGACGAACCGGGCCAGCCGACCGCGCTCCACCATGTCCTCGGCGAGCTTGCCAAGGCTTTCCGGATCTCCGGCGAGGACGGTGGAGTGCGGTGAATTCTCCGCGGCGACGCACAGTGCGCCGGGATACCGGGCGGCGACCAGCTCGGCCTCGTCCGGGGACAGGTCGGTGGCCAGCATCCGCCCCCGGCCGCCGAGCCGGCTCATGAGTCGGCTGCGGCGGCAGATGACCGCGGCCGCGTCGCGCACCGGCAGAGCGCCGGCGATCACGGCGGCGGCCGTCTCGCCCATGCTGTGCCCGATGCATGCGGAAGGGCTGACACCGAGATCCTGCCAGAGGCAGGCCAGCGACACCTCCATCGCCCACAGAGCCGGCTGGACCACGTCGATCTCGGTGGGAAAGTCCTCTTGCTCGCGTTTCAGTAATTCGATGACGGACCAGCCCAGTTCCGCCTGGATCGCGGCGTCGCACTCGGCCATACGGTCACGGAAGGCGGGGAAGGCCTCGAGCAGCCCCCGCCCCATGCCCGCCCACTGCGCCCCCTGCCCCGGGAAGACGAACACCGTCGCCGGCTCCGCGCCGAAGCCGGCCTCGCCGCGTCCGCCGTCGGCGATCTCCTCGCCGGCTGCGAGCGCCTCCAGCCGGCCGGCGACCTCCTCGTGGCTGCCGCCGATCACCCACATCCGGTACGGGTGGTGGTCGCGGCGCAGTGCGGCCGCGGCGCAGATGTCGCGCAGGGGCTCCTGATGGCCCGCGCCACCGGGCCGCAGATGGCGGGCGTAGGCTGCCGCAAGCCGCTCCAGGGATCGCTGCGAACGAGCGCTGATCACAAGCAGCTCGGGGCGCTCGTCCGCGGCGGCGGGTGCGGCCTCGGCAGTGAGGCCGGAAGGGACCCGGCCTACGACGACATGGGCGTTGGTTCCCGACAGGCCGAAGGAACTGACCCCGAGGTACGTCTCGTCGCAGTCTTCGAGAGGTTCGTTCTCGGTGACCACGTGGATGGGGGAGTCCGGGTCGTCGAGCAGCGGGTGCGGACTGTTCAGATGGAGCGAGGCGGGGATCACGCCGTTGCGGGCGATCAGGACGGTCTTGATCAGTCCTGCGATGCCGGCGGCCGCCTCGGCATGGCCGATGTTGCTCTTCACCGACCCGGTCCGAAGCGGCCGGTCCGGGTCGCGCTCCGAGCCCATCGCTGCTGCCAGCGCGGACAGTTCCACCGTGTCCCCGACGGAGGTGCCGGTGCCGTGCGCCTCCACGTAGCTGAGGTCGGCCGGGGATATCCCGGAGTTGCGGCAGGCCTCGCGGAGCATCTCGGCCTGGCCCGAGACGGAGGGCCTGACCAGCAGCCCGCTGCTGCGTCCGTCGTTGTTCACCGCGCTGCCGGCGAGCACTGCCAGTACCGGGTCGCCGTCGCGCCTTGCGTCCGCGAGGCGCTTGAGCAGCACGACCCCGACCCCGTCACTGCGCACGAACCCGCCGGCATCGGCGTCGGCGAACGCGCAGCGCCCCTCCGGCGAGAGCATGTCGGCCTGCGAGTAGGCGATGGAGTCCCGGGGTGAGAGGACCACGTTGACGCCGCCGACGACGGCGAGGTCGCTTTCCCCGGTGAGCAGGCTCTGCCGGGCCATGTGCACCGCCACCAGGGACGAGGAGCAGGCGGTGTCCAGCACGATGCTGGGGCCGCGCAGGTCCAGCGCGTACGAGATGCGTCCCGAGGCCATCGCCCGCAACTGGCTGCCGATGGTGCGCCGGATGTCCTGCTCGGTCAGCGGCCGGTGCTCGTCGCCGTATTCGGCGGTTGCCTGGCCGACGAAGACACCGGTCCGGCTGCCGGCCAGGGCGGAGGGGCGGATGCCTGCGTCCTCCAGCGCCTCCCACACGACCTGGAGCAGGACGCGGTGCTGTGGGTCGATGGCGCGGGCTTCAGCGGGCGAGATGCCGAAGAAGCCGGGGTCGAAGGCGAAGGGATCGCCGATGAACCCGCCTTTTGCCGATACCGACTTGCTCGGGGTGGCCGGGTCGGGAGCGTGGTACGCGGCCGCGTCGTACCGGTCGCCCGGAATCGCCGTGACGCTGTCGGCATTGCCGATCAGGTGCTCCCAGAACTCGTCGACGTTCGAGGCACCAGGGAACCTGCACCCCAGGCCGATGACGGCGATCGAGTGATCGGACGCTAATGCGGGCTGATCCATGTGGCGTACCTGCCTTCATGTGCGAGCGAAGCATCGGTGCTGCAGGAGTGATAGTCGTCCAATGATTGACGCAAGGTCAAGTTTGAACTCTTGCCGTCTACTTGCATCGTCGGTCATCGAATACGCCCTCACCTGCGCGGCACGGCCATGCGGCGCGCGAGCGGCACCTCCGGGTGAGACCCAGGCCGCCCACTTACTTGGCTTTCAGTTAAAAGTGATACTTGCGTCTAAGCACAACTCGTGGTCCCATCTTGTCCTGCAGTTGACCAATCTCAAGGAGGCACCCACATGCCGAGTGCGGGGATACTGATCAGCGGCGGTCATGCCGACGTCGAGTACGCCATCAACGGCAACGGACCTGCTCTGATGCTGGTGCACGGCACCGGGACTCGCGGTGAGGCCTGGGTCCAGCAAGTCGAGGAGCTGAAGGGGAAGTTCACCGTCGTCACCCCGGACCTGTCCGGTTCGGGCGGCACGGTCGACCATGGCGGGCCGCTGACCCTGGGCGACCTGGTGGCCGAGGTGCTGGCGGTGGCCGACCACGCCGGCCTCGACACCTTCCACCTCGCCGGCCACTCCCTCGGCGCGGTGGTGGCGCTCCGCCTTGCGGCCGAGCATCCCGAGCGCGTGCGCTCGGTCGTCTCGCACGCCGGCTGGGCGTACACCGACGAGCGGATGACGGCCGACTTCCGCTACTCGCTCGATCTGCTGCGCACCGACGCGGAGTCGGGTACCTCGCTCGTCCCGCAGATGTTTCCCCTGGCCACCCTCGGCCCCCGGTACTGGGCGGCGACGGACGAGGCGGCGCACGAGAAGCTCGTCCAGCAGATTGCGCAGAACGCCCAACCCGGCACCGCACGCCAGTTCGAGGTCGGCCTCACCGTCGACCTGCGCCCGCTGCTCGGCCGCATCGCAGCGCCGGCGCTGGTTTTCGCCAGCGCTCACGACCGCGTCTGCGGAGTGACGCAGCAGCGGCTGCTGCGCGAAGGGATCCCCGGCGCGTCCTACGCCGAGATCGACACAGGCCACAACGCGCTGGCGGAAGACCCTCAGGGGTTCGCCGCGGTGCTCGTCTCGTTCCTCACCCAACACACCGGCGCCTGAGAGCGGCCTCCGCAGATCCCGACGCCCGGCCCACGCAACACACCGAAAGTTGGAGGAAGTTCATGTCCGTTTGGCTGATCACCGGCAGCTCCCGTGGCTTTGGCCTGCACATCGCCCGAGAGGCGCTGGCCCGCGGGAATCAGGTCGTCGCGACGGCGCGCAACGCGGAGGCCGTTCGCGCCGCGCTCGGCGAGGACCGCGGTGATGTGCTGGCCCTGCCGCTCGACGTGACCGACGAGCGGCAGGCACAGGAGGTGGCGCAGGCGGCGGCCGAGCGCTTCGGCCGGATCGATGTCCTGGTGAACAACGCCGGCCGGGGGCTGCTCGGCGCCGTGGAGGAGGCCTCAGAGGCCGAGGCGCGCGCGGTCTTCGACGTCAATGTCTTCGGTCTGCTCGCCGTCACCCGGGCGGTGCTGCCGCACCTGCGCCGGCAGCGCGCCGGCCGGATCCTCAACATCAGCTCTGTCGGCGGATTCACCGCCGGCTCGGGCTGGGGCGTCTACAACAGCACCAAGTTCGCCGTCGAAGGCCTCAGCGAGGCCCTGCGCGCCGATCTCGCCCCGCTCGGCATCCACGTCACCATCGTCGAACCCGGAGTCTTCCGTACCGACTTCCTGGACGACTCCTCGCTGCGCCGCACCACTCCGATCGACGACTACGCGGGGACCGTCGGCAAGACCCGCGAGTGGGCGGTGGAGACGAACCACCAGCAGCCCGGCGACCCGGTCAAGGCCGCCCGGGCGATCGCCGCCGTGGCCGAGGCGGACGCGCCCCCACTGCGCCTGCCGCTCGGCGCGGACTGCGTCGCCCGCATCGAGAGCAAGCTCGAGGTCGTCGCCAAGGAGCTCGACGCCTGGCGGGAGGTCGCGCTGGACACCGCCATCTGATCAACCGTCTCCGGAAAGGAGGACTCCGATGCGCTCGGTGAGTTCGGCCGGGCGGGTGGACCCGCGGGTCTGGCTGCTCGCGCTGGGAACATTCGCAACCGGCACCGACCTGTTCATCGTCTCCGGACTGCTGCCGGCAGTGGGACGGGACCTGCATCTCTCGACGGCGCTTGCGGGCCAGACCTCCACCGCGTTCGCCGCAACGTACGCGGTGGGAGCGCCGATCCTGGCCGGACTCACCGCCAGGTTCCGACGCAAGCCGCTGCTCATCGCGGTCATGCTGGTCTTCGGCCTCGGCAACGCCCTCTCGGCCGTCTCGGCCAACTTCACCGTGCTGCTGATCAGCCGTGTGATCACCGGCGCAGGCGCCGCTCTGTACTCGGCCAACGCCTCCGCGGTCGCCGCCCGCATCAGCCCGCCCGAGGTGCGTGGCCGGGCACTGGCCATCGTCTACGCGGGCATGACCAGCGCCATCGCCTTCGGTGTGCCGATCGGCAACTGGATCGGCGAACTCTCCTCCTGGCGATGGGCGTTCGGCCTGGTCACCTTCCTCGCGGCCTTGACGGTCGCCGGCATCCAGTTCTTCCTGCCGGACGTGCCCACCGGACCCGGTGCCACGGTACGGGAGCGGATGGCCGCGATCCGGATCCCGCAGGCTCCCACGCACCTGCTGGTGACGGCCCTGTGGACCGCCGGTACGTTCACCGTCTACACCTATCTCGGCTCCATCCTGGAGCAGATCACGGGACTGTCCGCCGGTCAGCAGTCATGGGTTCTCCTGCTCTTCGGCGTCGGCAGCTTCGGTGGCGTCTTCGTCGGTGGCCGGTTGGCCGACCGGTTCGGCTCGGTCGTCGGCCTCACGCTCACCATCAGCGCGCTGGGCATCTGGCTGGTCGTGCTCACCCCGGCCATCCGCTGGCCGCTGGCCGCGGCGGTCGCCGTCGG
This sequence comes from Streptomyces sp. NPDC047022, assembly GCF_040644155.1. Lineage (NCBI taxonomy): Bacteria > Bacillati > Actinomycetota > Actinomycetes > Kitasatosporales > Streptomycetaceae > Streptomyces > Streptomyces sp. NPDC047022. Next base: position 24,581 of record NZ_JBEYVV010000028.1, on the reverse strand, counting down.
AGTGTGGGGCCTGGTGCACTGGCCCAGCTTCCCGCTGCTGCTGCACCGGGCCCTGGGCATCGGCGGTGACCGCGGCGACATGCTCCTCGCGCTGAACAACAGCGCTGTCTACGTGGGCCAGATGGCCGCCGCCGCGGTCGGCGGGCTGCTGGCAAACGGGGACATGCTCCGCTGGAACCCACTGGCCGGCGCCGGCTTCGAGGCGCTCGCCGGCCTCGCCCTCGTCGTCAGCGTGGGCGCACTCCGCGGACGCGGCCGCAAGCGCCCACTGCCGGCGGCGGCGCCCACGGAGGCCGAGGAGTCCCGTCCCGCGCTGCGGGGGTGAACCGCGCCCCGGCCCCATCCCCGCGCCGCAATGCCGGCGGCCGGTGCCAACGAAGGAATCCCATCCCGAAGGAAGGACGCAGCATGCCCGCTCACCAGGAGATGGAGGTCGCGGTGGGGCCCCGCCTCGCCCCGGAGGTCCGCGCCCTCGCGGACGGGCCGAACTTCGCCGCTCTGACCACCCTGATGCGCGACGGAACCCCGCAGACCCAGATCGTGTGGGTCTCCACCATGGGTGACTACCTCGCCCTCAACAGCGAGGTGGCCCGGCAGAAGGTGCGCAATCTGCGCCGCGACCCGCGGGCCACCATCACCATCTGGCAGCACGACGACCCCCTGAACTTCGCCGAGGTACGCGGCCGGGTGGTCAAGGAGATCCTCGGCGCCGAGGCCCGCGACCACATCGACGAGCTGTCCCGCAAATACCTGGGTGGCCCCTTCGCCGACGAGTTCATCACCTCGGACCGCGTGCTGCTCCTCGTCGAACCCGACCGGCAGCTCGTCCGCGACCACGCGCGCTGGGTGGCGGGCCTGCCCCAGCACCAGCACCAGCACCAGTGACCCGGAATCGTCCACTTCATACGTGAGGAGTCACAGTGAAACGCCGCATCCTGATCATCGGAGGGGGCATCGGCGGCCTCGCCGCCGGCGCCGCGCTCGGGCAGCAAGGCATCGAGACCACCGTCGTCGAGATCCAGCCGGAGAACCTCGTCGCCGGCGTCGGTATCAACATCCCGGGCAACGCCTTACGGGCCCTGAAGCGGCTCGGCCTGCTCGACGACGTTCTCGGCCACGGCTACACCTTCGACCGTGTCGATTTCCACGACTCCGCCTCCCGGCTGCTGCTCGCGCTGCGGTCGAAGCTGGGGGTCGGCGGAGTACCTGCCAACTGCGCCATCCAGCGCAGGGATCTGGCCCGGATCCTGGAGAAGGCCTGTGTCGACGTAGGAACCGAGATCCGCTACAGCACCTCCGTGGACGAGATGCAGACCGCCGTGAGCGGCGGGGTCTCGGCCACCCTCACCGACGGCAGCACCGAACGCTATGACCTTGTGGTCGCGTTCGACGGAATCCGATCCTCCTTCCGTAAGGCGGCCCTCGGCGTCGAGCCCCGGTTCACCGGCTACTCGGTGTGGCGGGTGGCCCTCGAGCGGCACGCCGACGTCACCCGGAACATGTACTTCCAGGGCATGGGCACCAAGGCGGGCCTCTTCCCGCTCAATAAGGACTTCATGTATCTGCTGCACGTGACGCCGGAGCCGGGCAATCCGCGCCACCCGAGGGAGCAGTTCTACGGCCATCTCACCGAGCGCCTGGCCGGCTACACAGGTCTGATCGGCGAACTGCGCGACAGCATCAAGCCCGACGAAGACATCGTGTACGCACCGATCGAGGAGGTGCTCCTCCCGCTGCCCTGGTACCACGAAGGGCTGCTGCTGCTCGGAGACGCCGCCCACGCCATGGCGCCGCACCGTACCCAGGGCGCCGCCATGGCCATCGAGGACGCCGCCGTACTCGGCGAGACGCTCGGCCGGGACGGCGGGCTTCGTGGCCTGCTGGCCGAGTTCCAGGAACGCCGCTTCGCCCGCGCCAAGATCGCCCAGGACGCCTCCCGCAACATCCTCCTGGCCGAGATGAACACCGCTGACCAGGCATCCCTCGACCGGCAGACCGACTTCCTCGAGAACGGCCTGGAAGCGGTGGCCCACCAGGTGGACGACGCGCTCAACCAGCCGTTCTGACGCAGCACCGCTCCGAAGGGACGAACGCGTGATCAGCACCCCTGCCCACCTGCCCGACCCGCACCGGCCACCTTCCGGGGAGGCCGACTTCGACGCCCATGTTCGCGCCATGATGGCCTGGCACTTCGACGACCGCACGGGCTCACCGTTCTGGCTGGCCCGCCGCGCGCACCTGGGCTTTGATCCGCGCACCGACGTCACCGGCGCGGCCGACCTGCTCCGCTTTCCCGATGTCAGCCGCGAACTGCGCACCACCCCGGCGGCCGACCTCATACCCAGGGGTGCCGCACCGGGACAGGTCTTCCGCGTCTACGAGTCCGGCGGCACCACCGGCGCCCCCAAGCGGATCGTGGACGGTGCCTACCGCTCCCGGATGGGCGCCTGGACCCGGCAGCGGCTGACCGAGCACGGTGTACCCGAGACCGGCGACTGGCTGCACCTGGGGCCCACCGGCCCGCACGTGGTGGCCTTCGACACCTCTCGGTACGCCGAGCCCTCCGGCGGCCTGTGCTACACCGTCGACCTCGACCCGCGCTGGGTCAAACGCCTGCTCGGCTCCGGACGGCAGCAGGAGGCCGACGACTACATCGACCACCTCCTCGACCAGGCTCGCGAGGTCCTGCTGAGCCAGCCGGTGCGCATCCTGAGCACCACACCCCCGCTGATCGAGGCCATCTGCGCCCGGCCGGACCTGTACGAACTCGTCTTGTCCCGCATCGAGGCCATCATCTGGGCCGGCACCTCCTTCAGCCCGGAGAGCCTGCGCCTGGTCCAGGAGGACTTCTTCCCCGCCGCCCGCCTGGTCGGGATCTACGGGAACAGCCTCATGGGTGTGGCCCCGCAGCGCGTACGGACGCCGGAGGACGACCATGCCTGCGTCTTCGAGCCGTTCTCCGAGACCACCCGCCTGGACCTGGTGGACGAGGACGGCAGAAGGGTCGGCTACGGCGAGCGCGGCCGGGTCAGGCTGAACCTGGTCAGCGAGGAGATGTTCCTGCCCAACGTGCTGGAACGGGACAGCGCCGTGCGAGTCCGGCCGGCCTCGGACGGTGGCCCCGATGGCCTCGCGGAGGTGGCGAGCGTGGCGACCTACGAGGACGCCGACGTCGTGGAGGGGGTGTACTGAGTGCTCGTCATCGATCCCTTCGTCGCCGGTGAGAGCCGGCCGAGCGCCGACCGCGGCGTTCTGACCGATGTGCACGGCGAACCGCTCGCGGACGTCGGCCTCGCACCCAGGCTGGCCGCCCAGGCCACCGTCGACCGGCTGCGCCGTTCCGCCGATGGCCGGCCACCCGAGCCGGAGGTGTTCCGCACGGCCGCGCAGCTGTTCGCGACGGCCGAGCTGAACGGCGAGAGCGCCGAGGACTATGTGCGCCGCACAGTGCGCGCTACCGGTCTCGCGTCCACCACCGTCCGGCGTGCCCTGGCGGACATGGCCACCGAGATCAAGGAACTGCCCGCCACCACCGAGGCGGACCTGCCCGCCGCGCAGTTGCGTCCGACCCACCGCGTCCACCGTGCACCGTCGGGCCGTGTCTTCACGGCCGTGATGGCCAGCAACCACCCGCAGCCGCACGCCACGTGGGTGCAGCCGCTCTACCACGGCTACAGCGTCGTCGTCCGGCCCGGCAGCCGCGATCCGTTCACCCCTCGCCGGCTGGCCGCCGCCCTGCTGTCCGCCGGGCTGCCACCGGACAAGCTGGCCTTCCTGCCGAGCCCGCACGCCGTCGGTTCGTTCCTGCTGAACGCCGCCGACCGCGGCATCATCTACGGCAACGAGCAGGCAGTGAGCACCTGGACCGATCACGCTCGAGTGGCCACCCGCGGCCCGGGGCGCTCCCGTGCCCTGCTCGACGTGCCCCTGACCGATGCGCTCCTGGAGCACCTGACCATGAGCGCCGCCTTCGACGGCGGCACTCGTTGCACCAACCTCTCAGCCGTCCTGACCAGCAACGACGTCCGCGACACCGCGGCCAGGCTCGCCGGACGACTGGCGCGCGTCCCGGTGCTGCCCGCCATGGACCCGGAGAGCGAGCTCCTCGTCGTCGGGCGCGAGCGCGCCGACGCGCTGCGCCGGCAGATGGCGAAGCTGGCCACCGAACTCACGGACCACAGCACCCCGCTGTACGGCGACGACTTCCTCGTCGACCTGGGCGACGGCTCCTTCCTGCCGCGCCCCATGGTCCTCGCCGCCGACCGCGCGGACCATCCGGCCGTCGGCACGGAGCTGGCCTTCCCGTTCGTCGTGGTCGCCCCCTGGAGCCCGGCCGACGGCATCGCGCCGCTGCGGCCGTCGCTGGTGCTCAACTTGCTGACCGACAACGCCGCGATCACCGGACAGGCCCTGCTCGACCCGACCGTCCGGAAGATCACCGATGGTGCCGTCCTGCCCTGGGATCTGGTACCGGGCATGCCGCACGACGGCAACTACACCGAGTTCCTCCTGGACGCCAAGGGCGTCGTCACACCGGCCGGATGACTCGGCCGCCGACCGCTCACCACACCATCGGGAGTCTCACCATGTCCAGCCCGACCAGGACGACCGTGCCGGCGTCCGCGCGCTTTGCACGGCTGCCCTCGCTGACCGGCATGCGGTTCTTCGCCGCGTTCATGGTCTTCCTCTTCCACTCCACGCTGCCGCCGTACACGCCGTTCAGCGGCGGCAGCGCCGAATCCGTCACGCACGCAGTCAGCAAGGCGGGCTGGCTGGGTGTCGGGTTCTTCTTCGTGCTCAGCGGCTTTGTGCTGACCTGGTCGGCACGCCCGGGCGACAGACCCCGGCAGTTCTGGCGGCGCCGGCTCGTCAAGATCTACCCCAACCACGTGGTGACCTTCGTCGCCGCGCTGCTGCTGTTCGCCTGGGTCAAGAACACCTGGAAGCAGGAACTGCCCAACCTCCTGCTGCTGCACACGTGGATCCCGGACGCGAAGACGTTCCAGAGCGTCAACCCGCCCAGCTGGTCGCTCTCCGTCGAGGTCATCTTCTACCTGTGCTTCCCCTGGCTGCACCGGGCGATCCAGCGCATCCGGCCGGAGCGGCTGTGGCTGTGGGTGGGCATCCTGGGCGCCGCCGTGTTCGTCATCCCGGCCATCGCGTACGCGGCCCTGCCCGGCTCGCCCGTCATGCCGCTGGGATTCCGGGCCTCCGTGTGGCAGTACTGGTTCGTCTGGCAGCTGCCGCCGTTCCGGATGATCGAGTTCGCCGTGGGCATCCTGATGGCCCGCATCGTCATGACCGGCCGCTGGATCAACTTCCGGGTCACCCCGGCGCTGCTCCTGGTCGCCGTCGCCTACGTGGTCGAGCTGCTGTGGGTGCCGTGGCTGTTCGGGATGAGCGCCGTGACGCTGATCCCGGTCGCGCTTCTGATCGCCGCGATGGCCACGACCGATATCGCGGGCCGGCGCTCGGTCCTGCGGCACCGGGTCTTCGTGTGGCTGGGCGAAGTCTCGTTCGCCTTCTACCTGGTCCATGACATCACCGTGCACGTCTTCGTCGACCGCTTCGGCCTCAGCCCGGTGCACAGCGCCCCGGCCGCGGTCGGACTGCTCGCCCTGGAGGCAGGCATCAGCGTCTTCTTCTCCTGGCTGCTCTACACCGGCGTGGAGCGGCCGCTGATGAACCGCTACGGGCGCACCCGCCCGCCGCTGCCGCGCGACTCCGCGGGCGACACCGGCAGCACCGAGTCCGACAACAAGCCGGCCGAAGCGGTGCGGACGCACTGACGCGCGCGCCATCTCGGCCGGGGTGGCCGCGCCACGTCCCCCGGGCGTGGCCACCCCTCCCCCCGCACGGGCGCGATCGCCGGATGTTCCCTCTCCAGCACACTACGGGCAGCCCAGGAGACCAATGATGACCACGCTCCAGCCGACGCTCGAACTGAGTGCCAGCACCCGCATGCTGCTGGCCTGTGACGGCTCCACCACCCTGCTCCTACAGGCCCTCACCGGCCACGATCTGTCGATCCGGGTCGACGCCCAGGGCGATACCCCGGCAGACCGGCTCCCGCCCCGCATACGTTCCGCGCTCGGGCTCGCGGACACCGCCGTCGTTCTGGAGCGCCGCTCCTGCCTGGTGACCCCCGAGCAAGAGGTGATCAGCATCAACCGGGTGGTGTTCGACGAGGTTGCCCGCAGCCGGATGGGGGTGCCCGACTCCCTTACCCCCATCGGCCTCCAGCTCCGTGACAAGCAAGTGCACCAGCACCGTGAGCAGCTGTCCACCGGGCTCATGCGCTGGCGGGACAGCCTCACCGAGCGGTGGGTGGACTCCGCCTTCAAGGAGTACGTCATCCACTACGCCGTCGGCGGACGGGCCTATGTGCACGAGCAGTTCAATCCGCACATGGTCCAGCTCGCGGGTGACTAGTGCCGCACCAGGCCCCAGTCACCACCCGCCTGATCGCCGTTCGACTCAGCGAAGGAACTCTCATGTCCCAGGCCCTTGCGGCCGCCGGAGAAGCGGCCCGCATACCGCACTCCCACGCCGGAGACCAGACCGGCTGGCGCTTCTACCGAGCGGGCCAGCAGCCCTCCTGGGCGGATCCGGCCCGGCGTGACGAGGTCTGCGCCGACCTCTCCGGCCGTCCCGTCCTTACCCGGTTGCCCGAACTGCTCCAGTTGCGCCGAGAACTCGGCGGCGTCGCGGCCGGCGACGGCCATGTGCTGCAGGCCGGCGATTGCGCGGAGAGCTTCGCGGAGTGCACGCCCGAGCACGCAGCCCGCAAGGAGAGCGCCATCGCGCGTCTCGCCGGCGCCCTCGGGGCCCCGACCGGACTTCCGGTCGTCCGGATCGGCAGGCTGGCGGGCCAGTTCGCCAAACCACGGTCCGCTCCATCGGAGGACGTGGACGGACGCCTGCTGCCCGCCTTCCGCGGCCACATCGTCAACTCCGAGGTCCCGGACCCGGCATCCCGCAGGCACGACCCTGACCGCATGCTGCGCGCCTACCGGGCTGCCAAGACGGTGGCCGATGCCCTCGACGGGCGAAACGGCCGGAATCCGGCGGCCGGACAACGCACCTGGATCAGCCATGAAGCGCTGGTGATGGACTACGAGACAGCCCTGGTGCGGTTCGACGAGTCCACGGGCGGCTGGTTTCTGGGCTCCACCCACCTCCCGTGGATAGGAGAGCGCACGCGGCACAGCGAAGGCGCGCACGTCAGGTTGCTGGCGGACGTGATGAATCCGGTTGCCTGCAAGGTGAGCGGCAAGGCGGCGGAGCGGGACCTGCTCGACGTGGTCGAGCGTCTCGACCCCGGCCGTGAGCCCGGACGCCTGACGCTGATCGCGCGGTTCGGGAAGGACGACGTGCGCACGCTGCTGCCGGCTCTCGCGCACGCCGTGAAGAACGCGGGTCACCCCGTCGTCTGGCTGTGCGACCCGATGCACGGCAACACGTACAAAGCCGCGAACGGACTCAAGACCCGGCGCCTTGCGGATGTCTCCGACGAGATCCGGGGTTTTGTCTCCGCCCTGCGCGGCGTCGGGGTCCGCCCTGGCGGCCTGCATCTGGAGACCGCCGCCGAGGACGTCACCGAGTGCGTGGGCGCAGATGTGCCGGACGAGGCGGCCCTGGCGTCGCGTTACACCAGCCTCTGCGACCCCCGGCTCAATCCGGTGCAGGCGGGCCTGGCCGTCGACACCTTCGTGTCGGCCCTGTAGAGGAGGCCTCTCATCGACGTCGACACCCGGCACCCGCCCTACTGCGTACTCCTCGACGTGCGGGCGACCCAGCCCGGCCAGGCGGGCGCCGGCAGCTGCGCCTTGCGCCAGGCGTCCGTATCCGAGTGGCACCAAGCTCCCTGCCTCATCTGCGCAGCCTCCCCCTGCTGGTGACGCCGCGAGGCTGAAGTGGCGCCAGGCAAAGCCGGAACGACCCTTGCGATGAAGGGAGCCCGCCGTGGCCTCAGCAACACCGCTCCACCTGTCCGTCGCCACCGAGGATGTGACGATCACCGGGCTGCTGCGCCGCAACGCCCGTGACTTCGCCGACCACCCCGCGCTCACCAGCGGCGTCGGTCCGGACGCCACCACCTGGACCTGGTCGCGGCTGCGCGCCGAGACTGCCGCGCTCGCCCACGGCCTGGCCGGGCGCGGTCTGTCCCGCGGCGAGCGCATGCTGGTGGCGATGTCCAAACGGCCCGAGCACTGGGCCGCCGATCTGGCCGCGATCCACCTCGGCGCACTGGCCTGCACTACGTACGACACGCTGAGCACCGAACAGCTGCGCTTCGTGGCCCGGCACAGCGCGGCCACGGTCGTCGTCCTGGAGGGCGCGGAGCAACTGCGCCGCTGGCGGCCGGTGCTGGCGGAAATGGACCGGTTGCGCACGGTCGTGGTCGTGGACCCGGACGCGGTCCCGGCGGGTGACCGGCGCTATGTCACCTACGCCGAGCTGACCCGCGAGCTGCCCGACGAGGGCGACTTCGAAACGCTCACCGACGCCTCGACGCCCGAGACGCCGCTGACCATCGTCTACACCTCGGGCACCACCGGCGATCCCAAGGGTGTGGTGCTCTCGCACCGCAACGTCATCTACGAGTCGATGATGCAGGACCGTTTGGTCGCCGTACCCGGGCATCCACGCACCGTCGCCTACCTGCCGCTGGCGCACATCGCCGAGCGGGTGCTGGGCATCTACATGCCGGTCACCAACGTCGGCCACGTCACCATCTGCGACGACCCGGCGCAGCTGCTGCCGACGCTTCAGGCGGTGCGCCCGCACGCGTTCTTCGGCGTGCCGCGAGTGTGGGAGAAGCTGGCGGCCGGGGCGCACGCGCGGCTCGCGGCGTTGCCGCCCGAGCAGGCCGCGGTCGTCAGGCAGGCGCAGGAGACGGCCCTCGAGGTGTACCGGCTGCGGTCGGCCGGCAAGGCCGTGCCCGCCGAACTCGCCTCCCGCTGCGAGAAGCTGGACGGTGCCGTGCTGCAGCCGATCCGGGCCGCCATCGGGCTCGACGACTGCCACCGCGCCCTCAGCGGCGCGGCGCCGATCCCCACCGCCGTGCTCGAGTTCCTGGCCGGTCTCGGGCTGTGCGTGTACGAGGTGTGGGGGCTCAGCGAGACCACCGGCGCCGCGACCGTCAGCACGCCGGAGGACTTCGCGCTCGGCGCGGTCGGCCGGCCGGGGCCCGGTATCGAGGTCCGGGCCGGCGCCGACGGCGAGCTGTTCGTACGTGGCCCCGTGGTGTGCGCCGGCTACCTGCGCGCGGACGGCGGCGGGCTGGAGATCGAACCCGCCACCGACGCCGATGGCTGGCTGCCCACGGGCGACGTCGGCGCCGTGGACGACCGCGGCCTGGTCGCCGTCACCGACCGCAAGAAGGAGTTGATCATCACCGCCGGTGGCAAGAACATCGCCCCGACCAGGCTGGAATCCCTGCTGCGCGCCCACCCGTTGATCGGCCAGGCCGCCGCCATCGGCGACCGCCGACGCTACGTCACCGCGCTGCTCGTACTGGACGAGGAGGCGGTGCCCGCGTGGGCACGGGCCAACGGGATCGATGTGGCGGGTCCGGACGATCTGGCCCGCCACCCGGCCGTCCTGGACGCCGTGGCGCAGGCCGTCGCCGATGCCAACGCCGTCCTCGCCCGCGTCGAACAGATCAAGAAGTACCGCCTGCTGCCCGGCCCGTGGACGCCGGAGACCGGCGAGCTGACCCCGAAGCTCAGCCTGCGCCGCACGGCGATCGCCGAGTTGCACGCGGACACCATCGAGTCGATGTACGCCGACTCCTGATACCCCGACTCTCGAAGGGAGGTACCCCTGTGTCCCACCGTCGCCGAACCGGCCGACATCGCCGAACAGCACCCATCAGTTCTCACAACAGGGTCGCCTTACTCACCCTGACCTGCATCGGCCAGTTCATGGTTCTCCTCAACAACACCATCACCAGTGCGGCACTGCCCGACATGCAACAGCGTCTGGACACGACGTTGACCGGGCTGCAGTGGATCGTGGACGCCTACGTGCTCGCCGTGGCGATGCTGCTGCTCGCCGGCGGCGTCTTCGCGGATCGCTTCGGCGGCAAGCGCATCTTTCTGGGCGGCATGGCCGTGTTCACGCTCGCCTCGCTCCTGTGCAGCTTGTCCGCCACCGTCGGCTGGCTTCTGGCCGCTCGCATCCTTCAGGGCATCGGGGCCGCCGCGCTCAGCCCGGCCAGCCTCGCGCTTCTCGCCTCCGCCTACCCCGTACCTCAGGAACGGGTCAAGGCGATCGGTCAGTGGGCCACCTTCAGCGGCATCGGCCTCGCGGTCGGGCCGGCGGCCGGCGGCATCCTGGTCGAGGCATTCGATTGGCGTGCGATTTTCCTGATCAACGTCCCCATCGGCCTGGTGACGCTCGTCGTGGGTACGCGCATCCTGCCGGACCGTCGCAACCCTGATGCGCCCCCGCTCGACCTGCCCGGTCAGGTGCTGGCACTCCTTCTTGTGGGCACGCTGACCTTTGGAGTCACCGAAGCGGGCGATCTCGGCTGGACGTCGCCGCTGATCCTTTCCTGCTTCGGCGCGACGATCGTCCTGCTCGCGCTGTTCCTCACCATCGAGGCCCGCGTGGCCGCTCCGATGCTGCCGCTGCGTCTGTTCAGGCACCGTCTGTTCACCGTTTCGAACGCGGCCATGACCGTCGTCGGCTTCGGCCTGATGGGTTCGGGTTTCTTCTTCTCCCAATTCTTCGTCACCGTCCAGGGCCATTCGGTGATGCGCGCCGCGATGGAGACGCTGCCCTGCTCCATCGCGATGGTGGTGTGCAGTCCTTACGCCGCACGTATCGCCGCCAGGTTCGGCTTCCGCAGCGTTGTCACTGTGGGCCTGGTCCTTGCCGGGGCCGGCCTGGTGACGATGGCTTCCGTGCATGCGAACACGCCGTACCTGAACGTGTGGTGGCGCCTGGCGATCACCGGTGTCGGCTTCGGCCTCACCATGTCCCCGCTGACCGGAGCGGCCATCTCCTCGGTCGGTCCCCGCGAAGGCGGCCTCGCCTCGGGGATCAGCAGCACCACTCGGCAGATCGGGTCGGTCTTCGGGGTCGCGGTGCTCGGTGCCATCGTGCGCACGCGTCAGGAGCACGGTGCTTCCTTCGGCAGCGGCCTGAACACCGCGTTCCTCACTGCCGGGGTGGTCACTCTGGCCAGCGCAGTCTTCACTGCCCTGTGGCTGGTGCGGCAGCGGGCCCTTGCGGCCGACGCCCCGGGGACCGTCCGGACAGCTGCCCCTCAGCCGACGGTCTCCCGGTCCTGACCGACAGCCCCGGACACACAGCAAGGTGGCCGACCCCGAACGGGGCGGCCGCCCTCGCACAACCCGGGGCCCCACCCACGTACAGAGAGAAGGAGAGCATGTCCCTTCCGACATCTCAGTCGGCGCGGGGCCTCACCGTTGCCCTGGCGGTCCGCAAGGACATCCACCGTTACGGACTTGAAGGGATGCTGCGCTCCCTGGAGTCGATCGCGAGCATCTTCAGCTACCCGACCATCGCCGACGCCGCGGAAGCTGCCCCGGAGGTGTCACCGGACCTGCTGCTCACATCTGCCGCCGAGCTGGCGGAGGCCACGGACCCGGTGTCGGCCCGGCAACTGCGTGAACACGATGTGCGCCTGATGGTCCTTATCGGCCCCGATGAGCGGATGGCTCCGGCCTGGGCCTCGCACGTGCACGGCTTCGTGGACCGGTCGGCCCTCCACCTCAGCCTGCTGCGTGAAGCGGTCTCCGACGTGTGCGCCGGGCGCTTCCACGTATCGGCGAGCCTGGCACGGCGCTTGCTCGTGCCGGCCGGCCCCAGTCCTGCCGTCGCACTGACGGCACGTGAAACACAGGTCCTGGAACTGGTCGCGGGCGGCCTCAGCAACAAGCAGGCCGCCCGCTCACTGGGCATTTCCGAGAACGGCGTCAAGCGGCTGATGGGGAACATCCTCGCCAAACTCAACAGCCCCAACCGCACCCTTGCGGTGGTCAGAGCGCTGGAGATCGGGCTGCTCGCGAAGTGAGCAGCAGTCTGGCCAACTCACGCTTGAGGACCTTGCCGCTGGGGCCGAGTGGCAGTCGCTCGACGAACTCCACGCGGCGCGGCCGCTTGTAACCGGTCAACTCCTGGCGCGCCAACTCGGCGATCTCGTCCGCGAGTTCAGCATCCGTGCCGGCGCTGTCCCTGCGCACCACGACCGCGCAGACCTCCTCGCCGCGTGCCGGATCCGGAACGCCTACCACAGCGATCTGCTCGACGGCCGGATGGCGCAGCAGCACATCCTCGACCTCACGCGGGTAGACGTTGTAGCCGCCTTGGATGATCACGTCCTTCTTCCGGTCCACGAGTGTGAGGTAGCCGTCCGGTCCCAAGTGCCCGAGATCTCCGGAGCGGAACCACCCGTCCACGAGCACCTCGGCGGTGGCCTCCGGGAGACCGAGGTACCCGGCCATCACGTTGTGGCCTCGGACGACGACCTCGCCCACCTCGCCCACGGGAAGCAACTCCACGCTGCCTTCCAGGTCGGCACGGGCGATGGCCACCTCCACGCCTTCGACCGGCAGTCCCACGGTGCCAGGACGTGGTGCTGTCCCTGGATGGTTGTACGCGACACAGGGAGAGGTCTCGGTCAGCCCGTACCCCTCGTACACCTCGCAGCCGAAGGCGCGCCGCACCTGCGCCAGGACCGGTACTGCCAGCGCGGATCCGCCGCTGTAGGCGCGCCTCAGCCGGGCCGCGGGCGCGCCCGCGGCCACGGCTTGGAGCAGTGCGTGATACATGGTCGGCACGCCCATGAAGACGGTGCAGCCATGACGTTCCATCGCCTGGAGGGCCTGCTCGGCGGCGAACCGGGGCGCGAGGACCAGCGTGGCACCCGCCAGGAAGCAGGTGCCCATGACGCAGACCTGCCCGAAGGTGTGCGACAGCGGCAGGCAACCGTAGAGCACGTCGTCGTCCTGGATCCCGAAGGGGGAGACGGCGGTCACCTCGATGTTCGTGACGATGTTGCCATGGGTCAGCATGGCGCCCTTGGGGCGGCCCGTGGTGCCCGAGGTGTAGAGGATCGCTGCCAGGTCGTCCGGGGCGACCTCCGCGTAGTCCGCGATGGGCCACCCGGCGTGGGGAGCGTCGAGATCGATTCCGCTGGAGTGGACGTCCGCCACGGTGAACAACTCGACTCCGGCGGCCGAGGCTGCGGGAGCACCTTGCTCAAGGGCCCTGCCCTCGCAGATGAGGGCACGCGCATCGCAGTCCCTGAGCACGAACTCCACTTCGGCGGCTCGGGACTGCGCGTTCATCGGCACCACGACCGCCCCCAGGGCGAGGACCCCGTAGTAGACGGCCGGGAAGCGGGGTGAGTTGGGCACGAGCAGAACCACGCGATCGCCGGGAGCGACGCCGTGGCGGCGCAGAACTCCGGCGTAATGGCGGGCCCGGTCCCACAGCCGCTTGTAGGTGACGACGGCGTCGTCCCGGACCAGAGCCGGATGGTCCGGCCGCCGTGCTGCCGTATCGGCAAGCACGGCGGCCAGAGAGCGGGTCACACAAGCTCCTTCACCGCGGCGGTACGTCCGGCCGCGCGGTCGGACGCCGTGGCGATTCCCAGCTCCTGCCAGATGCCCGCCAGGGCCTCGGCGAACTTCTGTACGTCGGCCTCCGTGTGCGTCGCCGAAGGGGCGATGCGCAGAAGTTCCTCGCCCGCACGGACGCTGGGGGCGTTGATGGCCTGCACATAGATCTTGTGCCGGTCCAGAAGAAGCGCTGAGGCCTGCTTGCACAGGGCGTCGTCGCCGACAAGCGCCGAGACGATGTGGGAGTCGGATGACAGGAACGGCACGTCCGCCTGGTCGAGCAGCCGGTGCAGCAACCGGGCGTTCCTGGCCAGGCTCTGCCGCTCGGCATCGGAGGTGCGCAGGTGGCGTACGGCGGCCAGGGCGCCGGCGGCGGTGGCGGGCGGCAGCGACGTGGTGAAGACGAATGCCCGCGACAGTGTGCGTACAGCGTCGATCAGGTCCTGCGGTCCGGCGATGTAACCGCCGGCGGTGCCAAGGCCCTTGGCGAGGGTGCCCATGATGACGTCGAATCGCTCGGCGATACCCTCCCGCGCCGCTATGCCTGCGCCTTCGGGGCCGTACATTCCGATGGCGTGTACCTCGTCGAGGAAGGTGGTCGCGCCGTACTGCCGTGCGAGTTCGGCGATCTCGGCGAGCGGCGCCACGTCACCGGACATGGAGTACACCGACTCCAGCACGATCAGCTTGGGTGCTTCCGGGTCGGCCTGCGCGAGGAATTCGGCCAGGTGCTTGACGTCGTTGTGGCGGAAGATGCGCTTCTGGGCGCCACTGCGCCGCAGACCGTCGATGATCGACGCGTGGTTCAGCTCGTCGGAGAAGACCACGGTGCCCTCGGGGTTACCTGCGATCACCGCGAGTGCGCCGTCGTTGGCGGTGTAGCCGGAAGTGAAGAGCAGCGCGGCGTCCTTGCCGTGCCAGTCCGCGAGCTCGCGCTCCAGCTCCACGTGGCGGTGGTTGGTGCCGCCGATGTTGCGGGAGCCACCGGACCCGGCGCCGAACCGGGCGACGGCGTCGTGGACAGCGGCCAGGACGGCAGGGTGCTGTCCCATCCCGAGGTAGTCGTTGCTGCACCAGACGCTGACCTCGCTGTCCTCGTCGGCCGTGCGGGCGATCGCGCTGGGGAAGTTGCCGGCTCGGCGCCCGATCTCCAGGAAGGTGCGGGTGCGGCGCTGCTCTTCGGTGAGCTGGTCGGTGAAGTAGTCGAGGTGCCGGGACATGAGATTCCTCTCGTTCAGCAGGAGGTGAAGGTGGCTGAGGTGGACGGGGAGTTGAGTCGACGCGGGGTCTCAGGCTGTAGCGGCACTGTGCTCACGCAGCCTCGCCTTGTCGGGCTTGCCCGCCGCGTTCATGGGAAGTTCGTCGAGCACCAGGACCCGCTCGGGGGCCTGTGCCGGAGAGAGGGAGGAGCTGATGTGCTTGCGTACCGCGTCGGATTCGACGAGCGTGCCGGGGCGGCAGGTCAGGGCGGCGTGGAGGTGCTCGGTGCCATCGGTGTCGCGTACTCCGTAGACGGCCGCGAGAGCGACGCCGGGGACAGTCAGCAGCTCGCGCTCGACCACGGTCGGGTAGACCTTGACTCCGTCGACCTTGACGACGTCGGAGACACGGTCGAGCAGGTGGATGTGGCCGCGGTCGTCGCGGTAGCCGATGTCGCCGGTGCGGTACCAGCCATCGCGCAGCACATCGGCGTCCAGGGCCGGGTCGAGGTAACCATCCATGAGCTGCGGGGAACGCATCCGGATCTCACCGACCTGCCCGTCGGTCAACAGCGCCCCGGTGCCCAGGTCACGCACCTCCACCTCGACTTCAGGGAATACCCGGCCGACCGTCGCGGCCAGGCCCGGGTCAGCGTGCCCAGCCGGGTCGAGGAATGTGATGCGGCCGCTCTCCGTGGTGCCGTAGAGCTGCAGCAGGATCGGGCCGAACACCTCGAGCGCGGCGGTGATACGGCTGGGCGCCGCCGGAGTCCCGCTGTAGATCAGGCTCCGCAGGCCGGCCAGGCCGGCCGCCTCGGCGTCACGGTGCCCCAGATCGTCGAGATGGTCGAGCAGCCGATACAGCTGGGTAGTGGCCATGAAGGTGCGGGTGACACGGTGCTCGGTGATGGTGCGCGCCACCTGGTCCGCATCGAACTCCGGCAGTAGCACGACGCTGCCGCCCACCGCCAGGACACCGTCGACCAGAAGCCCGGCGCTGTGGCTCAGGGGGGTGCTGAACAGGGCCGTGATCTCGGGGGCCTCCGCGGGTGACTCGATCGCGATACGCACCGTGCCCTCCCAGGCCCGCAGTGACTTGCGGATCCCCTTGGGGCGCCCGGTGCTGCCGCTGGTGAACATGATCACTGCCAGGTCGTCGGGCTCCCCGCGCTCCGGGGCGATCGCCCCGGGGTCGCCGGTGGGCACGATCCCGGCGGAGCCGGCCTGTCCGGGACCGACAAGGACTGCCTCGGAATGCTCGGCCAGTTCGGCGGCACGCGCCGCGCTGGTCCGGTCGGCATAGAGGACGGCCGCGCCCGTGTCACGCAGGATGCCGAGTTGGTCGGTGAGCGGCAACATGGCCGTGCTGGTACCGGGGTTGGTAGAGCGCAGAAAACAGACGGCGGCGCCGGCCAGGTGAGCGGCATGCCGCACGGTGATCATGTCCGGGCTGTTGGGTGTGGTGAGTACGGCGACCACGGTGCCGCGCCTGACGCCGTTTGCGCGCAAGGCGCGATAGGTGCCGGTGACGGCACGCAGGTAGTCGGCCGCTGTCAGCTCCGTACCCGGGTAGCGCAGCACCACCTTGCCAGGGTGCTTCGCCAGCGTCTCCAGTACGCCGGGCACATAGCCGCCCGCGTTTGACCACCATGCCTCGCCCGCAGTCACCATGCCGCCCTCTCCTTCCTGCCGAGCCGAACGCGGCAGTCAGCTGTCGATCTGACGACTGGAGTCTTCTGGTCGCGAAAGGCCTGGAACAGGCGTGTTCGTGCATGTCGTTCGTGCGGCTGTGCGGCTGCTCGACGGGGGTACCCGAATGGGTAGGCCACTCGGTGACCGCTTACTCGTCGCCCGTCGGGAGGTCCCCCCAAGGCCGGGTGGTCAGCGTTCTCGCGGGTCATGCGAGGGAGTTGGGGAAGGCGTCTCCAGGATCGCCGTCTTCGATGCCGCGCACGCGAGTGCTCGACACCTGGCACACCACAGGGCCGCGTGGCACGGGTTCCCACGATTTCGACGTCGCCGGTCTGCCCGTCCCGGAACGGCACACGTTCGGGCTCACTCCCGTCGGCCCCCGGCAGGAGCCGCTCCGCCTGCGCGCGGACAACCTCGGCCTCAAGACGGGGTCCGCCACCCAGGCGGCGGACCCCAGGGGGCTCCGATCAGGGCCCAGGACCACGACTCGTGGACCCCGGCACCCTGGTCGCGATCCCTTACGGCGTCTACGACCTGGGACAGGACACCGGCTGGGTGATCGTGGGCACCGGCCGCGACACAGCGGCCCTCACTGTGGGGTCCATCCGCCGCTGGTGGGCCGGCAGGGTCGGGGGGACCGCCCCGACGCACCCCGGATACTGATCACCGCCGCCTCCGGAGGAGCGAACTTCTCCGATTCCCACCTGTTCGAGAAGGACCTGGCCGGCCTCGGCGACGAGTGCGGACTGACCATCACCGTCCTGCACCTTCCACGATGATGCGGTTCAGGCAGTGGTGCACGATCAGGTGTGCCCAGACTTCCCGACGCATCATCCGCTACCCCGGCGGGGGCCCTCAGACGGCCTGCAATCTGGCCAGCGTCTCCGCCAGCTCGGCCCGCAGAACCGCGCCCGCCGAACGCGCGTCACCACGGCGCACCGCGTCGACCAGTGCCGCGTGGCTCTCGTCGCCGTGACTGGCGTCGCCCGAGCGCAGAGCGGTGAGTTCGAGCAGGTCGGTCAGGCCGCGGCGCAGGGCCGGGAGGAACTCCTCGAACAGTCCCGTCAGCAGGCTGTTGTGCGCGGCGACGACTATCGCCACGTGCAGGCTGATGTCGGCGTCCACGAATTCCGCGTCGGTGCCGTCGGCGGCTCGGCGTCTGAGTTCCAGCGCCGCGTCGAGGGCGGCGATGTCCTCCGGTGTGCGGCGCTGCGCGGCCAGTTGGGCGGCCTCGACCTCCAGCATGGCGCGCACCTCGTAGATCTCGGTGATGGCGGACTGCCGCAGCCGGGTGGGCCAGTCCTCGTGCGGCATGGTGGCCGTGACGAACACGCCCGCGCCCTGCCGGGCCCGTACCAGTCCCGCCGCGGCGAGCGCACGGACGGCTTCGCGCACCGTGGAGCGGCCCACTCCGAGCGTCTTCGCCAGGGTGGTCTCACCCGGGAGCTTGTCCCCTACCGCCCAGGTTCCGTCGGCGATCTCCGCGCGGAGGCGCTGGGCGGCCTGGTCGGCCAGCGAATTGGGGCGCAGAGGGTCGAGTGTCATGGGAGTCCGCTCACCTATCAGGTTGTCTGAGAAGCAGAGATGTCTGTAGTGTACTCGCCGTGACACTGCGTGGCTTCCTTCTTCTCGGCTGCCGCTGCGGGGCCTGATGCGACCGGCACCCCGCAGCGGGTGCCGTGCTGCGCGCCGGTCGACTCCGTGCTGACCGCGAGAAGAATGGGAATCCCCTTGTCTCACTCCGCCTTTCCTGCCGTGCGCACTCCGTCCGGGCCCGTTCCCGCCGGCGCTCCCGCGTGGAACCCCCAGCGGCCCAGTGCCATGCCTCACCACCGCTATGAGCCGGCCCACGAGCGGGTCCGCGTTCCCCTGACCGACGCCGAACGCCAGTGGCCGGGCCGGCGGATCACCGAGGCGCCGCTGTGGGTGCCCGTGGATCTGCGGGACGGCAACCAGGCGCTGCCCGAGCCGATGGAGACCTCCCGCAAGCGGCGGATGTTCGATCTGCTCACCGCGATGGGGTTCAAGGAGATCGAGGTCGCCTATCCCTCGGCGAGCCAGACGGACTTCGACTTCGTACGGCATCTGGCCACCAGCGGCGCCGTTCCGGACGACGTGACCGTCTCGGTGTTCACACCGGCCCGCGCCGAGCTGATCGACCGCACGGTCGACGCCGTGGCCGGGCTGCCCCGCGTCCTGATCCACATGTACACCCCCTGTGCTCCGACCTGGCGGAACGTGGTGCTGGGCCGCGACCGTACGGAACTGAAGCGGATGGTGACGGACGGTGCGGCGCATCTGATGCGCCGGGCCGAGGAGAAGCTGGCGGGGGCGGACGTCAGGTTCGAGTTCTCCCCGGAGGTGTTCAACCTCACCGAGCCCGACTTCGCCCTGGACGTGTGCAACAGCGTCACGGCACTGTGGGACGCCTCCCCCGGCCGTCCGGTGGTGATCAACCTCCCCGCGACGGTGGAGATCTCCACGCCCAACGTGTACGCGGACCAGATCGAGTACGCCCACCGCAACCTGGAGCGCCGCGACTCGGTCATCCTCTCCGTCCACCCGCACAACGACCGCGGTACCGGCGTGGCCTGCGCGGAGCTCGCCGTGCTGGCGGGAGCACAGCGCGTGGAGGGCTGTCTGTTCGGCAACGGTGAGCGCACCGGCAACGTGGACCTGGTGACCCTGGTCCTGAACCTCTACACCCAGGGCGTCGATCCGATGGTCGACCTGTCCGACATCGACGCCGTCAAGGCCGTCGTGGAGGAGTGCATCCGGATGCCCGTCCACGTCCGCCACCCCTACGCCGGGGCGCTGGTGCACACCGCGTTCTCCGGCACCCACCAGGACGCCATCGCCAAGGGCCTCGCCCACCACGAGCAGCAGGCCGCCGGCTTGGGCGTCCCCGCGTCCGAGGCGCCGTGGCGCGTGCCCTACCTGCCGATCGACCCGGCCGACATCGGCCGCACCTATGAAGAGGTCATCCGCGTCAACTCCCAGTCCGGCAAGGGCGGCATCGCGCACCTGCTGCACACCGGGTACGGGCTGGACCTGCCGTCCGCCATGCGCCCCGACTTCTACGGCACGGTGCAGCGGGTCGCCGACGACAGCGGACGTGAACTCCCGGCCGAGGACCTGTGGAAGCTGTACCACGCCACGTACATCGACCCCGCCCACGACGGGCCGTACCTGCTGCACGACTGGGACACCCGCTCCAACGGCGCCGACGCCGGGCACGAGTTCACCGCGACCGTCGCCACACCGGACGGCGACATGCGGGTGCGCGGTACCGGCAACGGCCCGCTCGCCGCACTCACCGCGGCGCTGGGACAGGCCGGCGTCGCCGTGGACATCCTCGCCTACAGCGAGCACGCCGCCGCGGCCGGACCCGACGCGCCCGCCGCCGCCTACGCCCACTGCCGCGTGGGCGACCGGGAGGTGTGGGGCGCCGGCTGGGACACCTCCATCCTGCAGGCGGTGATGGCGGCCGTCAACCGCGCCCAGGGTGCGGCCCGTGACTGACACCGTCGTCCTGCGCGCCGAGGACGTGCACGTCGTCAGGGACGGCGATCCGATCCTCAGCGACGTCTCGCTGACCGTCGAGGCCGGGCAGCACTGGGCGCTGCTCGGCCCCAACGGGGCGGGGAAGTCCACGCTGTTGTCGCTGCTCGGGGCGCGGCAGCATCCCACCCACGGTACGGTGCACGTCCTCGGCCACGTCCTGGGCCGCGTGGACCTGCGCGAACTGCACCGCTTCGTCGGCCACGTCAACCCCCGCCACCCCCTCCGATCGCCGCTCACCGTGCGGCAGGTCGTCCTCACCGGGATCACCGGGAGCGTCGAACCACCGCCCCGCTGGGCCCCGGACCCGGAGCAGGAACACGAGGCCGAGCAGCTGATCAAGCTGCTGGGGCTCGGGCATCGCGCCACGGCGCGCTGGCCCACCTTGTCGCAGGGCGAGCGCGGCCGGGCTCTGATCGCCCGCGCCTTGCTGCCGCGGCCGCGCGTGCTGCTGCTCGACGAGCCCGCCACCGGCCTGGACCTGACCGGCCGGGAGCAGCTGATCGAACACCTGGAGGCATTGCCGGACTCGTACCCCGATCTGGCGACCGTGCTGGTGACCCACCATCTGGAGGAGCTGCCGCCCACCGTCACGCACGCGTCGCTCCTGCGGGCAGGACGCTGCGTCGCCGCAGGGCCGGCCGACGCGGTCCTGACCGGCGAGCTCGTCAGTGACTGCTTCGCGCATCCCGTCCGTCTGGAGCGCGGCGACGGACGCTGGAGCGTGCGGACGCGACGCGGCACGGGGGGCTGACCGGAGCCGTGCGTGGGGTCCCTGGGGTTCGCCCGGGTCGCCTTGCCGCGACCGGCCGTGCCGCACCGGCACGCCGCGCTTGTGGGCCGTCGCGGAGTGCGCGGCCTTGGACGGCCGCTGCTACGGACTGATCGCGCCCGGACACCGCACGGCCTGCAGCGTCGCCCGGCAACTCCTCGGCAGGGAAGCGGAACCGCTCGGGGACATCGGCGCTTCCGCCACGCTCAAGCTGCTGGGCATCAATGTCGCCGTCTTCGGCACGACCGGACGGCAGGGCACCCGGGACGCCGTGTTCGCCGAGGACACAGGTCGGCACGGTCGAGCCGGCCGTGCCGCCGCTCAGCACCTCGAGGGCGGTCTCCAGGTCGACGCCGGACTTCTCCAGGAAGACCACGGCCTCGGCGCACGCCTGCATGGTGACCGCGACGATCGACCCGGGCCGCACGCGAGACGGGCTCCGCCATCCCTCTCGGCACGGCCGCCGCGCAGCTCATCGCCTCCGCCGTGGCACGCGGCGACGGCCACCTCGACCACTCGGCGATGCTCCGCACCGTAGAGCTCCTCGGTGGGAGGGACGCATGAGCAGCGCTTCCCTGAATTCCCCAGCGGCGTACGACCGCGTAGGTTTTGGACATGCCCGAGACACACGTGAACGCGCTGGTCGGCCGTGAGGACGCGATACGCCGGCTCGATGCGCTGCTCCGAGCCGCGCGGGAGGGCCGGGGCGGCGCACTGGTCCTGCGCGGTGAGCCGGGCATCGGCAAGAGCGCGCTGCTTCGGCACCTGGACGAGGCCGCGGCCGGCTTCCTCGTCGTACGGGCATCGGGCGCGGAGTTCGAGATGGAGTTGCCGTTCGCCGCGTTGCACCAGTTGCTCGCGCCCGTCACCGGCCGGCTGAAGTCGTTGCCCGCGCCGCACCGCCAGGCGCTGGAGATCGCTTTCGGTCTCGACACCGGCACACCCGATCCGTTCCTGGTCGGCGTCGCGTCGCTGGGCCTGTTGGCGGAGACCGTGCGGGAACGCCCGCTCCTGTGCGTCGTCGACGACGCACAGTGGCTGGACCAGGCGTCGGCGAAGGCACTGGCCTTCCTGGCCCGCCGGGTCTCGGCGGAATCGATCGCCCTCGTGTTCGCGGCGCGCGCGCCGGGCCGCCTGCCCGAACTGGACGAGCTGCCCGGCCATTCGCTTCAGGGTCTCGGCGAATCGGATGCCCGAGCACTGCTGTCCTCGGCGATCCGCGCCCCATTGGACCAGCGGGTGCGCGACCGCATCCTGGCGGAGGCACGCGGCAACCCCCTCGCGCTGCTGGAGCTCCCCAGGACCGCCGGACTCGCCGGGATGGCCGGCGGCTTCGCCCAGCCCGACTCCGTGCCCGGCGTGATCGAGCAGAGCTTCCGGTCACGGCTGGAGCCTCTGCCGCCGGCGGCCAGGCTGCTGGTGACCGTCGCCGCGGCCGACCCGACCGGAGACCCCGGTCTGCTGTGGCGTGCGGCCGAACTCCTGGGCATCGACGCGGCTGCCGCGGCGCAGTCCGTCCCGCTGGTCGAGTTCGGCACCCGGATCCGGTTCAGCCACCCCCTCGCCCGGTCGGCCGCCTACCGCGCGGCGGCGCCGGAGGAGCGGCGCAGGGCGCACGAGGCGCTGGCCGCCGTGACCGACCCGGTCGCCGACCCCGACCGGCGGGCCTGGCATCGCGCCCAGGCCAGTGCGGGCCCGGACGAGCAGGTCGCCGCCGAACTCGAAGCCTCCGCCAACCGCGCCCAGGAACGCGGCGGTGTCGCGGCGGCGGCGGCCTTCCTCGAACGCTCGGCCGCGCTCACGATCAGCCCGGACCAGCGCGCCGAGCGGGTCCTCGCCGCGGTCCAGGCCAAGCTCTCGGTGGGCGACTTCGACACGGCGGCCGACCTGCTCACCACCGTCCGGACCGCCGATCCGGGCCAAGACGCCATGGCCGACCTGCTCCGCGGCAGGCTGTCGTTCGTCCGGCGCCGGGGAGACGAACGCCCCACCGCATACCTCCTGCGCGCCGCCGCCCGGCTGGCCGCCACCGACCCCGCCCGGTCTCGGGAGTGCTACCTGGACGCCGTCGAGATGGGTCTTCTGCTCGGCGGCCTCGACGACGTCGTGGAAGCCGCCAGGAACGCCCCGCCGCCGGGCGAGCCGGTATCCGGCACGGCCGCGGTCCTGACGGGCCTGATCAGCCTGGTCGGCGACGGGCATCGGGCGGCGGGCGAGATCCTCGGGCCGATCGTCGGCGACGCGGACGACGAGGTGTGGGCCCGGCGGCCGTCTCTGGGCTTCATGCTGGCCACCGAGTTGTGGAACCTCGACGCCATGTGCGGGATCGCCACCCGTGCCGTCGCGGCCGGCCGCGAATCGGGCTCCTTCCACGCGCTGCCCATCGGGCTGGCGATGCAGGCCACCGCGGCAGTGCACGCGGGTGACTTCGGTGGCGCGATGGAGCTGATATCCGAGGAGGAGGCGATCGCCGACGCCACGGGCGCGGCACCGCTGGTCTACCCGCGACTTCACCTGGCCGCGATGCGCGGGCGGCGCGAGGACGCCGTGGAACTGTTCGCGTCGGTGGATCACAGGATGAGCCTCAGCGTGCCGTGGGCGACGGCCGTGCTCGGCAACGGCCTGGCCGACTACCCGGCAGCGCTGAAGGCGGCGAAGCAGGCAGTCGAGTACGGCGCCGTCGGCACGGCGGGCCTTGCCCTGCCCGAGCTGGTCGAGGCAGCCGTGCGGTGCGGCGAGACGGCGGTCGCCGCCGCGGCCCTGGCATCCCTCCAGGAGCGCACCCGGGCGGGCCGGCAGGCGTGGGGTCGTGGCGTCGAGGCCTGTGCACGGGCCCTGGTGACCGAGGACGAGTCCGCCTATCAGGAGGCGATCGGCCTGCTCGAGGGCCCCGCACTGGTCGTCCACCGCGCCCGCGCCCAGCTCCTGTACGGGGAGTGGCTGCGCCGCCAAGGGCGACGGCGTGACGCCCGGTCCGCGCTGCGGCCGGCGCACGAGGCGCTGTCCGACCTCGGTGCGGAGGCGTTCGCCGAGCGCGCCGCCGGTGAGTTGCGTGCGACGGGCGAGCACGCCCGCAGCCGCACGTCCAAGGCATCGGACCAGCTGACCATGCAGGAGGTGCACATCGCGCGCCTGGTCGCCGACGGCGCCACCTCCAAGGAGGTGGCGGCGAAGCTGTTCCTCAGCCCTCGGACGGTCGACGCGCACCTGCGCAACATCTTCCGCAAGCTCGGGCTCACCTCACGCAGGCAACTGCGGGACCTGCCCGACATCCGTTAGCCGCATGGTGGTGGCCGCGGCCTCGTGCCCGTTCATCGACTCCACGGGACCGGGACAGTTCAGCCCGTACTTGGCCCGGTAGACGCCGGAGACGCGCTGGACGAGTCCGGGGTCGTCCACCGGCTGGAGGGAGACGGACAGCCGGACCCCGTCCACCACCACCGCCGTGTCCGCATGCCGCAGGACCCGGCGGTACCAGGCACTGCGCGGTCCGAAAGCCGAGCGGACATACGCCTCCCCGTCGAGCGGCACCACCCAGACCGTCCTGGCCGACCACCGGCCGTCCGTATGCCGTACCCACAAAACGATCTCCGCGCGATCCAGGACAGTGTTCATGGACCGACTTTCACCGGGCCGGCACTACGTACGCGTCGGTGGTCATCGTCTAGTAGATCGTCGCGGCTAAGGATTGTTCTGGTTGGTGGAGTTGGGGTCGGGCAAGCTCCCTTTGTCGTTTCCGTTCGACCGGGCAGGGGTGCC
>NZ_JBEYVV010000027.1:66953-101686 GCF_040644155.1 Streptomyces sp. NPDC047022 | reverse complement strand
CATCAGCGTGCTCTTCGCGATGCTCCGCGACGGCACCTTCTACGAACCCAGAACCCCACGCCTCGCTTGACGAAAGACATAGAGGCACCCCCCCCGCAGCACCTGCTTACACCGCCCCGAGCTCCCCGGCCACCAGCTCCGCGATCTGCGCCGTGTTCAGGGCCGCGCCCTTGCGCAGGTTGTCCCCGCACACGAACAGCTCGAGGGCGGTCGGATCGTCCAGGGCGCGACGCACCCGGCCCACCCAGGTCGGGTCCGTGCCCACCACGTCCGCGGGCGTGGGGAACTCGCCCGCCGCCGGGTTGTCGAAGAGGACCACACCGGGCGCGGTGTCGAGGATCTCGCGCGCGTGGTCGACCGTGACCTCGCCCTCGAAGCGGGCATGGACGGTCAGCGAGTGCGTGGTGATCACCGGCACGCGCACACATGTGACGGCCACGCGCAGCTCGGGCAGGCCCAGGATCTTGCGGGACTCGTCCCGGACCTTCATCTCCTCCGAGGACCAGCCGTCCTCGCGCAGCGACCCGGCCCACGGCACGACGTTCAGCGCGACCGGCTCCGGGAACGGCCCGGTGTTGTCGCCGACCGCGCGCCGTACGTCACCCGGGTGCGTCCCGAGTTCCGTACCGGCGACCAGCGACAGCTGCTGGCGCAGGGTCTCGATGCCCGCGTGCCCCGCGCCGCTGACCGCCTGGTACGAGGAGACGACCAGTTCGCGCAGCCCGAACTCGGCGTGCAGCGCGCCGAGGGCCACGATCATGGAGAGAGTCGTGCAGTTGGGGTTGGCGATGATGCCGCGCGGCCGCACCCGGGCGGCATGCGGATTGACCTCGGGCACGACCAGCGGAACGTCGGGGTCCATGCGGAACGCACCCGAGTTGTCCACCACGACCGCGCCCTTGGAGGCGGCGATCGGGGCCCACTGCCGGGCGACCTCGTCCGGCACGTCGAACATCGCCACGTCGACGCCGGACAGCGCCTCCTCGCCGAGCGCCACGACCTCGACCTCTTCACCGCGCACGGTGAGCTTGCGGCCGGCCGAGCGCGGCGAGGCGAGCAGGCGGATCTCGCCCCAGATGTCCGCGTGCTGGGACAGGATCTGGAGCATGACCGTGCCGACGGCCCCGGTCGCTCCCACGACCGCGAGCGTCGGCTTCTCGGCCCGCGCCATCATCGGCGCTCCATACGGCCCGTACGGCCCGCACGACCCGCACGGGCCACACGACCCGCACGGCCCACAGGTCCCGTACGACCTGTACGGACCACGAGATCCATACAGTCCGTACGGTTTGTACAGGCCGTGAGGCCCATGCCCCCTCGGGGGAGGCCGTTCATCGCCCGGTGCCTCCGTAGACGACGGCCTCGTCGCTCTCGGAGTCCAGGCCGAACGCGCTGTGCACCGCACGGACGGCCTCCGGCACGTCGTCGGCGCGCGTGACCACCGAGATACGGATCTCGGAGGTCGAGATCAGCTCGATGTTCACGCCCGCGTCGCTCAGCGCCTCGAAGAATGCGGCCGTGACGCCCGGGTTCGTCTTCATGCCCGCGCCGACGAGCGAGATCTTGCCGATCTGGTCGTCGTAGCGCAGCGAGTCGAAGCCGATGCCCGCGCGCTGCCTCTCCAGGGCGTCGATCGCCTTGCGCCCCTCGGTCTTCGGGAGCGTGAAGGAGATGTCCGTGAGTCCGGTCGACGCGGCCGAGACGTTCTGCACGACCATGTCGATGTTGATCTCGGCGTCGGCGATGGCACGGAAGATCGAGGCGGCCTCGCCCGGCTTGTCCGGCACACCGACGACCGTGACCTTGGCCTCGGAGGTGTCGTGCGCGACACCGGAGATGATGGCCTGCTCCACCTTCTTGTCCCCTTGCTCGATCGGCTCGTTGCTGACCCACGTGCCCTGAAGTCCGCTGAAGCTGGACCGGACGTGGATCGGGATGTTGTAACGGCGCGCGTATTCCACGCAACGGTGGAGCAGCACCTTCGACCCGGACGAGGCCAGCTCCAGCATGTCCTCGAAGGAGATCCAGTCGATCTTCTTCGCCTTCTTCACCACACGCGGGTCGGCGGTGAACACGCCGTCGACGTCGGTGTAGATCTCGCACACCTCGGCGTCGAGCGCGGCGGCCAGCGCCACGGCGGTGGTGTCGGAACCACCGCGGCCCAGGGTCGTGATGTCCTTCTTGTCCTGGCTGACGCCCTGGAAACCGGCGACGATGGCGATGTTGCCCTCGTCCAGCGCGGTGCGGATACGGCCCGGGGTGACGTCGATGATCCGGGCTTTGTTGTGGACCGAGTCGGTGATGACACCTGCCTGGCTGCCGGTGAACGACTGGGCCTTGTGACCCAGGTTTTTGATCGCCATGGCCAGCAGTGCCATGGAGATCCGCTCTCCGGCGGTCAGCAGCATGTCGAGCTCGCGTCCGGCAGGCATCGGGGAAACCTGCTCGGCGAGATCGATCAGCTCGTCCGTCGTGTCGCCCATCGCGGAGACGACGACAACCACCTGGTTGCCGTTCTTGTTCGCTTCCACGATTCGCTTGGCGACGCGCTTGATGCCCTCGGCATCGGCTACGGAGGAACCTCCGTACTTCTGCACGACAAGGCCCACGTGCGCTCCTCGCTCAGTCTGTCTCTTTCCGCACCTGCACAGCCTGCAGGTCCGGTCGGTTCAGTCTATCGAGCGGCCGAATTCCACTTCCCGAATACCGCATGGTGAGATGTCCCGCTCACCACAGCTTCATCCCGGATTCCTGCGGGTGTACGGCAGGCGCACCACGGATTTCACCGCCGGTCACCGCCGGGCCCGCCGGACTCCGCCGGTCACCGCCGAACCCGGCGGATGATCTCGGCGGACGGCTCCGGCCGCTCCAGAAACGCATCTGCCCCCGGTAAGTGCCCCGTACTCGGAACGTGCCGCGCGTCACAACGGAACGCCCGGCGGCGGAGCGCCACACACCGGAAACCCTCGCGCCGGAACGCGTCCCGGCCGAACGCGTCCGAGCACGAGCAGAGACCGCCCGGCCTACTTCACGGGCCGCAGCCCCAGCGGCCCCGCGATCTCCTGGGCCATGACCCTGCCCGCCTCCTCGGCGAGCACCTCGTCGCCGAGGTCCTGGTCGGTGTCGAGGCCGTCGAGCTCCGCCAGGGGCTGGTTCAGCCGGACGTGCGCGACCAGGGACTGCAGCGCGCGGAGCGTCGCGGACGTGGTCGGACCCCAGTTCGCGAAGTACGAGAACTGCCACCACCACAGAGCCTCGGTGGTGCGGCCGGCGCGGTAGTGGGCCATTCCGTGGCGCAGGTCGGTGATGACGTCCGCCAGGTCGTCGGAGATCCGGGCCGGGACCGGGGCCGTGCGCGGGTCGTAGGGGTCGAAGACCTCCGAGTAGACGTCGACCGGGTCGAGCATGGCGGCGAGGCGTTCGCGCAGCTCGTCCGCGTCCGCGTCCGGGCCCGAGTCGGGCTCGTAGCGCTCGTCCGGCACGATGTCCTCGTGCGCGCCGAGCCGGCCGCCCGCCAGGAGCAGCTGGGAGACCTCCAGCAGAAGGAACGGGATGGCCGAGTCCGGCTCGTCACCCTTCGCGACCTCTGTGACGGCGACCAGGAAACTCTCGATCTGGTCCGCGATCTGCACGGCGAAGTCGTCAGGGTCCTGCGTCGTGGAGTGCAGCGTGGCGTCAGACATCTAGGAGTCGTCTCCCCTCGAAGGCCCGGCCGAGGGTGACCTCGTCCGCGTATTCCAGGTCTCCGCCCACCGGGAGGCCGCTGGCCAGGCGGGTGACCTTGAGGCCCATGGGTTTGATCATCCGGGCGAGGTACGTGGCCGTGGCCTCGCCTTCCAGGTTCGGGTCCGTGGCCAGGATCAGCTCCGTGACCGTGCCGTCGGCCAGTCGCGCGATCAGTTCCCTGATGCGCAGGTCGTCCGGGCCCACGCCCTCGATCGGGCTGATGGCGCCGCCCAGGACGTGGTAGCGACCTCGGAACTCACGGGTCCGTTCGATCGCGACGACGTCCTTCGGCTCCTCCACCACACAGATCACCGAGGTGTCGCGGCGCGTGTCACGGCAGATGCCGCACAGCTCCTCCTGCGCGACGTTGCCGCAGGTCGCGCAGAAGCGGACCTTCGCCTTCACCTCGAGCAGCGCCTGAGCGAGCCGGCGTACGTCCGTCGGCTCGGCCTGCAGGATGTGGAAGGCGATCCGCTGCGCGCTCTTGGGACCGACGCCGGGCAGCCGCCCCAGCTCGTCGATGAGGTCCTGGACCACGCCTTCGTACAACGGACTGCCTTCCTGCTTCCTGGAGAGATTTTCCGGTACGTACCGTAGTTGGCCTTCGCCCTTCTTAGAAGGGACGGGCCCGAGGTCAGAACGATGTCAGACCCGGGGTCAGATCGACGTCAGTGACGCCGGTGACGTCTGCACGACGTCAGAACGGCAGGCCGGGGATGCCGCCGCCGCCCAGCCCCTGGGCGAGCGGGCCGAGCTTCTGCTGCTGGAGCGCCTGCGCGTTCTCGTTGGCCGCCTGTACGGCCGCGACGATCAGGTCGGCGAGCGTCTCCGTGTCCTCCGGGTCCACCGCCTTGGGGTCGATGACCAGGCCCCGCAGCTCGCCGGCACCGGTGACCGTGGCCTTCACCAGGCCACCGCCCGCCTGTCCGTCGACCTCGGTACGCGCCAGCTCCTCCTGGGCCTTCGCGAGGTCCTGCTGCATCTTCTGGGCCTGCTGGAGCAACTGCTGCATGTTGGGCTGGCCACCACCGGGAATCACGATGAGCTCCTGGTCTCGTACGGTTCGGCTGTCAGGGTTCGTACAGGCACACGACTGCACTGCACGGGACTGCGCAGCCGTACCGCTGTCCGGGCGGTTTTCACCGCCTGGCACGAGCCTACGTGGTCACCGCGACGCTCGCTGCGGTAGTCCGTCCGGAGGCGGTGTACCGCCTGATCGAGTGGTCACCGACCGCGGTGATACGGCTCCTCTGCGACCTCCCGCGGCACGGTCCTGACCTCGGGAAACCGCCGCCCGGGCAGGCCGGCGACCATGTCGGCCCGGGCCGTCATGGCCTGCTCGGACGCCGGGTGAGCTGCTGGAACCTGGCCCATGCCCGGGGGTCGGTGCCGTCGCCGAGCGGATAGTGCAGGGCGGGTCCGGCCGTGCGGCCGAGCCGCGTGGGCATGGGTTCGGCGAGTGCCTGCACGGCGTGGGCGAGGCCCCGGCTCCTGACCTCGTCGCTGCCGAGTGTGAGCGCGACGGGAATGGGCGGGGGTTCGACGCGGGCCGGGACGGTCAGGTCCCGGCGAGCCTCGCGGAGCGAGGTGAGCAGGGTGACGAGACCGTGCCGGGCCTCGAGCTCGGCGGCGAGGGCCTCGATGGCGCCCAGGGGCGGCTCCTCGTCCTCGCTGTAGCCGAAGGCAAGGGTGATGTCCTCCTCGACGCCTTCCGGCGTACGGCTGACACGGGCGGTGGCGATGGCGGGGCGGTCGGGGCGGCCGACGGCGACCAGCCAGGTGGACCGCGGCGCCCGGGAGCGGGCGAGGTCGGTCAACTCCCGGGTGGACCAGGGGAGGTTGACAGGCTCCGCGGTGCTCCAGCCGGCAGGGGCGGCGCCGGTGAGCTGTTCGAAGACGGCCTCCAGAGCCCGGCCGAGGACGATGTCCGCGTCGGCGGGGTGACGGGTGCGCAGGGCGAGCAGGAGCTGACGTTCTCCGGTGCGGGTCACGGCTTTGAACGCCTCGGCCACCTGGGCGGTGCCGTTCTCGTCGCACACGGGGGTGAAGGTGCCGTCCTTCCAGTGGAGTACGGCGCCGGACAGGCCGTCGTAGTAGCCGTGCCCGGGGTGCTGGACGACCCAGCGGTTGGGCAGGCCGTGCAGTGCGGTGCGGGTGGGCAGGGTGAGGCGTACGGCGGGCGGGGTGACGATCTGCAGGGCGCGGCCGGAGGCGGTCGTGGTGCGCAGGGCGTCCGTGAGCCAGCTGGTCAGGGGGACCAGGGGCCGGTCCTGGATGACCACGGCCGTGGAGGTGGTCAGGACGTCGACGGCGGGAGCGGCAGTGGCGGGGGCCGGGACGGCGGAGATGTCGGAGGTGAGGGGCACCACCTCGGTGGAGGCGGCCCGGGGCGGCCAGACCGTGCCGCCGAGTACGGTGGCCAGCCGCCCTGCGAAGGAGCCCGCGAGCCGACCGGCCTCGGCGACGGCGGTGGAGGCGCGGGCCTCGGTCCACCACACGGGCCCGTCGGGAACGGCACAGTCCAGCAGGCGGGCGGTCTCGCCGGGGACATGGACCAGGATCGGCGCCTCCACGGAGACGAGGGGGCGTCCGCCGGGCGCGCAGAGCTGTACGACGGCGCCGTCGGCCGTGGTGTTCACGCCGAGGTCGGGGCCTCCGGCGTAGAGGCCGGCCAGGAGTGTGGTCAGGTCCGGCATCTCAGGGGTGAGGGCGATGACGTCCTTGGTCACTCTTGACGGGCCTCTTCCGCGGTCTGGGGGGTCAGGGCGGTCTGGATGAGCTGGTGGGGTCGTCCGCGACGGACGAGGGTGCCGCGGCCGGGCGGTTGCCGGGTCGCGTACAGGCCGGGAAAGAGCTGTCCCTCGGTGCGGTCGCCGGTCATGACGAGGGCGGCGGTGCCCGTCTCGCGCAGGGTGGTCAGCAGGGGGTCGTACAGGGCCCGGGAGGCTCCGGCGGTACGGCGGGCGAGGACGAAGTGCAGGCCGATGTCCTGTGCGCAGGAGAGGTACGGCAGGAAGGGCGCCAGGGGCTGCTGTCCGGCGGCGGTGAGGATGTCGTAGTCGTCGATCAGGACGACGACGCGCGGTCCCTGGAAGGACGGCCCGGTCTCGGTTCCGCCGCTGTCCGGGTCGGCGGTCTCCGGCAGGCGCTTGTCCAGCTCGGTGGCGATGCCGGTGGACAGAGCCGCGGCGAGTTTGGCGTTGTGGGCGTAACCGCCGCGGTACGGCTCGGGGATGATGCCGCGCAGCCCGCGGCGCGGGTCGAAGACGCCGAAGACGAGTTCCTCGTCCGTGTGGCGCTCGATGAGCCCGGAGGCGATCAGCTTGAGGAGGTTGGTCTTGCCGCACTCGTTGTCCCCGAGGATCAGCAGGTGCTGGTCGGAGCCGAACAGGTCGAGAAGGGCCGGTGCGAGGGCGTCCTGGTCGATGCCGAGGGGTATTTTCGCCGGTTCGGTGACGGGGGACGGAAGCCTGGCTGCGGACAGCCGGGTCGGCAGGACCCGCACGGGCGGGGCGAGTTCCCCGTGCCAGGAGGCACGGACCATGCGGGCGGTGCCTTCGAGGGCCGCACCCAGGTCGCCGGTGGCCGGCCGGTGGTCGATACGGGGCAGCGCCACCTGCGCGAACAGCTTGCCGTCGGTCAGTGCCCGGCCGGGCACGTCCGGGACGAGTGTCCCGGACAGTCCCCGGTCGATCGACGAGTCCGAGGGGTCGTTCAGACGCAGTTCGACGCGGGTGCCGAACATGGACTGGGTGGCGATGCGGACGTCGTTCCAGCGGAGCATGCCGGCCACGACGTGGATGCCGTAGCCGCCGCCGCGCTTGAGGAGGTCGGCGATCGCGTCGTCGAGGTCGGCGAACTCGTCGCGCAGTGCGCCGAACCCGTCGATGAGCAGCACGACGTCGGTGGCCCCGAGCCGGGGCAGCCGTCCCTGGGCCCTGAGGTGGCGCAGTCGGTCGACGGAGTCGATGCCCAGCTCACGGAAGAGTTCCTCGCGTTCGGCCAGCATGCCGCGCACCTCGGCGACGGTGCGGGCCACCCGCTCGTGGTCGGCGCGCCCGGCGATGTCGCCGACGTGCGGCAGCCCGGACAGGGCGGTCAGACCGCCGCCGGCCAGGTCGAGGCCGTAGACGGCGACGTCGTAGGGCGTGTGCGTGAGGGACAGGGCGAGGGTGAGCGTGCGCAGGAGTGTGGTCTTGCCGGACTGCGGGCCGCCGATCACCGCGACGTGGCCGCCGGCGACGGTCAGGTCCAGCAGCCACCGCTGCTGCCACTGCCGTGCCGGGTCGTCGAGGACGCCGAGCGGGATGCGCATCGGTCCGCCGCCCCGTGTGAGGCGCAGGCCTTCCGTGCCGGCCTGCACCGGCCCGGCCGCCGCGTCCAGGCTGATGGCGTCCGGCAGCGGGGGCAGCCAGATGCGCCGTACCGGAGGGGCCGCCGTGGCGAGCTGATCGACCATGACGGACAGGACGGTCGGGCCGGTCTCACGCCGGGTGGCGGCGGCCTCCTCCGGCGTCTCCGGCTCCTCCTGCCAGGTGTTGTACATCGGGTAGGGCCGGGCCCCCGGCGCGTCGTCCGCCTGCTCGTGCACGGCCGGGCCGTGACAGCCGCCGGAGACGTAACCCGCTTTGAAGCGCTCGTAGGTGGAGGTGTCGACCTTGAGGTAGCCGAAGCCGGGCAGTGGTGGCAGGTGGAAGGCGTCTGTGGTGTCCAGGACGGTGCGCGACTCGTCGGCGGAGAAGGTGCGCAGGCCCAGCCGGTAGGACAGATAGGTGTCCAGGCCCTTGAGCTTGCCGCCCTCGATGCGCTGGCTGGACAGCAGGAGATGGACGCCGATGGAGCGGCCGATCCGGCCGATGGAGAGGAACAGATCGATGAAGTCGGGCTTTGCGGCGATCAGTTCGCCGAATTCGTCGATGACGACGAAGAGGTGGGGCAGCGGTTCGAGGTCGGGGCGCCCCTCGGCTCGCAGTGCGGCGTAGTGGCCGATGTCGGCGAGGTTCCCGGCGTCCTTGAGGACCTGCTGGCGGCGCTTGACCTCGCCGGCGAGGCTGGTGTGGACGCGCTCGACGAGGCCCGCCTGGTTCTCCAGATTGGTGATCACCCCTGCGACGTGCGGAAGCCGGGTGAACGGGGCGAAGGTGGCACCGCCCTTGTAGTCGACCAGGACCAGCGCCAGGTCCTCGGGAGAGTGGGTGGTGGCGAGCGCGAGGACGAGGGTGCGCAGCAGTTCGCTCTTGCCGGAGCCGGTGGCGCCCACGCACAGCCCGTGCGGGCCCATGCCGAGCTGGGAGGACTCCTTCAGGTCCAGCAGCACGGGCTCGTGCCGGTCGGTCAGGCCGATGGGAACGCGCAGGAAGTCGCGTTCGCCGCGAGGTGCCCACAGGCGGGCGAGGTCGAGCGCCGCGGGGTCGTCGATGCCGAGCAGGGCGGGGAAGTCGACCGGCCCCAGGACCGGGGTTCCATCCGCGACGGAGTCCGCGGACAGGCGCAGCGGGGCCAGCATGCGGGCGATGCCCTCGGCCCCGGGACGGGTCGTGGTGTCGGTCGTGCCGTGCGCGGCGGGGGTGCCTGGTGTGCGCAGGTCCTCGACGGTGATCCGGTCGCCGTCGACCGTGATGCGCACGCTCACCTCGTCGGGTTCGTGCACCTGCTGCTCCAGCAGATGCAGCACGGTCACGCCCGTCTCCGGCAGTCCGGCGGCCGAGTCCGGGAGCGGGAGTTCGGCCGCGGTGTCCGCGTATGTGTCGCTGACGACCAGGAGCCGTGCGGCCGAGCGCAGCGCGTCCTTCCCGGACAGCCCGCGCCGCACCTCGGCGGCGTACGCGGCGCGCTGCCGCAGGCCGGACGCGCACAGCCGGGCCAGCTGAGCCAGGTCGGGTCCGATCCGGCGGGCGGCGGCCTGGCCGTCGTAGGACCCCGGGTCGAGGATGTGGGGCAGCCACTTGGCCCATTCCCACTCCGCCTCGTCCGCGGTGGCGAGAGCCACGGCCACGTCGTCCGGGGCGTGTGTCACGGCCGTCTGCAGGAGCAGCGCCCGGGCGACGCGCAGGACTCCCTCCCGGTCGCCCACGACGCTGACGTTCCCGGCACGGTCCAGCGGCACCGTGAGCGGGAAACCCGAGGCGGTGCCGAAACGGCCCTGCAGGGCGCGGGCCTCGTTGAGCATGAAGGGGTCCGGCGGGGTCATCGCCCCGCCGGAGGTGCTCTGGCCGATGACCGGCTCCTGCAGGGGAATGTCGCCGGTTCCGGCCCGCACCCGCAGGAAGTCGGCGTCCTGGCGGCGGCGCTCCCACAGCCGGGCCGGGTCGCGCACGATGTCGTACAGAGCCTCCGGCGGCGGGTCGAGGAACCGGGCCAGGTGCCGCCGCTCCCGCTCCGCGGTGCCCAGTTCCTCGCGCAGCTGCTCCAGATAGTCCAGGTAGCGCTCGCGCTGGACGCGACGGGTGCGCTGTGCCTTGCCGCGCTGCGACAGGAACAGCGCCACCGCCCCCAGCAGGGCCACGACCAGTACGAGCGCGCCCAGAGCGGCGAACTGGCTGTTGCGGATGATGGTCATCATCACGACGGAGCTCATCACACCCGCCATGGGCAGCAGCGCGGTGGCGGCGTTGCCGACCTTGCCCTCGGGGAGGTTCGGAGGAGCCTCGATGGTGCGGGGCGGTGCGGGCGCGAGAGGGCGGGTGCTGCGGGCCGGACGGTGGACCTGCCGCTGGGTCATCGCACCCTCACCGCCCGGTGCATCGCCTCGGCGGCCAGCCGGACGGCCGCGTCACGGGCGTCCTGGCCGAGCATGGCGGTGTGAATCGGCCCTCCTTGGGCGAGATGGCGGTCGTAGGGGAGCAGCACCACGGGCACGCCGGGCTCGCGCAGGTGCGCGACGGCGGTCTTCGGATCGAGTGTGGTGTCGGGCGAGATGGCGCTCAGGGCGACCACGGTCGTCGCCAGGGCGGAGTGCGGCAGCCGAGCCAGCCAGTCGAGGACCTGGCGGGTGCCGTTCACGCCCTCGGCGGTCATCGGGGCGACCACCACGCGCGCGTGGGCGGTGTCCATCGCCGTACGGGCCACCTCGCCGGGCAGGGTCTCGCAGTCCACCACCGTCACCGCGAAGTACCGGCGCAGCGCCAGCGTCACCGTCCGGTACGTGCGCACGTCCAGCGGTGCGCCCACGGTGCCCTGGCCGGCGGGCAGCAGCCACCCGCCATCGGACACCGGGACCAAGTAACCGGTGATGTCGGTGAGCTGCATGGTGGGCGTGAGGATCCCGGTCAGGTCGGCGCACGACCAGCGCACCGACTCCCCGCCCATGCGCACCGGCAGGGTGCCCAGGGCGGCGTCCGCCTCCAGGGCGAGCACGGGATCGTGGCGGTAGTGGTTGAACGTACGGCCCAGCAGCGCGGAGACCGTGGTCTTGCCCACGCCGCCGCGGATCGACGTCACCGCGATGACGCGGCCGGTGGTGACCGGCTGCTGCACCTCTTGCGCCAGGCGCGTCTGCTCGGCGATCTCCTGCCCGGGGGGCGCGGCGAGCCTGCGCAGCGACCGGCCGGTGCGGCGTCCGAGCGAGTCGCCGTGCTGGGGGCGGCCGAGCGCGATGGCGAGCCGGGGATCGACTGTCGGCACGGACTCGGGGGCCGGGGCGGGGACGTGGGGATCGTGGGCCCGGCGGGCGACCGGAGGGGCAGCGGGTAACGCGTCGCGGACCGTGTCCGGAGCGGCTCCACCCGCAGTCGCCGAGGAGGCGGCCGGGCGCGTCCCCGGTGGCGTTCCGCCCTGGGCGCCGTCGGCCAGCTCGCGCAGCACGTCCAGCTGCCAGTCCCCTCCCTGAGTCATGCTCATCCCCAAGTCCTTGGTCCCGCTGCCTTACGCAAAGGTGCCCAGGAGCCGCCCGTACACGCCGAA
This sequence comes from Streptomyces sp. NPDC047022, assembly GCF_040644155.1. Taxonomy (NCBI): domain Bacteria; kingdom Bacillati; phylum Actinomycetota; class Actinomycetes; order Kitasatosporales; family Streptomycetaceae; genus Streptomyces; species Streptomyces sp. NPDC047022. Next base: position 90,058 of record NZ_JBEYVV010000027.1, on the reverse strand, counting down.
CACGCCCACCGCCAGCGGGAACAACGCGATCACGGCCACGGACTCCAGGGCGTCACCGGCGCGCCGCAGCCGCACCCGCACATGCTCGGCCGGTTCCACGGCCAGCGCCGCGAGGGGTACGACCGCCAGCAGCGCGAGCACGGCGACGGGGCCCGCCGCCCCGGTGCGCCCGAGCCACACCACGACCAGCCGCACCGCGACGACCGCGGCGGCGGCGAGGAGCACCACGACCTCGGCGGTGAGCGGAAAGGCGCGCGCCCTCAGCGCCAGCACCGCCGTGACGGCGATGCCCAGCAGTACCGTCCACACGGAAACCGCGTGCAGCACGAGCACACCGGCCCCGGCCGAGGAGGCGGCGAGGGCGACGACCGCCAGCGCCAGCCCACGGTGCGTGGCCGCGAGCGCGGTGGTCACGTCGTACCGGCTCACCGACACTCCTCCCGTACGCCGGTCGTCCAGCCCGGTCAGCCCCGACGCCATCGACGCCAGCCGGGGCAGCAGGCCCAGCAGGACCAGGGAGGCGACGGACAGCAGCGCACCGGCCCGGGCCCCTCCCCCGGCACCTGGCAGGGCTATGACCGCCTCCCACAGCACCAGACACCCGCCGAGCGCCCCGGAGCCGATCAGCGCGCCGCGGCCGAGCGGTGTGCACCACCCGGCGAGCAGCAGCGCGACGACCGCGGCCACCGCGACTCCCGCCAGCCGTGCCGCACCGGACCAGCCGTAGGCGTCCGCAGCCGTCCAAGCCCCGAGCGCGCCGAGCGCACCCGCGGTCACGACCAGAGTGGCGGCCGGCTGACGCCGCCCCGCCCTGCCGCACAGCACGCCCGCGACCGCGCACACACCCGCCACGGCCACCAGTCCCCCGGCTACCGTCGGCAGGGCGAACCCGGCTCGCGCCACCACCCCGGCGGCCAGCGCCCAGAACACGCCGCTCAGCCCCGCGACCACGCGCCGCACCTCAGGCCGCCAACGCCACACCCGCATATCGAGATCGTCAGCGACCTCGTCCGTCACGTCGTGCACCACGGGAGCGGACGGCGCGTCCTCGACCCGCACCAGCCGCAGCACGGCCCCGTCGGCGACACCGGCCGACTCCAAGGTGCCGTCGGGGGCCAGCGCCGACCCGTCCACGCTCACGAGGTGCCGCAACTCTGGCCGCGCGCCCACCTGGTCGTCCAACAGCCGCATGATCTCCGGCAGCAGAACGCCGACCGGTTCACGGGAGGGCAGCACGAGGTCGATACGACGCCGCTGACCGACCAGCGTGACGCGACTGAGCGCCGCACGGCCACCGGCCGTGGAACGACTCAAAGCCCCTGTGGCTACCACGTGTTCGAACCTTTCACCGAGCAGAGGACGGATCGGACGGCACAGGCGACGGCGTCAGACCTGGTGAGGAAGACGGCGATACGGCAGTACCGTACGGGTTCCTACCGACAACCCGGTGGGACACGAACGACCACCCCACGCACCCGGCGCACACCACCGCCGCGATCACGACCCCGGCGAACACCTTCCCGACCCGCTCATCCAACGACCGCCGCTGCCGCTGGACACCGAACAGCAACGCGTCACGGATCCGACGCCGCCGGACGGCAACGGACTCCAGGAGCTGGTTGTCGTAGTCGTGGGCTGTCACGGTCTTCGGCCACCTGTCTCGATAAGAACGGGCTTCGTATGGCTACGGCGCCACGACGATCAGTACCGGCCCGAGAGCTCCTCGAGGACGTCCAAAGACGAGACTTCATGAGGTACGTCCTCAACGATCAGGCCGACCTCAGACCGTGGTGGAGTCTGCGCCACCCACGCCAACGCGGCGAGAGCGCTGAGCCCTCGGCCGTGGGCAGCCCGCAGGCGTAGCAGCCATTCGGCACCCGCCTCGAATGCCTCCACTCCGGCCGCGGTTCGCGGCTCATAGCCTGCGGCCTCGTCGCCGACCGAGGCCCAGACATAACCTATGGTCTTTCCGTCACGTCGGACCGTGAAGTAGCGCACCGGGTGCTCGGTGATCTCTTGGTATTCATCTTCGGAGGCCGGAAGCCTCGACCGGAGCAGACTCGTCCGGGCCGGAATCTCGAATGTTCCCCAGGAATCGTCGTAGGCAGGCCCTTCGATCCTCGGATCCACAAAGCCCGTCTCTGTGGGAGTCGCGTGGCGGTTCGGGTCCCCCGGTGTCGGAGCGCTGCCGAGCTGGCTAGAAATGCCCTCCAGCGCGGCGGCGAGCCGGGGCGCATTCTCCGCGAAGACCTCGGGCTGCTCCCGGTCGCGGGTGTCCGTAGTCAACCACGCGTCACTGTACGTTTCCAACGTCACCACGAGGAGACTGCTCTTCCAGATTTGCACCTGGATGGCGAACAGCTTCTCCACTCGATGTTTGTCTCCGGCCTTCAGCCAGTAGCCGGGGCATTCGATACGGACGTCGACGACGAAATCACCTTCGAGGGCATCGGCCTCGGCCGCCGCACGCGAGAGAGCCGTTCCAGGGGATAGCGGTTCCGGTTCCAGGCTCAGGCCACAAGCCCGGACTCGCACGTCCCGCATGTCGGCCACGGAGCGCATCGAAAGACTGACCTTGCCTGCCGGGCTCGCCAGTCCATACCTGGCCAGGACATTCCAGACCGCCACGGCGGTCTCCACAGCACGCGCGGGCCGGATTCCATCAGCGCTCAGCGTGACTTCCCAACTCCAGTCGCCGATAGGTTCAGAGGTGATCACAGCATGTCCTTGGGGTCGAGCTTGCTCCCGGGCGGAATAACGAGGTTTCCATCCTCGAGACGTATGACGAACGTGATGCCTTCGCCCTTGGGACCGCGCCCGCCGCAGTGGATGTCCATGAGGGCATCGTAGGAGCCGTTGGACATCCAGTCCGCACGTGTTCCCCGGCCTCCGTCCACGAGCAATATGTGGTGGTCAGCTTCGGCCAACGCCAGCTGAAGCAGGTACTTCCCCCTGGTCACTTCGCCCACCGGATCCTGGGGGTCGTTGAGGTGTTTCATCTGATAGGCGTAGACGTCACCAGAGTCATCCGCTATACGGATGTCCATATCGGCGCCCACTGGGTACTTCTGCTCGAAGTCGATGGCGTGAGCGGGAACGCCGCTCTTGACCAGATCGTCCGCGAAGATCAGCTGGTCGGCACCGGGTTGGAACATCTGCGCTTTGTTCGCTCCCAGCGACGAAACGACCTGCCCGTACTCGTCGCTCCGATTGAACTGCCCGGAGCCGATGATCTCGGCGACCCGTTGACCGTCAGGTTCCGTGGAGAGCCTTTCCATCACCCTGTCAAGAACGTTCGGCTTCGGCCGCTTCTTGCCCGGGATCCCCTTGACCGCGTCTCGGACTCGTTGCTCAGCTTCCCCTCCGCGAGCCATGGGCCGACCCTCGCCATCGGGCAAGGCCCCGTGCAGGGCAGCGGGCGGATTGCCGTCGGCCCCGACGTGATCGCCGCCCGCGCCATGTCCGTGGTTCTGGCCGTCCGGCCAGTCGCCACCGGCGTTGCCACCGCGACCACCAGCACCGGCATACTCAGGGCCGTGTCCGCCTGCGGACTCACTGGAGTGGCCATGGCCTCCATGCGCCGCGTCCTCACCCCTGCTGCTTGTGTCACCGGCATTGTGGCCAGCTTGAGGCAAAGTGCTGTCGCCGATAGTCCCCCCGGCCTCGCCCGTCCGAGCACTGGCACCGACTAGTTCGTGCTCGCCGGACGAAGAGTCAACAGCGCGATCAGCTGAGGCAGGCTCGTGCACAGAGGGGCGAGCCTCGGACATGCCGTCCGAGCCGAGGCCAATGACGTGGCCATGCTCGTCGTAAGCGATGAACCTGCCGTCCTCGATGACGAGCTTCGAGCCGTCAGAGAGTTGCAGGACGCTGTGCGGGCCGCGCAGTTCGGGGATCCTGTTCGCGCCGCGCAGGTTCGCGGTGACCTCGGCGATCTTGGGTATGGCGCGTCCCGCCACCTTGGTCGTGGCGTTGACCGGGTCGATGGCCTCCCCGATTTTCGCGACCGTGGCGGCGGCCTTGGCGGCCGTGCCCGCCTTGCCCGCGGAGGCCACCTTGAGCGGGCCGGCGCCCAGGGTGAGGCCGTTGAAGACGACCGTGGCGGCGGCCCGGGCCGGGTTCTCCTTCCACTGGTCCCAGGCGACCAGGGACTTGGCGAACTCCTTGGCGTACGCCTTGCTGCCCTGGATGTAGTCGTCGTGAGTGGCTGAGGCGGGCTTCCGGCCGCCGGAGTCCATGAGGTAGGCCTGCGCCCCGACCACCGCCCGGAACATGCCTTTCCAAGAGTCCTTGAAGGCCTGCGGGCCGTTGGCGCCGAACAAGGCGGAAAAGCCGTCGAAGGTGCCCCAGACGTTGTCGACGATCAGCCCGTCCCAGACGAAACTCTTGAGGTAGTAGCCGTAGTCGTGCGGATCCAGCAAGGTGTGGGACTGGCTCACCGGCGTGCCCCAGGGCAGCTCCTTGGCGTGGTCGAGCACGTCGGGGCTGTAGCCGTAGAACTTCGCGCCGATCGGCTTGAGCTGTCGGCTGCCGGTGTTGATCACGTACTGGGTGCCGCCGACCAGCGCCGTGATCTTGTTGTTGCAGGCGACCTCCGCTGCCGCGAACTGCGCCTGCGCGACGTTCACCTCATGCATCAGAGCCCGGTCCTCGTGGACCTTGTCCGCATCATGGGTCCAGTCCATGCCGTACTGATCGTGGCCGGCCGGGAGCGACGCGACGAAGGCGGCGGCCCGGCTCTTCAGGGCTTCGAGTCGCTTGATGATGGGCGCGACCTCGATCGCGTAGTCGGACAGGGCGTCCGCGACCGTGGCGACCTTGTCCGCGAAGGAGTCGGCCGCGTCCCGGGCCGGTGCGGTCGAGGCGAACAGCGCGTCCGCCTCGGGGGCCTGGTAAAAGGCCGACAGTCCATGGAACCGCCTGTCCGCGTCGCCACCGGCCTGGCGGATGTCATCGGCATGGCACCGCAGGGCCCGGACATGATTGTCCAGCTGCCCCAGATCGCCGGTGAACAGCGGAATGTCCTCCGGTTCGATCACGGGCGGTCCGCCCTTTCCTTGAGAATCGAAGCCCGCCACCCGCCCGCCATGTCCGGCTCCACCACGCGGGCTGCCTGGCGCTGCGCCTCGGCCGCCATCTCCAGGTCTCCGTCCTCGTACTTCACGGTGGCCTCCGCCGCACCGTTCACCGACCTCACGACACGCGCGCCGATGGACCGAAGCTCGTCCGCCGTGCCTTCGAAGAACTCCGCGAGGGCGGCGGCGACCAGCCCGGGCTGCCCCTTGTGCTCCCCGCTGGCCCCACCCGGAGCAAGCGTCCCGGCCGAGGTGGCCGCGCCCTCCACATCACCGGAGTACGCCTCGACGACGCCCTCCAACGCGCCCATGATCTCGGTGACATGGGAAAGCACGGTGCCGACCCCGGAAGGATCTATGTCCCACCTTGTCAAGCCCAACTCCCGTGAAATGCCCGCGCGTTACGCGGGACTCCGAACATCCCTGGCGTCAGCCGATGTTGTCGACGGCAGCCCTTGCCTTGGCCAGGGTCGACTGCGCGGTCCCGTCGTTCTGCTCCAGCGTCGTCCGGACGAGCCGGATGATCTCCCGGACCTCGTCGGCAGCGTGCTGCCAGCGGATCTCCTTGCCGTGGTATTCCTCGGCCACGCCATCCGCGGTGAAGTCGGCCATCGCGGCCTTCACCGCACGGTCACGGTCGTTCAGGACGCGCTCAAGCTGCCCGATGACACCCGCGAGACTTACCTGCACCTCGGCGGAGGCGCCGGTGTCGTACGAGCGGCGGTCCTGGTTCTGGCCCATGATTGAGTTCCCCCTCGGAAACGAAAGGCAGTGACGGTGAGGACGGCTTCGCCGGCTGCTACCGCGCGCCGAAACGGGCGGCGTCGAAGTTGGCCGCGCCCATGTTCTGGTGCGCGTTGTCGCGCAGCTCCCCGTCGCCGGTGCCGAACGCGGTGTCCATGCCGGACTGACCGCCCAGGATCGCGCTCAGCGAGCTGTTCAGATCAGCGGTCACCCCGTCGGCATGCGCCTTGAACGCGTCGAACGCCGCCTTCCCCGCACCGTTGAACTTTCCCTCAAGCGGCTCGGCCGACTGGATCAGCAGCTTGATCAGCGTGCCCAGGTCCTCGCTCGAGCCTGCGGTGCTCCTGCCGAGCTGCGACAGCGTCGTCGACCCCATGTCGAACTTCATCAACCCACCCCCGTACGCATGTTGGCATCGAACATTCTCTCGCCCAGTCCATTGCAGATGCAATGCAATATGGGTCGATTGGCGTGATCTGACCCATGGGGCGGAGGGGGCCCGAGTGGATCCGGCACCTGAGAACGCCGACGAGAGCGGCGTCAGGGGCGGGGTGGCGCGATGCTCACTCTTTCGAGTGGCTTGGGCGGGCGGCTTATACCTGAACAGGCCCCACTTCCGGGCGGAAAAGCGGGGGAACGCGAGGTCCCGCCACCCATTGGGAGGTAGGAAGGGTCCGGCGCTTCGGCATCATGCGTCACGAGAACGTCGCGGAGCGTGTACGAAGTGGACGAAGTGACCCGTGCGCGCACCGCGGAGTGCGCCTCGCGGAATCGCGGAACGTCACAGCCGTACGTAGGGAGTGCCGGGTGAGTCAGCCGGAGATGCAGCCCGAGGGTCCGCTCCAGGACGGGCGGGACGAGGGTGCGGCGGGGCCCCGGCCGGAGGACCTCACGGGGCGGCCGTTTCCGCACGGCGACTGGGGGGAGCCCGCCCAGCGGCTGGACGAGCTGTACCGGTGGGTGGAGTCCCGGGCGCTGGAGACGGCGGACTGGTATCTGGCGAACCGGGTGTGGAAACGGCGGGGCGCGCTGGTGCTGCGGACCGGCGCCGCGGCCGGGGCGGTCTGCGGGGCCGCGCTGCCCCTGCTCGATCTGACCGAGGTGGTGGGCGGTGTCGCGCCCTGGGCCTATCTCTGCCTGCTGCTCGGGGCCGCGTGCGTCGCGGCGGACCGGTTCTTCGGGGTGACGTCCGGCTGGATGAGGGACGTGGCGACCGCGCAGGCAGTGCAGCGGCGGCTGCAGGTACTCCAGTTCGACTGGGCCTCCGAGAGCGTGCGGGAGGTGCTGGGGCCGACCGAGGGGACCGCCGGGGAGGCTGCCGAGCGGTGCCTGTCGGTGCTGCGGCGGTTCTCCGAGGATGTGACGGAGCTGGTGCGGGCCGAAACGGCGGACTGGATGGTGGAGTTCCGGGCCCGCTCGGGGCCGCTCGGCATCCAGGCCACGGGAGTGACCACGCCCCGGGCCGAGGGAGTGGTGCCGAGCAGGTTCGCACCGCCCACCGGCGCCCGGCCCAATATGCCGCGGCAGCGCCCTCCGGAGCCTAGGTGACCCCGTCCGCGCACAGCGGCAGTACCGCCGGTGCGGAGCACGGCAGATGGCCGTGCTCCCGGATCACGGTTTCGCCGACTCCCTGGCCGAGGTAGGCGAGGAACCCGGCGGCGAGGGAGTCGGCCGGGGGACGGCCGTAGGTGTAGGCGTACTCGACCCCTCGGTACGGGTAACCGCTTCTGCCGTGCTCGATGTCCCCGACCGAGGCCATGGCACCGTCCAGGGCCACCCTGCGCACACCCTTGTGGCCGAGGGCGAGGTCGAGCTCGCTGTAGCCGATGGCACCGGGGACCTGGGCCACCTTGTCAAGCACCTCTTCCGTGGAACCGAGTTCGCAGCGCGTCACGGGCGCCGACCGGTCGTCCTTGTGGACGCAGTCCAGCGATGTGCTGGGAGCCCGCTCCCAACTGCCCAGCACCCGCCGCTGGAAGATCTGCCGTGTGCCGGAGTCGGCGTTGCGGCTGACGAGGATCACCGGCAGTCCGGGCAGCCGGGGATCGAGCTGGCTCCAGCGGGTGATCTGGCCGCGGTAGATGCGGCGTACGTCGTCCAGGGACAGACCGTGCCCCAGGTCGAGGCCCCCGTTCACGACGAGTGTGAAGGCCAGCACCGCCACCCGGTTCGCGACGAGTGGGCGCGACGACGTCCCGTCGGCCGAGGGGCCGTCGGAGAAGGCGATCACGGACGGTGATCCCTTCGACCGGGCGCCCTGGTCCGAGAGTCCGGCGGCGCCCGCCTCGCTGCCGCGCGCGTCCACCGTGATGTCGGCGCCCGCGCACTTCTTCTCGTAGTCCTTCGCCACCTCCCGCACCACGGGTGCGAAGGCCGTGGAACCGGTGACCGTCAGTGCGCCGCGGGCGCAGTCCATCGGGGGCGGGTTGTCGTCACGGGCGACGACGATCCCGGCGAGCGTGACGACGCTGAGGGTGAGCGTGATGCTGATCAGCCGGGCGGCCCGGCTGAACAGGGGCGGCGTTTCGTCGGGCGTGGCACTGCGGTTGGGGTGCACCTCGCCTTCGCGGATGCCGCCCGTGAGCCGGATCGCCCGGCCCACGTCACCGCCCGACAGCAGCACCAGCAGTTTGAAGTGCTCGCCTCCGTTGAGCGGGACGCGGGGGATGTGCAGCCTGTTGCCCTCGTAGCCGAAGCCGCGCTCCGGGGTGAAGTGGTCCATGAGATGGTCGGCCTCGGTCGGCTGGGTGACCGAGACCCCGCGGATGGTGCGGTCGGTGAACACCGCGGTCAGGCCGTGCTGTTCGGGCCCGGTGTAGTCGTCGCCGTCGATGCCCTGCGAGCCGTCGTTCTCGATGCGCAGGAGCACGAGCGTCGCGTCCACCATGCCCGGCGTCTCGTCGAAGAGCCCCAGGCGTCTGTTCGGGCGCCCCGAACGGACGTCGTCGCCTATGGGGTTGTCCATCTGGACGCGGTAGCCGATGCGCTTGCGGCGCGGTACCCGGCGCTCGTACCAGACCATGACGCCGGAGGCGACGATGCCGAGGACCGCGGTCCCCACGGCCACGATGTTCTCCGCGCTCAGCCACTCCACCGTGGGTCCCCCGCCGCTTGCCCAGCCGGTCGTGGGGTCACGCTACGACCGTTCGGCGAGGTGCGGCAGCAAGCACCCGTCGAAGTTCATATGACGTTCAACCAGCCTCTGGGTGAAGGAACTTCAGCCAGTCTTCGTGTACGTCAAGGACTCGCCGGTACTCGCGTTCACACGCTTGAGGCTTCCGCTCGGCAGGACCGTCAGCTGTGTCGCGGCGCCCGGGGTGCAGGACGCGCCCGGCTCGCCGACCGTGACCGTGGACGGGCCGATCTCCAACGAGCCGTCGGCGGCGGGCGCTTGGGCCAGCTTCGCCTCGAACACGCAGTGGTACGAGCCGCTGCTCGTCGGGCCGTCCGCCGTCAGGGAGAGCACCGTGTCGCCCACCTCGCCCTGCTGGATGACCAGTTGGCGGGTGCTGTGCCCGTTGGTGTTGTCGATGACCGCGGTCCAGGTGCCGAGGTAGGCAGCGGGGACGGCGCCTCCGTCCGGGGACCGGGAAGCGGTGCTCCCGGTGTCCGGGGAGGAGGGCGCGGTCGTGCCGGGTGCGGAGTCGTGGCTCTTGGGTCCGGCGGAGGTCCGGGACGCGCCCGGGGCGCCGCTCTTCCCCGTGCCACTGCCCTGCATCAGCGCGTACACCGAACCGCCCGCGCCGAGCGCGACCACCAGCGCGGCGACGATCAGCGCGGTGGTGGCCCGGCCGCTGCGGCTCCGGGGTGCCTCCGGCGCCGGGGCGCCGTAGCCCGGGGTGGCGTAGCCCGGGGTGCCGTAGCCCTGAGTGCCGTAGCCGGTCCCGGTGTACGGGGGTGGTCCGTACGGCGGTGTCGACCCGAGGGCGGGCCCCTGCCCGGGACCCGGAGCGGCGCCCCAGCCTCCGGAGCCGTAGGCGCCGTACCCCTGGTGCGGGTGGGGGTGCTGCTGCTGCGGATAGCCGTAGGCCGGGTGAGCAGGCTGGGAGGGCTGGGACGGCTGGGCGAAAGGGGTCCCTGGCGGGGTGCTCGGCGGAGGGGTGTGCCCGGATCCCGTGATCATGGTGGGCATCCGGTCGACCCCGGACGGGGGGCCGGGCGGGGGAGGCGCGGCGCCTGCCCGGTCGTCGGCCGCGGGGGCGTGCTGGGGCGCGGGGGCTTGCTGAGGCGCGGAGGCGTGCTGGGGCGCGGAGGCGTGCTCGGGCGCCGCGGGGGCGTGCTCGGGCGAGGCGTCGGGGGGCGTGACCGCCGGGGTCTGCTTGGTGAGGTCCACCCGCGCCTGCGGGTCGCTCGCGCCAGGGGCCACCGATGCCTGCGAGGCGTCCTCGACGGAGACCGCCGTGCCGCCCGGATGCGCCCGGCCTCCGGCCCCCATCGCCTCCTCCGGGTCCTCCGCGTCCAGCAACCGCACGGCATGGCGCCCGAGTTGGGCAACCAGGGAGCCGGGCAGCCAGGGATCGCGGCTGCGGCCACCGGAGACCGTGTCCTCGGCGCCGGTCCGTTCCAGGATCTGGGCGGGCGTGGGCCGGGCGGCCGGGTCCTTGTGCAGACAGGCCCGTACGAGGTCGGCGAGCCCCTCGGGCATGCCGTCGAGGTCGGGCTTCTCCTGCGCGATGCGGTACATCAGCGCGTGCACCCCGCTGTTCGCCGCGCCGAAGGGAAGGCTGCCCGTGGCGGCGTACGCGAGGACGGAGCCCAGACAGAAGACGTCGCACGCCGGCGTGATGCGGTCCCCGCGCACCTGCTCGGGCGCCATGAAGCCGGGGGACCCGACGAGCGCGCCGGTCCGGGTGAGCCCGTCGCCGCCGAGGGTCTCCAGGGCACGGGCGATACCGAAGTCGATGACCCGGGGCCCGTCGATCGTCACCAGGACGTTGGACGGCTTGAGGTCGCGGTGGATGAGCCCGGCCGCGTGGATGTCCTGAAGGGCGTGGGCGAGCCCGGCGGCCAGGATGCGCACGGAGCGCTCCGGCAGGGCTCCGTGGTCCTGCGAGACGACACTGTGCAGGCTCGGGCCCGCGACATAGCCGGTGGCGACCCACGGGATGTCGGCCTCGGTGTCGGCGTCGAGAACGGGCGCGGTCCAGTACCCGCCGACCTGCCGCGCCGCCTGCACCTCCTGCCGGAAGCGGGCGCGGAACTCCTCCTGCTCCGCCAGCTCCCGCCGTACGAGTTTCACCGCGACGGTACGGCCACGGCCGGACCGGGCCAGATACACCCGCCCCATGCCGCCGGCCCCGAGCCGTGCGAGCAGCCGATAGGCCCCGATCCGCTGCGGATCCCCCGCATGCAGCTTTTCCATCGCCGCGTCCACCTGCCCCCCTGCCGCCCCAAGCCCCTGAGAAAGCCGAGAATAGTGCCGACGCGTGAGGAGTCGGAAAGATCGCCGTCTACGGTTCAGTAACAGGTCGAACAGGTATCGGAACGGCATGCGTCGACACACTGTCGCGTTCCTGCCCGGACCACAGACATGACGCCGATGTCGCGTCCGCATCCCGGACACCTACTCTTCGGCGCATGACCCTTCAGACCGACCCCCAGGCCGGCGCAGCCGTCAAGGCCGCGGACCGTGCGCACGTCTTCCACTCCTGGTCAGCGCAGGAGCTCATCGACCCGCTCGCCGTCGCCGGTGCGGAAGGGTCCTACTTCTGGGACTACGACGGCAACCGCTATCTCGACTTCACCAGCGGCCTCGTCTTCACCAACGTCGGCTACCAGCACCCGAAGGTCGTCGCCGCGATACAGGAGCAGGCCGCGACCCTGACCACGTTCGCGCCCGCGTTCGCCGTCGAGGCCCGTTCGGAGGCCGCCCGGCTGATCGCCGAGCGCACCCCGGGCGACCTCGACAAGATCTTCTTCACCAACGGCGGCGCCGACGCGATCGAGCACGCCGTGCGCATGGCGCGCATCCACACCGGCCGGCCCAAGGTGCTGTCCGCGTACCGCTCCTACCACGGCGGCACCCAGCAGGCCGTGAACATCACCGGTGACCCGCGCCGCTGGCCCTCCGACAGCGGGTCCGCGGGGGTGGTGCACTTCTGGGCGCCGTTCCTGTACCGCTCACGGTTCTACGCCGAGAACGAGCAGCAGGAGTGCGAGCGGGCCCTGGAGCACCTGGAGACGACGATCGCCTTCGAGGGGCCCGGGACCATCGCCGCGATCGTCCTGGAGACCATCCCCGGGACCGCCGGGATCATGGTGCCGCCGCGCGGCTATCTCGCGGGGGTCCGCGACCTGTGCGACAAGTACGGCATCGTCTTCGTTCTCGACGAGGTGATGGCCGGGTTCGGGCGCACCGGTGAGTGGTTCGCGGCGGACCTGTTCGAGGTGACCCCGGACCTGATGACGTTCGCGAAGGGCGTCAACTCCGGTTATGTCCCGCTCGGCGGTGTCGCCATCTCCGGGAAGATCGCGGAGACCTTCGGCAAGCGGCCCTACCCGGGCGGTCTGACGTACTCCGGGCACCCGCTGGCCTGCGCCGCGGCGGTGGCGACGATCAAGGTGATGGCCGAGGAGGGCGTCGTCGCGAACGCGTCCGTCGTCGGGGCGCAGGTCATCGAGCCGGGGCTGCGGGCGCTCGCGGAGCGGCACCCCTCGGTGGGCGATGTGCGCGGTGTGGGCATGTTCTGGGCGCTCGAGCTGGTGAAGAACCGGGAGACCCGGGAGCCGCTCGTGCCGTACAACGCGGCCGGTGAGGCCAACGCGCCCATGGCGGCGTTCGGCTCCGCCGCGAAGGCGAACGGGCTGTGGCCGTTCGTGAACATGAACCGTACGCATGTCGTTCCGCCCTGCACCATTACCGAGGCTGAGGCCAAGGAGGGGCTTGCTGCGCTGGATGCGGCGTTGGCTGTGGCTGACGAGTTCACGTCGTAGCCTGCGGCTCGCTGAGGGGGGCGCGTCGGGCGGCTGCGGCTTCGTGGGTTTTTTGCGCAGTTCCCCGCGCCCCTTATCGGCCGTTGTGCGGCTACGGCGGTGTCGTGGGTTTTTTGCGCAGTTCCCCGCGCCCCTTATCGGGCGTCGTGCGGCTGCGGCGGTGTCGTGGGTTTTTTGCGCAGTTCCCCGCGCCCCTTATCGGGCGTCGTGCGGGTGCGGCGGTGTCGTGGGTTTTTGCGCAGTTCCCCGCGCCCCTTATCGGGCGTCGGGTTGTGTGGGTGTCCGTGGTTCTTGGAAGGCGGGCTTGGGCTGGGGTGGAGGTGCACCGCGTAAGGTGGCGTGCTGCTCGACCATGAGTACGTCACCTACGCGGATGGGGGATCCCGAGCACGATGGCCGGTCATGGCGCCGTTACCCGTAACACCTTGCGGCAGCAGATCGCGGACGCGCTTCGTGACGAGGTGCTGGCCGGCCGGTTGCAGCCGGGGCAGGCGTTCACGGTGAAGGAGATCGCCGAGCAGTACGGCGTCTCCGCGACCCCCGTCCGCGAGGCCCTGGTCGATCTGTCGGCCCAGGGGCTCCTGGACTCCGTCCAGCACCGCGGCTTCGAGGTTCACGCGTACTCCCTGGAGGACTACCGGGGGATGATCGAGGCCCGCGGTCTCGTCACCGAAGGGATCTTCCACCGCCTGGCCGCGGGCGAGTGGGACACCATCACCGCCGATCCCGGCTACCTCGACGCCCTCGCCGCCGTGCGCCGCCGCGGCGAGGAGGCCCAGCGTGCCGCGACGGCCGGTGAGCTGAACATCCTCATCGGCTACGACCTGCGCTTCTGGCGCGAACTCGGCGGCCTGTACGGCAACCCGTACCTCTCCGACTTCCTGCACCGCCTGCGCGTGCAGTCCTGGGTCTGCACGGTCCAGCATCTGCGCGGGGCCACCGACCTCAGGGGCCGGCTGTGGGCCGGGCACACCGAACTGGTGGACGCCCTCACCCGCAGCGACCCCGCCGCCGCCCACGCCGTCGTCGCCGCGTACAACGCGCACTCCCTCGCGCTCCTCGACCGCCGGGACGCCGAATGAGCGCAGAGGTGGCCACCGACGTCATAGAGGACATGCGGGCCATCGCCATCGACCTGTCCATCGTCGTCCCCGCCTACAACGAGGAGACGCGGCTCGGACCCACCCTCGACGCGATCACCGCGTACCTGTGCGAGAACGAGGGCCGCTTCGGCACATGGGAGCTCCTCGTCGTGGACGACGGCTCCACCGACGACACCCGGGACATCGTCGGCGCCGCCGCGGCCCGCGACCGGCGCGTGCAGCTCGTCACCAGCCCCCGCAACCATGGCAAGGGCCACGCTCTGCGCCTCGGCGTGCTCGCCTCCTCCGGCCGCCGCGTCCTGGTCACGGACGCGGACCTCGCCGCCCCGATCGAGGAGCTGGAGAGTCTCGACAAGGCGCTCGCCGACGGCCACTCGGCGGCGATCGGCTCCCGCGCGGTGCCGGGCGCGAACATAGTGCGGCACCAAAGCCGCGTCCGCGAGGCTCTGGGGTGGGCCGGAAGCCTGCTGATACGCCGGATCGCCCTGCCCGGCATACGGGACACGCAGTGCGGCTTCAAGCTCTTCGACGGGGACCGCGCCCGGGAGGCGTTCGCCGACTCCCGGCTCAGCGGCTGGGGCATCGACGTGGAGATACTCCAGTACTTCCGGCGCGCGAAGTGGCCGGTCGCCGAGGTGCCCGTGCAGTGGGAGCATCAGCCCGGCTCCAAGATCCGCCCCCTCGACTACGCCCGCGTCCTGGCGGAACTCACCACCCTCAAGGTCCGCTCCGTCCGGCCCGCCGACCTCCTCGCGATCACGGTCTTCCTGCTGATGGCGGTGGGTCTGTACGCGGGCCGCTGGGCCGACCCGAACCACCGCTACCTCCCGGACTCGATCCAGGACCAGAACCAGTGGGAGTGGTTCTTCGCGGTCACGGCCGACAACGTGACCCACCTCCGCAACCCCCTCTTCACCACCCTCCAGGGCTTTCCCGACGGCGTGAACCTCATGGCCAACACGGTCATGCTCGGCCTGACCGTCCCCCTGACCCCCGTCACCCTGCTCCTCGGGCCCGCGATCACCCTCGCGCTCGTGATGACGCTCGGGCTGGCCGCCACCGCCGCCGCCTGGTACTGGCTGATCGTGAAGCGGGTCGTACGGTCCCGGGGCGCGGCCTTCACCGGCGCCGCGCTCGCCGCCTTCGCTCCCCCGATGGTCAGCCACGCCAACGCCCACCCGAACTTCATCGTCCTGTTCATGATCCCGCTGATCATCGACCGCGCGCTGCGGCTGTGCGCGGGCACCCGGGTCGTACGGGACGGGTTGGTCCTCGGCCTGATGGCGGCGTACCAGATCTTCCTCGGGGAGGAGCCGCTGCTCCTGGCGTCGCTCGGGATGGCCCTCTTCGCCGGCGCGTACGCGGTCGTACGACGTGACGTCGCCCGAGCCGCCGCGTTCCCCCTGCTCCAGGGCCTCGCGACCGGCGCGGTGGTCTGCCTCCCCCTGGTCGCGTTCCCCCTGTACTGGCAGTTCCACGGGCCGCAGAGCTACGCGAGCGTGTTCCACGGCGTCAACACGGGCAACAGCCCGCTCGCCCTGTTCTCCTTCGCCGAGCGCTCCATGGTCGCGGGCAACGAAGCCAGGGCGAACGCCCTCTCCCTGAACTCCACCGAGCAGAACGCCTTCTACGGCTGGCCCCTGATCCTCCTCGCCTTCGCCTTCACAGTACGGCTGTGGGAACACGCCCTGGTCAAGGCGCTGGCGTTCACCGCGGTCGCCGCCGCGCTCCTCTCCCTCGGCCCGCGCTTCAGGATGCCGCTCAGCGACTCCACGGTCCCCGGCCCCTGGGCCCTGTTCGCGAAGGCGCCCCTGTTCGAGTCGGTCATCGAGGGCCGGGTCGCGATGGTCTGCGCGCCCGCGCTCGGGATGCTGCTGGCGGTTGCGATCGAACGGCTGGCGCGCACACCGGACATCGGCAAGCAGTTCATCGGCCTCACGGCGGTCGCGGCGGCCCTCATCCCGATCATCCCGGCCCCGCTGAAGACGGTCGAGCGGGCTCCGCTCCCCGCCTTCATCGCGGACGGTACGTGGCGCTCGTACGTGGGCAAGGACGAGACGCTCGTACCGATCCCGCTCCCCGACTCGGGCAACGCGGAGGCACTGCACTGGCAGACCGCGACCGGCCTCGCGTTCAAGCTGCCAGGCGGCTACTTCAACGGCCCCTGGGGCCCCCAGCGCATCGGCATCTACACCGACTCGCCCCGCCCCACGACCAGCATGCTGCGCGACATCAGCTTCACCGGTACGGCCCCCACGATCGGCAAGGACTGGCAGGCGCAGGCACGCGCCGACTTCGCCTACTGGAAGGCGGGCGTGCTGGTGCTGCCCCCGCAGCTGTACCAGGACCAGTTGCGCCGGACGGTGGACGAGCTGGTGGGGCGGCCCGGGAAGTGGGTCGGCGGGGTGTGGGTATGGGACCTGCACGATTGAGGTGCCACCGCTGAGACGCGGCGCCGCCGTGGCCATTACGCTGCCTGCACCACCCCGATAAGCCATCCCGATAAGTCGAGGAGCTTACTGTTGGCCTGTGACCTGTGGCTGGTCCCGCTCGTCGACGTGCTGTGCCATACCCCCGACAATCCGTTCGCGGAAGAACTCGCCCTCTACGACAAGGTGCTGGGCGAGGCGGGGCTGCCGCCGGTGCCCGTGTACCAGTACATGCCGGGGCTGACCGGCGAGGTCGCGCCGGTCGCGGGCTTCGACTACGACGCGCTGCACTTCCTGCGCCGCGCCTACCTCCTCCAGGTCTGCGGGCTCGCCGTGACCCCGGTGGACGAGCTGGGCGGCGACTACCAGCAGCTCCTCGAGATGTTCGAGACGACGGCCCAGCAGTCCCATCTGGTCTGGCACTACGACCACGCGGGCGCGTATGTCCCGGTGGACTTCCCGAGCCCGCTGGCGAACGACGAACTCCTCGCGAGCGGAGGCCCCTTGGGCTCCTCCCACGCTCTGCTGCGGGAGCTGGAGACCGTGGGACCGGCGATCGGCATCGACCCGGCGAACCCCCCGATGGCACCCGCTCCCCCTTCGGCGCCCACGGCCCTGGAAGAACCCGCGTCCCCGGCCCCGTACGACCCGAGCCCCTTCGCCCGCGAACGGCATGTGTGGCTCGGCCTGCACGCGGCGGTGACCCGCAGCCTCGCCCAGGGCTCGATGATCGTCTTCAGCTGAGCCCGGACTCGGCCTCCCCCAGGATGATGCTGCGCAGCAGCAGCGTGTGCACGAACCGGTCCGGAGCGGTGGGCGGATAGCGCCAGGACAGCGGCCAGGTGTGCCCCCTCGTCGCGGGCGTCGACCCTCCAGAACGGTCGGAAGCCGATGTGGAGTGCCGCTTACCGGTCGAGTTCGTTTGAGTTCGGTTGAGTTCGGGGGTGACCGCAATGGCGCGGGAAGAGAACAAGTCCGAGGCGGGTGTCACGGCACATCTGGTGGCCGCCATGGTGAAATCGCTGCGCGTGAAGCTCGGGCTGACACAGGAACAGCTCGGCAAGAAGACGGGGTACTCGGGCGCCGCGATCAGCGCCCTGGAGAGGTGTACGCAACCCCCCCAGCGACCAGATGCTGGTGGCACTGGAGAGGGAGATCGGGGGTGGGCTGGGGTTCTTCGAGGAGGCGCGGAAGTGGATGCTCCTGGAGAAGTACCCGGCCCGGTTCCGGGGCTTCTACGGAATGGAGAAGGAAGCCGTCACGATCTGCTCGTACAAGACACTGCTGGTGGACGGCCTGTTCCAGACCGAGGACTACTCGCGGGCACTGATCGGTGGCAGCTATCCGCCGGTGTCCGAGCAGAAGCGTGAGGAGTTGGTCGAGGCACGGATGGCGCGCAAGGCCCTCTTCGACCGGGACCCTCCCCCGATGATCGAGCTGATCCTCGAAGAGAGCGTGCTGCGGCGGCCGTTCGGGTCCTGGGACGTGCTGAAAGAGCAGTTGCTGTCGCTGGCGAAAGACGCGCGGAGGGACAACGTCTGCATCCAGATCCTTCCCACGGAACGCGGGCTGCGCGGCACGTACGCAGGCGACCGGGGCGCCATGAAACTGCTGGAGACCAAGGACCACGAGCACGTCGTGTACATGGAGATCGAGGATCAGGGCATCCTGATCAGCGAACCGGAAGAGGCGTCCCAACTGGCCCACAGATATGCGAAGATCCGGTCACAGGCTCTGGGTCCCGACGAGTCCCTGAACCTCATCGAACGGTTGGCAGGGGAGATGCAATGACCGGCACCGGTGGCCTTCGGTGGTTCAAGTCCAGCTACAGCGACGGCGGCGGTGGCGACTGCGTCGAAACCGCCTACACCTGGCACAAGTCCTCATACAGCAACGACAGCGGCGGCCAGTGCGTCGAAGTCGCCTCCTGCCCCCGCACCGTCCACATCCGTGACTCCAAGAACCCGGACGGGCCGGGCCTCACCGCCTCGCCCGCCGCGTGGGCCGACTTCCTGGTCCACGCGGCGGGGTGAGGGTGAGGGAGCGGTCCGGGATCAGAACACCGGCGTTCCGGCCTGCGTGAGCTTCCAGTTGGTGACCGCGAAGTCGGCCGGGTTCAGGCTCTTCTTCGCCGTGACGTAGTCGATCATCAGCTGGCGGATCTCGTTGGTCGAGCTGTACGCGATCGGCGCCGCGGCGATGTGCGGGTAGCCCGAACCGCCGTTCGCCCGGTAGTTGTTGACGGCCACGACGAAGACCTGGTCGTCGGCGACCGGGGCGCCGTTGTAGGTGAGGTTCTTGATGCGGGAACCCTCGGCCTGCGCGATGTCGATGTCGTACGAGACGCCCGCCGCCGTGTCGTACATGTAGTCCCAGAAGTTGTTGGCGTTGGTGAGGGTCGCGGTGTCGACCTTCGTGCCGCTCGGGACCTGGTGGTAGTACTTGGCCCCGTACTCCAGGTAGTCCTTGAGCTGGGCGCCCGTGAGCTTCTTGCCGTACAGGGTGTTGTCGTAGATGTAGAGGCCGGCGATGTCCTTGATGGTGACGCTGCCCTGCGGGATGTCGGCCGTGCGGCTGAAGGGGGCCGCGACCGAGATCAGCGGAAGCGCCGCGTCTGCGGACGAGAGGCCCGCCTTCACCGCGTCCATCTGGACCTGCTGGATGAAGTCCATGATCGGCACGTCCTTCCAGCAGGACTCCGCCGCCGAGAGGTCGGCGGTGCACGTGCCGACGGCCGTGTTCACGTACTTCACGACCAGCTCGTGGTCCGCTTCCAGGAGCTTCTTGATCTCCGGGTCCTCGTCCACCGTGTTGGGGTTGAGGGTCTGCGCCTTCTTGCCGGTGACCTTCCACTGGCCGTGGTGCAGCTCGAGCTCGAAGTCGAAGACGCTGAGGCGGTAGCCCCAGCAGTACGGCTCGGAGAGCAGGACGTCCTCGCCGGTCTCCTTGTTCTTCACCGTGTAGGACGGGACCTCGACATGGGTGTGACCGACGAGGATCGCGTCGATGCCGGGCACCTGCTCGGCGACGAGGTTGGAGGCGTTCTCGACGTAGGGGAGTTCGTCCCCGTAGGAGGAGGAGCCGTCCAGACCGGAGTGGTCGGTGAGGAAGACGACGTCGCAGCCGAGCGCGCGCAGGCGGGGCACGTACTTCTTGGCCTGCTCGACCAGTCCGGGGAACACCATCTTCCCGCTGACGTTGTCCTTGTCCCACAGGGCGATGCCGGGGTTGGTGAGACCGAGGATGCCGACCTTGATGTCCGGGGCGCCGGGAACACAGATGCGCTTCACGGTGTACGGGGCGAAGGCGGGGCGGAGCGTCTTGGCGTCGAGGGCGTTGGCGCCGAGCAGCGGGAAGTCACACTGGCTCTCGAACTTGCGCAGGGTCTCGATGCCGTAGTTGAACTCGTGGTTGCCGAGGGCGGCGGCGTCGTAGCGCATGTGGTTCATGGCCACGGCCATCGGGTGCTTGGGGCCCTTCTTTCCCTTCGAGCCGGTGATCGGTTCGACGCGGGCGAAGTAGTAGGCGAGCGAGGTGCCCTGGATGATGTCGCCGGCGTCGACCAGCAGGGTGCGGTGCTCGCCCTTCGCCTCACGCTGCTGCTTGATGAGGGTGGCGACGCGCGCCACGCCCACGGAGTTGCCCGCCTTGTCGCTGTAGGCGGCGTCCTTGTAGTAGTCCCAGTCGAAGACGTGGCTGTGCAGGTCGGTGGTGCCCAGGATGGAGAACGACCAGGTGCGGGGCTTGTGCCCGGGGGGCATGTGGTCGGGCGTGCGCTCGGCGGCCTGCGCGGGGGCGGCGGCGACGGTGCCCGCCGCGGCCACGGCCGCTCCGGTGACGGCCGACTTCTTCACGAACTCCCGGCGGTTCATGGGATTGACGGGCATTCAGCTCTCCTGGGACTCGGGTGTAGGGGGTCAACTGCGCGTGTTGTGCGGGGAGTACGGGACTACACGCGTAGATGGTCGCGGCACTCAGGTGGCGCGCGAAACCCCCAACAACCCATGTACAGGTCAAGGATGCCCCATGGAACGACCATGCCCCCGGGGCGGCCGAGGCGCCACCGGGGGCATCCAGAAGAGGTATTCGGAGTGTCACGAGGTCAGGCGGGTCACCCCGGTCCGGGGTGCGGGGACGGCGGGTGCGAGACGGGACGGCGGGTGCGGCACACCTGGTACCGGTGTGCCGCACCCGCCGTCTTGTCGGTTTCCGCGCGTGAAAGGACCCGTCAGATGAACGAGTTGATCTCGATCGTCTCGTCGCGGCCCGGGCCCACGCCGATCGCTGAGATCGGGGCGCCCGACATCTCCTCCAGGGCCTTGACGTAACTCTGGGCGTTCTTGGGGAGGTCGGCGAAGGTCTTGGCCTTCGTGATGTCCTCCTGCCAGCCGGGGAGGTACTCGTAGATCGGCTTCGCGTGGTGGAAGTCGGTCTGGGAGTACGGGAGTTCCTCGACGCGCTGCCCGTCGATCTCGTAGGCGACGCAGACCGGGATCTGCTCCCAGCCGGTCAGTACGTCCAGCTTGGTGAGGAAGAAGTCGGTCAGGCCGTTCACCCGGGTCGCGTAACGGGCGATCACCCCATCGAACCAGCCGCAGCGGCGGTCACGGCCCGTCGTCACGCCCCGCTCGCCGCCGATACGGCGCAGCGCCTCGCCGTCCTCGTCGAACAGCTCGGTCGGGAAGGGGCCCGAGCCGACGCGGGTCGTGTACGCCTTCAGGATGCCGATCACACGGCTGATCTTCGTCGGGCCCACACCGGCGCCGGTGCAGGCGCCGCCCGCGGTCGGGTTGGACGAGGTCACGAAGGGGTACGTGCCGTGGTCGATGTCCAGCAGGGTGCCCTGGCCGCCCTCGAACAGGACGACCTTGTCGTCCTCGAGGGCCTGGTTGAGGATCAGGACCGTGTCGGCGACGAACGGGCGGAGCTTGTCGGCGTAGCCGAGCAGCTCCTCGACCACCTGGTCGACGGCGATGGCGCGGCGGTTGTAGAGCTTGGTCAGGACCTGGTTCTTGACGTCGAGCGCCGCCTCCACCTTCTGGGTGAGGATCGACTCGTCGTACAGGTCCTGGACCCGGATGCCCACGCGGTTGATCTTGTCGGCGTAGGTCGGTCCGATGCCGCGGCCGGTCGTACCGATCTTGCGCTTGCCCAGGAAGCGCTCCGTCACCTTGTCGACGGTGACGTTGTAGGGCGTGATGATGTGCGCGTTACCGCTGATCAGGAGCTTCGACGTGTCGACGCCGCGCTCGTTCAGACCGCTCAGCTCGGAGAGCAGGACCGACGGGTCGACGACGACGCCGTTGCCGATGACCGGCGTACATCCGGGCGAGAGGATTCCGGAAGGGAGGAGGTGGAGGGCGTACTTCTGGTCGCCGACGACAACCGTGTGGCCGGCGTTGTTGCCGCCCTGGTATCGCACCACATAGTCCACCGAGCCACCGAGCAGGTCGGTGGCCTTTCCCTTGCCCTCGTCACCCCACTGAGCACCGAGCAGCACAAGTGCGGGCACGCGCGTACACCCCTTCCGGGCGGGGCATGTCCAAGGTCAGGGGCGCACGCGGAGGGTTCACCGCCGTGTGCACCGCGACCGCCTTTGGTCGCAAACCTTCGGACCGGATGCCCCGGAATAGACGAAGCCCCTGGCGCAATAGCGCAAGGGGCTCTTGCACAAAGATGCTACCCGAGGAAGCGAGGCAGGACCGAGGTGGCGACTTCCGACCAGCTCCTCGTGGTGATCGACCCGGTTGCCCGTCACAGCGACGGTGAGTCGGTACGGATCGCGAAAGACGTGCTCAGCGCGGGTGCGGCGACCAAGGTGTGCCTCCCTCAGGGGCCGGAGGAATTCGCCCGGGCACTGGACCGCAGGGGGTCGCGACGGCCGGTGGTGGTGGGCGACGACCGTGCCCTGCTGCGCGCGGTGACCCTGCTGCACCGGCGGCGGGAACTGACCGGCACGGGCCTGTCGCTGGTGCCGGTCGGGCCCGCGCTGTGCCTCGCGCGTTCCCTGGGGGTGCCCACGGGGGCGGTGGCGGCGGCGCGGGCCGTGCTGGACGGGGTGGAGCGGCGGCTGGACCTGCTGGTGGACGACAGCGACGGGGTGGTGCTCGGGGAACTGCGGATCCCTTCGGCGCCCTGCGAGTCCTCGGTGCCCTTGCGGCGGGACGGGGCGCCGAGCGCCGCCGGGAGGTTGCTGCGGGCACGACGGTCGCTGGTACGGAACCTGGGCCGCCCGCCCCGGCTCGCCTCCCCCGCCGCGCCTCCCGTCTCCCCCCGGCTGCGGGTGGAGGTGGACGGGGTGACGCTGGTGGACCTGGACCAGCCGCTGGCGAGGGTCTCGGTGACGCCGGGCTCCTCCGGGGCGGCGGTCGTCGAGGTGAGCCGGCTGTCGGTGGGCGCGGAGGCGGCGCCGCTCGCGGCACGGGGGCGGACCGTGACGGTGTCCGGGGCGGATTTCCGCTACCAGGCGGACGCGGTGACCGGCGGGCCGGTGCGCAGCAGGACGTGGACGGTGTGGGAGGGGGCCTGGGGGCTTACGGTGCCGGCTTCGCCTTCGGCGTAGCGGGGTCCCTGCGGGCACGCTGCGGTTCTTCGCGCAGTTCCCCGCGCCCCTATCAGGGGCGCTTCGGCACGTCCTTGCCTGCGGGCCCGCTGTGGCTGGTCGCGCAGTTCCCCGCGCCCCTATCAGGGGCGCTTCGGCACGTCCTTGCCTGCGGGCCCGCTGTGGCTGGTCGCGCAGTTCCCCGCGCCCCTTTCAGGGGCGCTTCGGCGTGCTTTTGTCTGCGGGTGTGAGGATGCGCGCGTAGCGCGCGCTCAAGGGG